>NZ_JBWKJV010000238.1:0-1003 GCF_056432045.1 Streptomyces sp. NPDC045701 | reverse complement strand
CGGCGAGGGAGTTCAGGATCTCGTCGGCGGTCTTGGTCCAGGTGAAGGGCCTGGGGTTCTTGTTCCAGTCGTCAATCCAGGCTCTGATGTCGTCTTCGAGGGCCTTTACGGAGGTGTGGACGCCGCGGCGGATGAGTTTGTCGGTCAGCAGGCCGAACCACCGCTCGGCCTGGTTGATCCAGGAGGAGCCGGTGGGGGTGAAGTGGACGTGGAAGCGGGGATGTCTGCCGAGCCATGTCTTGATCTCGGGGGTGTTGTGGGTGGCGTAGTTGTCACACACGAGGTGCACGTCGAGTCCGGCCGGGACGGCCTTGTCTATCGTGACCAGGAACTTCTTGAACTCGATGGCGCGGTGGCGGCGGTGGAGTTCGCTGATGACGGTGCCGTCGGCGATGTTGAAGGCGGCGAACAGGCTGGTGATGCCGTGCCTCAGGCAGTCATGGGTGCGCCGTTCGGGCATGCCCGGCATCATCGGCAGCCCCGGCTGGGACCGGTCCAGCGCCTGGATCTGACTCTTCTCGTCCACGCACAGCACCACCGCCTTCTCGGGCGGGTTGTGGTTGGCCGACGACGTCGACGACCTTCGCGGCGAACTGCGGGCCGGTGGAGAGCTTGAACGCGTCCTGGAGATGGGGCTTGAGGTCGAACTTCTTCCAGATCCGCCCGATGGTGGACCTCGACAGCCCCGAGTGCTTGGCCATCGAGGCCCGGGACCAGTGGGTGTCCTTGCCCGGGGTGCACTCCAGCGTCGCCGTGAGCACGTCCCCGACCCGGTCCAGCAGGATCGAGGGCGGCCTGCCGGGACGCGGCTCATCATTCAGCCCGCCCAGCCGCAACCGGATGAACCTTGATCGCCAGCGGTTCACCGTGCCCTGCGACACGCCGAGTTCGGCGGCGATCTCCTTATCGGTCCCGCCCTCCGCACACCGCAGCACGATCCGCGCCCGCAGCGCCAGGAACTGCGCGGTCTTCGCCCGCCGCGCCCAGCGCGTCAGCTCCGCAC
>NZ_JBWKJV010000237.1:0-1008 GCF_056432045.1 Streptomyces sp. NPDC045701 | reverse complement strand
GCGCCATCAGCATGTCCACGCCGGCGTTGAACGCGGCCGCGCAGTTCTCGTTGCTGCAGCCGGTGAGCTGGCCGTGCGCGTTCCAGTCGCCGACCACGAAGCCGTCGAAGCCCATGCGGCCTTTCAGCACATCGGTCAGCAGCGCGTGGTTGCCGTGCATCTTGGCGCCGTTCCAGCTCGAGAACGAGGCCATCACGGTCTGCGCGCCGGCCTTGAGCGCCGGCGGATAGCCGGCGCCGTGGATTTCGCGCAGCTGCTTCTCGCTGATCTTCGCATCGCCCTGGTCGCGGCCCTCGAAGGTGCCGCCGTCGGCGAGGAAGTGCTTGGCCGAGGCGATCACGTGCGCGCCGTCGAGGAACTGCTTGCTGCCGAGCTTGCCCTGCAGTCCCTCGATCGCCGCCGCGGCGTAGCTGGCCACCAGCCGCGGGTCTTCCGAGTAACCTTCATACGTGCGGCCCCAGCGGTCGTCGCGCGGCACGGTCAGGGTCGGGGCGAAGGTCCACTCCATGCCGGTGCTGCGCACTTCGGCCGCGGTGGCCTCGCCGATGCGGCGGATCAGCGCCGGATTGCGCATCGCGCCCAAGCCGACGTTGTGCGGGAACAAGGTCGCGCCGATCAGGTTGTTGTGCCCGTGCACGGCGTCGATGCCGAAAATGATCGGGATCGCGACCTTGCCGTCGCTGTCGTCCATCGAGGCTTTATAGAACTTGTCGGCGATGTCCAGCCATTCCTGCGGCGGCGCGGCGTAGTTGCCGCCCGGCTCGGAGATGCCGCCAGGCTCGGAATTGCCGCCGGCCAATACCGAACCGATGTGGTATTTGCGCACGTCCTCGGGCGTGGCGCTGTTGATGTCGGCCTGGACGATCTGGCCGACCTTCTCCTCCACGCTCATCTTCGCCAGCAGCGCCTGGATCCGCGCCTCGAGCCGGGCGTCGCGCGGGATCGGCGGCTTCAGCGCCGGCCATTGCGCCGGATGCACGCTCGCCGGCGGCTCCTGCGCCGCGCCCA
>NZ_JBWKJV010000236.1:0-1018 GCF_056432045.1 Streptomyces sp. NPDC045701 | reverse complement strand
CGCCGGAGCCGCGACAACGGCCCGCCTCACCGCCGCTCACGCTGCAACGCCAATCACATCGGCCCGGTTCGCGCCGCGCCTAAGATCGGCCCCGGCGGCCGTCCGCGCCGCCTCGTACCGCCAGGCCAGTCCCTCGCGCGCAAGCGCCGTCGCCCTCGGGCCGCCCCCGCGGCGCGCGCCGTCCGTCGTCCCGTTCACGGAGAAGACCATGAGCCGAAGCCTTCCGATCGTGTGCCTGTTCCTGCTCGCCGCCGCCTTCGCCGGCGACGCGCTCGGCAAGAAGAACGTTGTCCGCCAGCTAGGCGGCGCCTGCGGCGAAGATTCCGACATCGTCGCCACCTGCGATGTCGGCATGAGTTGCAAATCCGGCTCCTGCGCGATGAACAGCTACCTGTCCGAGGCGTCGCGCAGTTGCCGCGACATCATGATCAAGGCCGGCGTCATCGGCCAGCGCGAGACCGTCGCCGTGCACGACGGCTTTTGCTACAAGACCTGCGACGGCATGTACGAACTGGCGATGGAAGCCACGCCGGTGACCGAACGCCTGATGTCGCGCGCACGCGTCGGCTCGAAAGAGTTCGGCGAGGAAGTGGCCAAACTCTCCGACAGCGAGAAGGCCACGTTCAAGGCCGCGGAAGACAAGTGCAACTCGTGCGGGAAGCAATGCACGATCGGTTCGAGCTTCCTCGGGCGCGGCGGTTATTGAATCGCCGTCGCGGCGTGCGCCGCGCCGAACCGGCTAAGGCAGGCCGGCCAGAACGCCGGCCACGGACGCGCCGCGCGTCGCCACCGCGTCGACGGGCAACGCCTGCGCGGCGGTCGCGGCGCAGCGGCCGGCGTGGGCGCCGAGGCCGGTGCGAAAGCCGGTACGAAAGCCTGCGCGCAACGGCCTCGCCGCCAGCGCCACCGACGGCGCTGCCGACTGGTGCGCCAATGAACGCTGGGTCCGCTGCACCCACTGCAAGGCCGCCGGCGTGCGCGCGGCCGCGTGCCGCGCATCGTCGGGCGCGAACCGCAG
>NZ_JBWKJV010000235.1:0-1035 GCF_056432045.1 Streptomyces sp. NPDC045701 | reverse complement strand
GGGCCTTGCCCCCGAGGAGTGGACACCTGTTCGTGTCGTTATGCGGCGAGTGTCTGGGTAGCTGGCTGCTGTTCGTAGGCGATCGGTGCCTGCTGTCCGTTCGCCGGGTGCCGTCGGCGGGTGTGGTAGCGGGTGGTCCAGCGGAAGACCGCCAGGCGGCAGGCGCGGGCCCCGTCGGAGCGGCGGGCGCCACGGAGCGTCTCGCGTTTGAGGGCTGCGCTGAACGACTGGGCGAGTGCGTTGTCCGCGCTCGTGCCGACCGCGCCCATGGACTGCCTGACGCCCAGCTCGGCGCAGCTATCAGCGGATTCACGGGAGGTGTACTGGGCTTCCGTGATCGCTGTGGAACGCGGCTCCGGCCAGGCTGCCGCGGGTTGCGGCGGCAGCCCTGAGCGCGCCGGTGACCAGTGAGGTGCGCAGGTGGCCGGCGATTGGCCAGCCCGCCAGGCGGCGGGAGAAGCAGTCGGTCACGGTCGCCAGATACAGGAACTCGCCGTCGCCCGCCGGCAGGCAGGTGATGTCCCCGGCGTACCTTGGTGTTCGGCGCGCTCGCGGTGAAGTCGCGCCGCAGCAGGTCCGGCACCGGTGTGGCGGGCGGTTCGGGCATGGTGGTGACCTGGCGCTTGCGCAGCCGCAGCCCGGCGATGCCGTACTTGCGCATGACCCGTCCGACCCGCTTGTGGTTCACGCGCTCGCCCCCGCCGTGCAGCCCGGCGGTGATCCGGGGGCGGCCGCAGGTGCCGTCCCACCCGGTGTGCACGGCCCTGATCCGCTCGGCAAGCGTCGCACCGGCCTGCTCACGTGCGGTGCGGGCTGCGCGGCCGGCCCGCCATTTGCAGAAGCTGGAGCGGGCGGCCTCCAGCACCTGACACAACCGCTTCACGCCCCGGGCGCGGTGGTGGTCCTCAATGAACTGGCAGCGGTTCACCAGGTCATCTCCTGTGCGGGAAACTTGGTTGCCTTACGCAGGATGTCCCGCTCGGTGGCCAGTTTCTGGTTCTCCTTGCGCACGGTCTTCAGTTCAGCGCGCAGGGC
>NZ_JBWKJV010000234.1:0-1044 GCF_056432045.1 Streptomyces sp. NPDC045701 | reverse complement strand
GATCGAGGAAACAGCCCATGTCTTTGTCATGGACGACCGCCGCCGCACTCGCTCAACTGTTCGACGGATTGAGCGCGCAGTTCGACAGTCTCGGCCAGTGGGTGTTCTTCAAGCTCATCTTCGATCATCTCGACCACGAGATCGTCGTATTCCGCGACAACATGATGCACCGCATGACCAGCGTCATCGGCGCCATCGCGGCCACGCTGGCGACGATGTGGATCGTGACCCAAGGGTATCGCATCATGACCGGCCAATCGCGCGAGCCGATGATGAGCCTGCTGGTCAGCTCGCTGCGCGTGTTCCTGATCCTGACCGCGGCCACCTCGGCGACGTTCGTGACCGGCAGCATCCACACCACGCTGAGCCACGACCTGCCCAGGGCCATCGGTAACATCGTCACCGACAGCGACAAGGACCCGGCCGAAGTCATCGACAGCGGACTGACCAACATGCAGTTGGCCATGGCCGCGATCGATGCCCTGCCTGCGCTGGACAGCCCCGCGATCAAGGACGACAAGGACCGCGCACTGCTGATGACCGGCATCGGCGTCGCCGGCCCGGCCGTGATCGGCGGCGCGCTGCTGATGATGTACAAGTTCGCCATCGCGCTGTTCATCGGCTTCAGCCCGTTGTTCATCCTCAGCCTGATGTTCGAGCGGACCAAATCCATGTTCGCCCGCTGGCTGCAGTACGGCCTGGGCACGATGTTCTCGATGGCGGTGCTGAGCTTCACCGTGACCGTGGCGATGAAGATGGTCGCTGCCGTGGCGGCGAGCTTCGCCACTCAGTATCTGACGATGATGGCACTCGGTGCCGGTGACTCGCCGGGGGTGAACACGATGGCGCTGCAACAGGGCGGCTTGGGGATTTTCCTGACCGTCTTGATTCTTTCGGTGCCGCCGATGGCTTCTAGCTTTTTCCAAGGCGCGTTGGGGAACTTCATGCATTACTCGGCGTTTGGGGCTAACACTGCGCCTACCAAACCTGAAGCGCCCGGGAACTCTGCCCCACCCCAACAACCGCGACTTCCAGATCAAAACC
>NZ_JBWKJV010000233.1:0-1050 GCF_056432045.1 Streptomyces sp. NPDC045701 | reverse complement strand
CGCGACTACCGCGCCGCGCGCGCGGCGATCGGGCTGGTGCCGCAGGAGCTGCACACCGACGCCTTCGAAACCGTGTGGGACACGGTGCGCTTCAGCCGCGGCCTGTTCGGCAAGCCGCCCAACCCCGCTTACCTGGAAACGCTGTTGCGTGAGCTGGCGCTGTGGGACAAGCGCGGCGAGAAGATCATGGCCCTGTCCGGCGGCATGAAGCGGCGCGTGCTGATCGCCAAGGCGCTGTCGCACGAGCCGCGCATCCTGTTCCTCGACGAGCCCACCGCCGGCGTCGACGTGGAACTGCGCCGCGAGATGTGGGCGATGGTGTCGCGCCTGCGCGAGAACGGCACGACCATCATCCTGACCACGCACTACATCGAGGAAGCCGAGGAAATGGCCGACCGGGTCGGGGTGATCAGCAAGGGCGAGATCGTGCTGGTCGAGGAGACCCGCGCGCTGATGCGCAAGCTCGGCAAGAAGCAGCTGACCCTGCAACTGCAGGCGCCGCTGGCCGCGCTGCCGCCCGGGCTGGCCGGCGACGCGCTGACCCTGTCGGCCGACGGCAGCGAACTGGTCTACACCTTCGACGCGCAAGCCGAGGACACCGGCATCGCCGCCTTGCTCAAGCGGCTGGCCGAGCACGGGATCGAGTTCAAGGATCTGCAGACCGCGCAGAGCTCGCTGGAAGAGATCTTCGTCGAACTGGTCAAGCAGCCGCGCGCGGCGCAGGAGGCGCGGGCATGAACGTGCATGCGATCAAGGCGATCTATTTCTTCGAGATGCACCGCACCTTCCGCACCCTGATGCAGTCCATCGCCACGCCGGTGCTGTCGACCTCGTTGTACTTCATCGTGTTCGGCTCGGCGATCGGTTCGCGCATGGTCGAAATCGGCGGGATCAGCTACGCGGCCTTCATCGTGCCGGGCCTGATCATGATGTCGCTGCTGACCGAGAGCATCTCCAACGCCTCTTTCGGCATCTACCTGCCCAAATGGTCGGGCACGATCTACGAACTGCTGTCGGCGCCGGTGTCGTTCATCGAGGCGATCTGCGGCT
>NZ_JBWKJV010000232.1:0-1058 GCF_056432045.1 Streptomyces sp. NPDC045701 | reverse complement strand
CCGTGCGGGTTGGGTGAGTTGTGATGCTTACCTGGGCCCGCACGGCCTGCTCCCATCCTGCCCTGTCCGGGGTCTCTCGCGCACATTTCGGCGAGTTGCTCGAAGAACTCGCACCCCAGTGGGAAGCCGCTCGCGAGTCCCGACTGCGGGAGCAACGCGGGGGCGCGAGGCGGAGAGCAGCAGGCGCGGGGCGCAAACAGCGGTTGGTCTTCACCGACCGGCTGCTGGTCACCCTGGTCTGCCTGCGCCTCGGACTGCCGCACGCCGCCCTGGCAGAGCTCTTCGAAGTCGACCGCTCGACTGTTTCCGCTGCGATCCGCGAGGTCAGGCCCCTGCTCGCGGCCCGCGGCTTCGCCGTCCCCGACCGCCCGGGCCTACGGATCCGCACCGTGGAGGACCTGTTCGCCTACGCGGAGGCCGAAGGCGTCGAGTTCCGCATGGACGGCACGGAAGTCCAGATCAGACGCCCCAAGGCAGGACGGCCCGGACGCAAGGCGTTCGTCTCGGGCAAGAAGAGGCAGAACACCATGAAGACCACCACCTTCAGCGACGGCCAGGGCCGCACCCTCTTCTCCGGCGTGCCCCGGCCCGGGCGGATGCACGACCAGACCGCCGTACGCACCGAGGGCATCGCCGAACAATTCCGCCAGCACCCGGACGTGAAAGCCAAGGTCGACTCCGGCTACCAGGGCCTGGCCAAGGAGTTCCCCGGCCAGGTCAGCGCGCCGCCGAAGAAGCCGGCCGACGATGCCCCGGACGGCGAGAAGCGCGCCTGGCGCGAAGAACGCCGCCGCCAGTCCTCGGCCCGGATCGTGGTGGAGCACGCCAACGCCGAGTACAAGCAGTGGCGTCCCCTCCAGCGGTACACCGGCCGACGCGAGGACTACGACCAGACACACCGAGCGATCGCGGGCCTGGTCTCCGACCGCTCCGCCCGCCGGCCGACCCGTCGACGGACAAGCACCGAACTGGTCCTCGTCCGCACGACGGCCTGCTGATCACCCACCAGCCGAACCACCAGGCCAAGACGGCCCGACCTCAATTTCCCCCAAGGTCGT
>NZ_JBWKJV010000231.1:0-1068 GCF_056432045.1 Streptomyces sp. NPDC045701 | reverse complement strand
CGAAGACCTTCATGTCCTTGTCGCTGATCTTGATGCCCTTGGGGTAGTCGCCGAGACCGAGCCTGGCCTCCACGGTCAGGCCGGTCTTCGTGGTGACGGTGCCGATCGTTTCCACGATGACCTCGTAGGATGTCAACGGCCTGCCCCGCCAGTTCATGGTGATGGCGGAGAACAGCCGATGCTCGATGCGATTCCATTTTGATGTTCCCGGCGGCAGGTGCGTCACGGTGATCTCCAGGCCGGTCTCGGCGGCCAGGACGGCCAGCTCGGTCTTCCACAGCCGCAGCCGTGAACCGTTCGACCCGCCGGCATCGGCGGTGATCAGGAGCCTCCGGGCCGCCGGGCAGGCAGCCCGCCCGGCCTGCTCCCACCAGCCGCGGACCGAGGCGACCGCGAACGCCCCGGTGTCCGCCCCGACCCCCACGTTCACCCAGCCGGCATTCGCCGCCAGGCCGTAGACCCCGCAGGGCACCGCCTTGCCAAGCTCTCGGTCAGGGAAGTCATGCACGGACACCTTCTCCGGCCGCCCGGCCGGAGCCCACTCGGCACCGCCGTTGGCGAAGTTCCCGACCAGCTCCTTCTTCTTGCAGTCCACGCTGATCGCCGGATCTCCGGCCGCGGCGAACACCACAACCTGCTCGTTGATGTATCCGAACTGCGCGTCCCGATCAGGAGGCTGCTTGCCCTCAACGGTCTTGACGTTGCCCCGCAGCGAGTACCCATCGGCTTTGAGCAGCCCGGCCACCGTCCGCGCCGAAATCTGATGACCGCCCTCGGTCAGCACTCCGGCCAGGTGCGCGGTCGACTTGGCCGTCCAGCACAACGGCGACATCGGATCCCCCCGGGTTTCGGGATCGACCAGCTCCCGCAGTGCCGGCGCCAGCCCGGCGTCGAGATCGGTCACCGACGGCCGCCCGCCGCCGGGCCCGCGCACCCGGCCGTCCGGAACGATCCCCGCCGCCAGCTCATCCCGGCCCCGCCGCACCGTCTTCGGATCCACCCCCGCAGCCCGCGCCACGATCGCGACACCGGAAACACCCAGCTCAGCCGCCTCCGACCCCAGCCACA
>NZ_JBWKJV010000230.1:0-1075 GCF_056432045.1 Streptomyces sp. NPDC045701 | reverse complement strand
CTGGCGCCGCACCCACCAGACCCGCGCCCGCCAAAGCCATCACGCCACCCGCGACCGCAGAGACCGCAACCGCGACTCACGGCTGTAGTACCGGGCGACCACTGGTTCAGTTCGAGGCCAGGAACACCGGCGGCCGTGCGAATCAGATCCGCCAGATAACCGTGATCAGAGAGGTCCACTTGTGGCTGTGTGCCCGAGACCTGTGGAGCAATAGTCAAGACTTGTGGATCAGTTGGTGTGGTTCATGCTGCGAGGGTCTCTTCTTGTTCGATGAGGTGGCCCTTTTCGAAGCGTGCGCCGGATCGGACGAGGGCGACGAGGTGGGGCGCGGTGACCGCTCGCCAGCGGGCCTGGGCGGACAGACCTGTGGGATGGGGTACTGGTAGATCCAGTGGCGGTCGTTGTCCACGGCCATGAATCCGCCCCGGCCCGCCACGGTGAGGAAGTAGGAGGCACTGGCCCGATCGGCGACCGCCTCTCCCAGCGGTGCCTCAAACCGGACACTCAGGTACCGGCCCAAGCCTGTGGGACCCTCCATCCCGATCCCGGCCAGGGAGCGGACGGTACTGGCGGCACCGTCGCAGCCCACCAGCCAGGCCGCCGACACCTGAGCCGCGCACCGGTCTGGGAGTCTTCGACCTCGGCCAGCACACCCTGTCCGTGGTCGGCGAACGACACCAGGCGCGTCCCGAACTGGATGCGTGCGTCGGCCACGTCGGTCGCGTACTGCAGCAGGAGCGGCTCCAGCACGTCCTGGGAGCAGATGAGCCCAGGGGAGGGGGTGTTCTCCTCGCCGTCGGCAGGTTGGGGGCCCAGGCCAGTGCGCGTGTAGTCGGGGCCGACCAGGTCCCGGCCGCGGTAGAAGAACACCTGATCGGCAGGCAGGCCCGCCCTGCGCAAGGTCTCCATGGAGCGTGCGGAGACACCGCGGGCCTTGGGATGGCGCGACGTCGAGGGATGCGCCTCGACCTGAGGTGCCCCGAAGTTTCCGGACAGGGGTCCAATAGGATCACCCTGAACCAGAAACGAGGGAGAAGTGGCGCCACCGAAGAAATACTCGCCGGAGTTCCGTGAG
>NZ_JBWKJV010000229.1:0-1083 GCF_056432045.1 Streptomyces sp. NPDC045701 | reverse complement strand
TCACCGGCCTGACCAGCGCGTTCACGGATGCGCTGCGCAGGCTTCGACCGCGTGGCACCGGGCACGACCCCGGCCGGATCGCGGTCGATCTGGCAGTGATGCTCGCCGACGGCGGCGAGGCGATAGCGGACCTGGCCCTGCTGCGGGACCAGACGGAGGTCTTCGGCCCGGTCGCCTCCACCCCGACCGCCTGGCGCCTGCTGGCCGGCATCGACCCGGCTGCTCTCGCCCGCCTGCGCTCGGCGAGAGCAGCCGCCCGGGAGGTCGCCTGGCTGCAGGCCGCCGAGACCACCGGCGGCATACCCGCGGCCCGCGCCGGTGGCCGCGACCTGCCGGGCCTGGTCCTGGACCTCGATGCCACCCTCGTCACCTGCCACTCGGACAAGGAGCAGGCGGCGGCCACCTACAAACGCGGCTTCGGCTACCACCCGCTGCTGTGCTTCCTGGACAACACCGGCGAAGCCCTGGCCGGGGTGCTGCGGCCGGGCAATGCCGGCGCCAACACCGCCGCCGACCACATCACCGTCCTGGACGCGGCCCTGGCCCAGATCCCCGACGCCCACCGCCACGGCACCGACATCCTCATCCGCGCCGACAGCGCCGGAGGCGCGAAAGTCTTCCTCGCCCACGTCCGAGCACTACGCGAACGGGGTATCCGAACCGCCTTCTCCGTCGGATACGCCGTCACCGAACCAATCCGCCGCGCAATCCGGGCCCTGCCCGACCATCTGTGGCACCCTTCACTCGAGCAGGACGGCACCCTGCGGACCGGCGCCGAAGTGGCAGAACTGACCGGCATGGTGGACCTGGCCGACCACCCGGACGGCACCCGGATCATCGTGCGGCGCGAGCGCCCACATCCCGGCGCCCAGCTGTCCTTGTTCGATCTCGACGAGGGCACGCGCCACCAGGTCTTCCTCACCGACACCCCTCACGGCGAAGGCTCCCTGCAGCATCTGGAGGCCCGCCACCGTGCGCACGCCCGCGTCGAGGACCGCATCCGCTGCGGCAAGTCCACCGGTCTCGGCCGCTTCCCCTCCCGCCACTTCGCCATCAACACCGCCTGGCTGGAGCTGGCACTGA
>NZ_JBWKJV010000228.1:0-1091 GCF_056432045.1 Streptomyces sp. NPDC045701 | reverse complement strand
TTTTCAAATCAAAGAAGAACAAGGAAAGGGTTTTAAATTTAAAAGCATTGTGCCTATTCCTTACGTGGAATGGACAGATTATCATGATGAAGTAAAAATTGAATTTCATCGTGAAATTATGCCTTACTTAATCAATCTTAAAAAGAATTTTACGCAACACGCCTTATCAGATATAGCCGAACTCAATAGCAAGTATTCAATTATTCTTTACCGTTGGTTATCTATGCAATACAACCAATACGAGCATTATAGCGTTAAAGGTGGACGGAGAGCGGAGCAAGTGGAAGCCTACCGCAATCCAACAATTACAGTGAAAGAATTGCGAGTGATGACCGATACCGTCAATGAATATAAAAGAATGTTTCAATTCACAGAATGGATACTAGAAAAACCTTTAGCAGAAATCAACGCTCACACTTCTTTTAACGTGTCCTATGAGAAAGTCAAAAAAGGGCGGAGTATTGACTCTATTGTCTTTCATATCGAGAAAAAACGCATGGCAGACGATAACAGCTACAAGTTAGACGATAAAGTATATCAAGAGGGTAATAAAGTCAAAGAGGAAACCGAAGATAAGCTAGCTATTGAAGCAATGAAAAGCAAATACACCAAGCTATTGATTGAAAATTTTCTTTTGTCACCATTAGAAATGACAGATACGGCAACAATGGCAGGCTTACAGAAAAATGTGTACCCTCTCTATGACGAACTGAAAGACTTACGAGGTTTGAATGGGGTCAAAGACCACTTGTCTTATGTGAGAGCCAAGCGAGAAGACTACTCAAAGAAAAATATCACTAAGTATCTCAAAAAAGCAATCGAGCAATACCTACCCACGGTTAAAAGGCAGGACTTATGATGAGTGAAAAATTAAAGACAATCAAAGAGCTTGCGGATGAAATAGGTGTTTCAAAGCAAGCTGTATGGCAAAAAATAAAAAAAGAATCGTCAATAGATTTACGTCAATTTACGTCAAAAAAAGGAAATACCGTTTACGTTGACGTTGATGGTCAAAAAGTTATTAAGAATGCTTTTTTTAACAAAACGTCAACTAAAAAACGTCAACAAAAAGTTTTTGTTGACGACAACGT
>NZ_JBWKJV010000227.1:0-1101 GCF_056432045.1 Streptomyces sp. NPDC045701 | reverse complement strand
CCGCTCATCCTCCGACAACACCAGCTCGGCCATCGGCCGCCCCATCTTCGCCATGGAGACAGCTTACTAATTCAACGAATTCCCGGCGCAGGACATGAGGTCGTTGATCCAGATCATGGAGGCCCGGAGAGGCAGTCCGGCGGGGTAGGTCTCGGGGGGTCTTGTCGAAGCGGGTGGTGAGGCCGCGCCATGCCTTGAGCTTGTTGATCAGGCGCTCACGGTGTTGCGGTCCTGGTGGAGCTCGGCGTCGTGGGTGACGGGGCGGCCGCCCCGTCGGCCCTTCTTCTTCCGGTTGGCGGCCTGGTCCCTCTTCTCCGGGATGACCGCCTTGATGTTGCGTTGGCGCAGGTAGGTGCGGTTGCCGCGGGAGGCAGTACGCCTTGTCTTCCGGCGACCGCGCCAGGCCGGGTGCGGGGTGGTCCGGCCGGGAGGCGGACGCGGAGCTTGCTGAGCACGGGGATGAACCGGGGGCTGTCGGAGCCCTGGCCGGCGGTCGGCGTGATCACGAGCGGGCGGCACTTGCGGTCGGAGGCGACGTGGGGCGACGTGGACCTTGCTGGTCCGCCCGCCGCGCGAGCGGCCCAGCAGGGCTGCCTTCAACCGGAGCTTGCGCCGCCGCCGGGCGCGTCGGCGTTCGGCCCGTCCGGGGGCGCCGTCGACCCCCTGCCCGGCTTGTTCCTCCTCGATGCCCCCTTCGAGGGGGCCTTCTCCTCGTCGGCGGCCTTCCCCAGGGCGCGGCGTCGAGGACCTCCCGATCCACGCGCATCCCGGCCGCGTCGTTGTGGGCGCGAGCGGTGGTGCAGTCCACGATGACCAGCGACAAGTCCACCTCGCCCCGCTTCGCCGCCTCGGCGATCACGCCCTCCAACGGCTTCTCGAAGACCCCGGCGTCCCGCCACTGCCGAAAACGGTTCTGCACGGTGGACCAGGCACCGAACTCCGCCGGCATCTCCCGCCACTGCGCTCCTGTGCGGAACTTCCCGACCACGCCCTCGAACTGGTCTCGCAGTGAGGTTTTCTCGACGAAATTCATCGCCAGGCGTTGTTGAGGACGAGGGCGGCTTTGGTGATGGCGCCGATCCGGCCGGGGCTGAGCGTGAC
>NZ_JBWKJV010000226.1:0-1105 GCF_056432045.1 Streptomyces sp. NPDC045701 | reverse complement strand
ATTAGTAAGCTGTCTCCATGGCGAAGATGGGGCGGCCGATGGCCGAGCTGGTGTTGTCGGAGGATGAGCGGGCGGCGCTGGTGCGCTGGTCGCGGCGGGCGAAGTCCTCGCAGGCGCTGGCTCAGCGGTGCCGGATCGTGCTGGGGTGTGCGGACGGCAAGACGAACCGGCAGGTTGCCGACGAGCTCGGCATCTGGCCGCAGACCGTAGGCAAGTGGCGGCGGCGCTTCCTGGAGCGGCGGATGGAAGGGCTGGTGGACGAGCCCCGGCCCGGCGCGCCGAGGAAGATCACCGATGACCGGGTCGAGGAGGTCGTCGTCGCCACGCTGGAGCGGTCGCCGAAGGACGCCACGCACTGGTCGAGGGCTTCGATGGCGGCCGAGAGCGGGCTGTCGAAGTCCTCGGTCGGCCGGATCTGGAAGGCGTTCGGTCTCAAGCCGCATCAGGTGGATACGTTCAAGCTGTCCAGCGACCCGCAGTTCATCGACAAGGTCCGCGATGTGGTGGGCCTGTATCTGGACCCGCCGGAAAGTGCCCTGGTCCTGTGCGTGGATGAGAAGTCCCAGATCCAGGCGCTGGACCGGTCCGCGCCGGTGCTGCCGATGATGCCGGGCATGCCCGAGCGCCGCACCCACGACTACATCCGCCACGGCGTGACCACCCTGTTTGCGGCGCTGGACGTGGCCACCGGCGAGATCATCGGCTCCATCCACCGCCGTCACCGGGCTGTCGAGTTCAAGAAGTTCCTGGCCAAGCTCGACAAGGAAGTCCCGGCCGGCCTGGACGTCCACCTGATCTGCGACAACTACAGCACCCACAAATCGCCGCCGGTCAGGAAGTGGCTGGAGGCCCACCCCCGGTTCCACATGCACTTCACCCCCACCTATTCCTCCTGGCTCAACCAGGTCGAGCGATGGTTCGGCCTCCTGACGGACAAGCAGATACGGCGCGGCACCCACAAGTCCCTCCAGGCACTGGAGAAGGACATCCGCAGCTGGATCAAGACCTGGAATGAGAACCCCCGCCCCTTCACATGGACGAAGAGCGCCGACGAGATCCTCGAACGCCTGGCCTCATATCTTAATCGAATTCCCGGCGCAGGACA
>NZ_JBWKJV010000225.1:0-1107 GCF_056432045.1 Streptomyces sp. NPDC045701 | reverse complement strand
ACTGCTGTTAGCATTAATTTAGTCATTCTTTATAGTCGCATTCCTCACCAATATATTAATTATCCTCTAGATAAAATTATTTTCTACCAATTTTGCATCTTATTAGTTGCCATTTGTTACTATTTTTTAGGTTTTTTTTCTGGGACTATTTTGGGACAGGGGATTACAGGCGCCTTATCTTTGATCGGCTTTGTCTTTGGATTAGAGTTGATAAAGCAAAATATTTTAGATATCTTGAACAATGTCTTCAACAATATTTTCAATAATAAAAATGATGGAATTTATTATCAATCATTTTTTGTCCGATTTGATACCTATTCACATTGGCTGATATTAGATGGATTTGTTATACTAACTACTTTTCTCTTCTATTTTTCTGCTCAATATTTCTATCAAAGATTAAGTTTAGAGGAGAAAGGAAACTATCTATTATTTCCTAAGTTTCGCTTACCAATTTCTTTGGTTGCAGGGATTTTCACAGCTTATAGTATTTGTGGAAACATTGGACTTGGGAGTAGCTCAATTAATTTACTCATAAGATATAATATACTTCCAGGTATTTTAGTGTTTGTAATCACATTTTGCTTCTTCATGGTACTAAATAATTATAAAAAGATTTATGAAAAAATTGGAATGATAGTTGTAAAAACCAATAAATAACTTAGTAAAAAATAGCTTCTAATTTAATAATAAAAGCTCCTTTATGAAACTAAAGGAGCTTTTAAATATTTACAACGATTAAAAGAACGGTTAATCAATACTAGGCTTCTAGTAAGGGATAAGGAGATTGAGAAAATTTTCATTTATTTATATACCTATAAATCGTTGTTCTTGACACTCCCCAAGAATCCGCAATCGACTTAATTGGCGTACCACTTTCTACCAAGGTTTTAAGAAGCATTATGTCTTTCTCTGAAAATTTCTCAGGTCTTCCTCCAAGCCTTCCTCTTGCACGTGCGGCTTCTCTACCAGCGGCAGAACGCTCCAAAATAAGATTTCGCTCAAATTCCGCAAAAGCCGCAAACAAATGAAACATCAATTGTCCAGTCGAACTTGATTTATCCATTGTAATATTTTCTTGTAGACTATGAAAACTTACCCCTTTAT
>NZ_JBWKJV010000224.1:0-1116 GCF_056432045.1 Streptomyces sp. NPDC045701 | reverse complement strand
CAGCTTCAAGCCGCGCTCGCCCAGGCGCTTCTCCAGCCCATGCAGCTGGATCTTGGCGATCTCGCGGATCTGGCTCTTCTCCAGCGGATGGAACACCACGATGTCGTCGAGGCGATTGATGAACTCCGGACGGAAGTGGGTCTGGACCACGCCCATCACCGCCGCCTTCATCTGCGTGTAGGCCTCCGGCGAGGAATCGCTGCTGAGCTCCTGGATCATCTGCGAGCCCAGGTTCGAGGTCATCACGATCACCGTGTTGCGGAAATCCACGGTGCGGCCCTGGCCGTCGGTCAGGCGGCCGTCGTCGAGCACCTGCAGCAGGATGTTGAACACGTCCGGGTGCGCCTTCTCGACTTCGTCGAGCAGGATCACGCTGTAGGGACGGCGCCGCACCGCTTCGGTCAGATAACCGCCCTCTTCATAGCCGACATAACCCGGAGGCGCGCCGACCAGGCGGCTGACCGCGTGCTTCTCCATGAACTCGCTCATGTCGATGCGGATCATCGCGTCGGACGAGTCGAACAGGAATTCGGCCAGCGCCTTGCACAGTTCGGTCTTGCCCACGCCGGTCGGGCCGAGGAACAGGAACGAACCGCTGGGACGGTTGGGATCGGACAGGCCGGCGCGCGAACGCCGCACCGCGTCGGACACCACCCGCACCGCCTCGTCCTGGCCGACCACGCGCGCGTGCAGCGCCTGCTCCATCTTCAGCAGCTTGTCGCGCTCGCCTTCGAGCATCTTCGCCACCGGAATGCCGGTCCAGCGCGCGACGACTTCGGCGATCTCCTCGGCGGTGACCTTGTCCTGCAGCAGCTTGAAGCCCTGGGTCTCGGCCTCCTGCGCGGCTTTGAGCTGCTTTTCCAGCTCGGGCATGCGGCCGTACTGGATCTCGCTCATGCGGGCGAAATCCTGGGTGCGTTGCGCGGCTTCCAGGTCGAGCTTGGCCTGCTCGATCTGCTCCTTGATCTTGGTCGCGCCCTGCAAGGTGGCCTTCTCGGCCTTCCACACTTCTTCCAGGTCGTTGAACTCGCGCTCGAGCGTGGCGATCTCGGCTTCCAGATCGGCCAGGCGCTGCTTGGATTCGGCGTCCTTCTCCTTCTTCAACGCCTCGCGCTG
>NZ_JBWKJV010000223.1:0-1130 GCF_056432045.1 Streptomyces sp. NPDC045701 | reverse complement strand
CACCGGCGCGGCGACCCGCTACCCCCCGCCTCCGCCCCCGGCGACCACCACCCGACCACAACCGATCACACCACGAAGATCTGAGGCTGTAGTACTGGCCAACCTCGCTGTGGTCAGCCTCGACCGGCTCGAACCCTCGTACGCAACCGGCTCAAGCGCCTTCAGTACCGGCCCGACGCCCTCGACGGCTTCATAGTCGGCACCGGCCTGACCCTCGACGACCCAGCCTCACCCCGACGAGCCGAAGACAGTAAAGCCCCGTACCGGTCTATGCAGCCGCGCCGCCGCGACGTTGTCCTGCCCCTCCGCTGCGCCGACGGGACAGCCGTACACCGGGCGTTACGGCGTAGCAGATGATCATGGGACGATCTCTACGTCCGGGCCCTCAAACACGATCAACCATTTCTTATCCTTCACATAAAGTGCTCCGTACCCCTTTTGCTGAGCCAGCTCATTAATCTCCTCTTTAGATCTCACATTCAAGATCTCATCGTATTCCGGATTCTTGGATGAGGTGTACGATGTGAATACTCCATTCGACTGTTTGATCTTCATGATGGGCTTTTCGCCCTTATATTTGTTCTTGAGTATTTGTCCTTGGGAGTTTGCGAACCCCTTGGAAGCGAGTCCACTTCTTTCGGCGTCGGCTGTTTTGTCTGCGGCATTCTGTGCGTCTCCAGAATTCCTTGCGAGGTACACCCCATCACCCCAGACACGCCCATTGACGGAGCCGTCAACTCGGTAGCCAACTTTACGAATATTGCCAGCCGCCCACTCGCCGGTTCCGTGAAGAAATATTTTGTCTTTCAGTTTATCTGATGCTTTTTGCACTGCCTCCTTCCGGGAAGCAGCCTTCGTTTCCGTCTTGCTCGCAGGCTTTACTTTGGCGCTGTCTGTGGTGAGGGGGGCAGTGGCGGAGCCGTTTGAGCGCACCTTAAGTGCCTCAGGCGTACGTGCTGCTGCTTTGCTGGTCTTGCTGATGGCGGTGCCGATGGCTGCGCCGCCTCCGAGGAGGATGCCGGCGGCTCCGAAGGTGAGGGAGGCGACGTTGAGGTCGTCGGTGAGCTGGTCTTGTCCTGTGGCGAGGGCGGCGATGTCGAGGGCGGCGCTGGCGCCGTCGAGGGCGGCGC
>NZ_JBWKJV010000222.1:0-1147 GCF_056432045.1 Streptomyces sp. NPDC045701 | reverse complement strand
CCCGGAGGACCGGGCGGCCATTCTCCTGGAGCCATCGAGGGCAACGCCCGATCAGCCACACCCGGTCCTCCCGGACCGCCAACATTCTTAAGGACGCCAGATGAGTGAGTCCGTTGTCGAGACGGAGTCTGTGCAGGAGCCGGCCGAGCGGGCGGTGTCGGACGAGCAGTTGATCGCGATGCTCGTGGGCCGTGCCCGTTCGGAGGGGCTGCAGCTGACCGGTGAGGGCGGGCTGCTGCAGCAGCTGACCAAGCGGGTGCTGGAGTCCGCCCTCGAGGGCGAGATCACCGGTCACGTCGGCTATGACAAGCACGACGCAACCGGCAGGAACAGCGGCAACAGCCGCAACGGCACCCGGACGAAGACCGTGCTGACCGATGTCGGGCCGGTCGGGGTGAAGGTGCCTCGGGACGTCGCGGGAACCTTCGAACCGCAGATCGTCAAGAAGCGTCAGCGACGGCTGACCGGCGTCGACACGATCACGGACAAGGTGATGGAGGGCATGGCTGAATGGCAGTCGCGTCCGCTGGACCGCGTCTGCCCGGTGGTCTCGTGGACGCGATCAACGTGAAGATCCGTGACGGCCAGGTCGCCAGCCGGCCCATCTGCCTGGCCATGGCTGTCACGGCCGAGGGCACCGGCGACATCCTGGGGATCTGGGCCGGCGACGGCGGCGAGGGCGCCAAGCACTGGCTCCAGGTCTTCACCGGGCTCCGCAACCGCGGCGTCGAGGACGTCCTGATGCTCGTATGCGACGGGCTGAAGGGCCTGCCCGACGCGGTCGAAGCCGTCTGGCCCCGCACCGTGGTGCAGACGTGCATCGTCCACTTGATCCGCAACAGCATCCGCTACGTCGCCAAGGTGGCCCGTGACCTCAGGCCCGTCTATACCGCCCCGAGCGAGGCCGCCGCGACCGGGCGGTTCCTGGAGTTCTCCGAGAAGTGGGGCGGCAAGTATCCGGCCGTGATCAAGCTGTGGTCCGACGCGTGGGCCGAGATGGTCCCCTTTCTGGCCTTCGATGTCGAGATCCGCAAGGTGATCTGCTCGACGAACGCCATCGAGAGCGTCAACGCCCGCATCCGCAAGGCCGTCCGGGCCCGCGGCCACTTCCCGTCGGAGAACGCCGCGTTGAAGTGCGTCTACATGG
>NZ_JBWKJV010000221.1:0-1169 GCF_056432045.1 Streptomyces sp. NPDC045701 | reverse complement strand
AAGCGGAGCGTTCCCGTATCGTCGCTCTGGCCAGACAGTCACCTCCGGGCCGTCTGACCAGGCGTGAGGACGGTGAACTGGCCGCGGACGACGAGGCGGGCGCGCCTGAGTGGACGCTTGAGTCACTGGCGGAGGCCGCCCGGCAGTCCGGGATCAGGGTGGGAAGGTCCCAGGTCGCCGGATTCTTCTGGCCGAGGGCGTCCGCTGGCGCCGTACCCGCTCCTGGGTGAGGCCGGGGGCCGTGATTCCGGGGGAAAAGGACGCGGATCATCGGCCTTTACACCGACCCGCCCGACGGCGCCACCGTGGTGTGCGCCGACGAGCTCGGGCCGGTGATCCCGCGCACATTCCCGCCGGCGCCGGGCTGGTCACCTGACGGCCACCGCATCAAAGCAGAGCTCGACTATAGTCGCGGGCCGGAGAAGATCTGGGTCTACGGCGGCCTGCGCGTCAGAGACGGACAACAGGTCACCATGACCGCGACCTCCCGCAACAGTGCCTTCTACCAGCAGTTCCTGCAAAAACTGGAGGAAGCAAACCCGGCCGGCGACATCTACGTGATCACCGACAGCCTGTCCTCCCACAACAGCATCTCCACCCGGACCTGGCTCGAGGACCATCCCCGTATCAAACACGTCTTCATCCCCGTCGGCGCCTGCTGGCTCAACCTCCAGGAAGCCTGGTGGCGCATCTTCCGCAAAGCCGCCCTGGCCGGCCAGACCTTCGCCGGACCCGACGAGATCACCCAGGCCACCGCCCTCGCAACCACCCAGCTCAACCAACGCGCACGGCCATGGATCTGGGGCAGACCCGCCCCACCCACCCGACACCTACGCCGCCGCTACATCTACCGCCTTTAAGGAACGCAGCACTAGCTAGCCCTAGCTGGGCATCGCGGCGGTGAAGACCTGGCCGATCCTCCGCAAAGCCCCCGCTGCAAACCGAGCCGGATGACGTCAATCGGCAAAGCCATCCTCACTCTCGAGAGTCACCGCTGAACCGGCTCACTATCCGCCGGAGGGCAAGGCGGACGCGGGCGCGTTGAATCCCGTCGGCCACGGCATGCTCCGGATGGGGAGTGTCATGAATCAGGTGGGCACTTGCTCAGAAGGGACACCTGATGGACGCGGAGAACGGTCACCTGATCGAGGACGCTGACGGCGTGTCGG
>NZ_JBWKJV010000220.1:0-1187 GCF_056432045.1 Streptomyces sp. NPDC045701 | reverse complement strand
AACTCGTTTGATCGCTTGTGACGATGTTTGATCGTTATGCGTATGATAGCCACCGTTCAGATTCAAGGCCTGTTTCTTCATTGAATAGTGATGTTGATGGTTAACCAAGCCTCAACTAGTCAATCCTAATTGCGTTTTCGTTTAACGGCTTAATGGTTTTTCGCCTTAATAATAATAACCTTTGTTAAAAATTTGATTTTTTCTTTTAAGGGCCTAGAATTTATTATTTCTTTGGTTCTGTTGCAAAGTTTTCCAAAAAATCTATTTTAGTGTAAAATTGAGAAAAAAGACAGAGAGGACAGAGTAATGAATCATTTTAAAGGCAAACAATTCAAAAAAGACGTCATTATTGTCGCTGTTGGTTACTACCTGCGTTACAATCTAAGCTATCGTGAAGTTCAGGAATTGTTATATGATCGTGGAATAAATGTTTGTCATACTACGATTTATCGTTGGGTGCAAGAGTACAGCAAAGTCCTCTATTATCTTTGGAAGAAGAAAAATAGACAATCCTTCTATTCATGGAAAATGGACGAAACCTATATCAAAATTAAGGGACGTTGGCATTATCTTTATCGTGCAATTGATGCGGACGGCTTAACCTTAGATATCTGGTTACGAAAGAAACGGGATACGCAAGCAGCCTATGCTTTCTTAAAACGACTC
The DNA here is from genome assembly GCF_056432045.1 of Streptomyces sp. NPDC045701. Classification (NCBI taxonomy): domain Bacteria; kingdom Bacillati; phylum Actinomycetota; class Actinomycetes; order Kitasatosporales; family Streptomycetaceae; genus Streptomyces; species Streptomyces sp. NPDC045701. The sequence goes on along the minus strand of NZ_JBWKJV010000220.1, from coordinate 521 downwards.
CATAAACAGTTTGGTGAGCCGAAAGCAATTGTGACTGATAAAGCACCTTCTCTTGGCTCCGCCTTTAGAAAGTTACAGAGTGTGGGTTTATATACTAAGACAGAGCACCGAACTGTGAAGTATCTTAACAATTTAATAGAACAAGACCATCGACCTATTAAACGACGAAATAAATTTTATCAAAGTCTCCGTACAGCCTCTTCCACGATTAAGGGCATGGAGACCATTCGAGGAATATATAAAAAGAACCGAAGAAATGGAACGCTCTTCGGCTTTTCGGTGTCTACTGAAATCAAGGTATTAATGGGAATACCAGCCTAAGATATTTGGAGTTCAGAGAGGGCGCGTTTGATTTTCAAACTTCGCAACAGAACCTTTCATGCTCTCAGCATTATTTTCTAGCTTTGCAAATTTTTTTGAAACAAGTTATATTGTAGTTAAAAAAACTACAGGAGGATTTATCACATTTTTATTTGGAGCAATCGTTTGTGTCATTGCACAAGTATTACTTATTCCATTAT
>NZ_JBWKJV010000219.1:0-1210 GCF_056432045.1 Streptomyces sp. NPDC045701 | reverse complement strand
CCACCCCCAACCGGCCGCACGACAAGGAAGCGGCCACAGGAGCGATCATGCCGGAACCGGCACACCCGTCACAGCGAATTGGGCAACGGAGTCAAAGCCGAGGGCAAAGTCAAGGAGACGGCCGGGCGGGTCACGGTCAACGAGCGGGTGGAAGCCGAAGACCGTGCCGACCAGGGCTGATTCAAAGTCTTGGTGATCATGTGGGTGTGCGGGTCGGGCCGTATCGAATGCAACGAAGCTCCGGTTGTCCGGGGTGACCTTCCCAAGTCGCCCTCAACGGCCGGAGCTTCGATGTGCCGTCAGTCTGCCATGGTCTGTCTGGTCAAGCCGCCCGCCGCCGCCCAGCGCGCTCTGCCCTCGGTGGCGGGCCGGCTGGCGATGCCGGTCGGTCCCCGGGACCGGCGGGGCCGGCGGCGTTGGCTGCTGTCGGTCTGCTCACGGCCTGCTGTGCGGTCCTGTCCGGTGCCCGCTCCTGTGCGGCCGCCGGACAGTGGGCTGCGAATGCGCCGCAGGACGCTCTGGCCCGGCCCGGGGTGAGGTCCCCCGGCCCGGCCCGGAGTACGCCGGGCCCCGGCCGCCCCGGCGATCCGCCGGGTGCTGGCTCTGGCCTGTCCCGGTGGCCTGGCCGGCCTGCCCCGCCGCCATGCCGGACATCTGCAGCATCGGGGTATGTCCGGCCTTGCCCCAGGTCCGGCGGACCGGGCCGTTCAGCCCGGCGCCCGCCTCGTCCTCGGAACAGATCCACCCGCCGGCGCTGTGACCTGTGCGGGTGGGAGGCCGTCGGCCACGTCTCCGTGCGCCATGCGGCCGCCTCCTCGTCACGCTCGACAGCCCGCGCCTGGGCACCTGCCACGGCCAGCCCAGACGGTCCACCAGCCGCCAGATCCCCGAGACCTCGTACGTGACGCCGAACCGCTCCCCGATCAGCCTGCCGGTCCGCGCCAGCGTCCACCGCTGGTCCTCCCAGCCGTGCGCCACCGCACCAACCCGCAGCAAGACCTCCAGCCCCGCTTCCTGCCCGGCGGACAGATACGACCTGCCGCCCGGCCCCCTGGACAACAGGGCATCCCTGCCGCCCTCCCGCCAGGCCCGGGTGCCACAGGCTGACCGCCTGCCGACTGACAGTGAGGATGTGACGTGGTGACGCTGCGGGTGGGTCTGACCCTCCGACTGACTGACGTCTCGACTGTCCTGTTTGGGATTTGTCGGC
>NZ_JBWKJV010000218.1:0-1219 GCF_056432045.1 Streptomyces sp. NPDC045701 | reverse complement strand
CTCTGGCTGTCTCAGTGACAGTCTTGATGGACCGGAGTGCAATCTGGACAGCTTCTTCCCGAAACTCCGGTGTGTACTTGCTCGGTGGTGCCACTTCTTGCGTCCTCTTTTCCGTTCAAGGCAATCCTATTGGACGTCTGTCCGGAAACTTCGGGGCACCTCAACCGCCCAGAACCGGGTCTGGATAGAGATCGTCCAGATCGCCCGACCTGCTGGCCTGGATGCCCATGCTCGCGCTGACCGGCCAGGCGAGGCTCTGGGAACCGCGTCGCTTGCGGTTCCGCCTCTTCTTTCCGCAGCCGACCAGCCCGCCACCACCGGCGCAGGATTCTCCGCCTCGCCCTGGACCGGCGAGATCACCGCCGCCCCTGAACGGCTCGCGCTCCTGCCCAACCCGGCTGACCAGCAACCCACCGTCCCTGCGACAGCATCACCCGCCCCGGCCAGTGGAACCCGGCGCCACCCGACGCGACAACCGGGCCACCGGCCTGCCCACCATCACGCTCCGGGAGAGCAAAAGGGTCCACCAACTCCGTCGGCGGACCCTCAAGAAGGATCGAGGCTAGCTGACATGCCCGAGAGGTACCGTCCGCGCCGGTCGCAGATGCGAGATCAGGTGCGTCTCCCACAAACGAAGGACCGATGGGAGGATGCCCCGCGCCCACATCCTGGCCAAGATCATGGGTGCCGCCCATGCGAGGGCGGCGGGTACCGGACTGGAAAGGCTGGTTAACGTGAGGGCTCGTCGCACTGCCACGACATTGATGGTCATCGCCGGAATCGGGATGCTGGGGCTTACGGCCACTCCGGCTGTTGCGAATGATCTCGTACCTGCGAAGGCTCTTGACTCCCGGCAGGAATACAACCAGAAGTTCACGGCGTATGCCGGTAACCCCATCGCGGCGCTGGGCAAGGCGCGCCAGCAGATGGAGGATTCCGTGCAAAGCGGTTTGTTCGGTGACTGCACCGAGGTCCACAGCACTGCAGAATGGGTGCTGATCCCTGGCAGGCACGCAATTGGAACGGCTACTGTTTACGCATATTGCCTGCAATAAAGCCGGGCAGGGAAAGGGGCATGGGTAGCGTCCCGAATTGATATTCAGTGGTAAAGGGCTACTTTGCCGAGCCTCGATCATTCACGTGCGCGCGCCGGCGTGAGGGGATCGGCTGAGATATCTGGTTTCTGATGGTTCGTTCCGCGGGCTGGCTGTCGCGGGTC
>NZ_JBWKJV010000217.1:0-1232 GCF_056432045.1 Streptomyces sp. NPDC045701 | reverse complement strand
ACCGCTACATGGCCTTCGACGCCAACCCCGTCATGAAAACCGACCCCACCGGCAACACCGCCATACCCGACTGGGGCCAGTACCTCATCTACGGCCTCACCCTCGCCGCAGCCACCATCACCGCCACCGTCACCTTCATCGCCCTCGCAACCACCACAGGGCCCCTGTCAGCCGGCCTCGGCATCGCCCTCGCCGGCGCCGTCCTCGACCTCGCCTCCTCCGCCCTCGACACCGCAGCCCTCGCAACCGGACGCAACCAGCTCAACGACCCCCTCAACTACATGTCCATCGCCCTCGGCAGCCTCGGCCTCGCCCTCGGCCTCGGCGTCGGTATCCCCGCGATGGGCCGAGCAGTCAAAACCGCCGCTAAATCTCACGTTACGAAGCGCCTGGAGAAAGAGATACGTGAAATCCCCGACGCGGAGTGGGGACAGCTGGGAGATGAGCTGAGAGGTTTCTCCTCCGGCAGCAGCAAGACTCTTCAGGCAGCGGCAAGACTCCGGGCTGCCAGAGAGAGAATACCCAGGAGTAAAATAGGAAGAGGCATCTGCGGCGTATCGGCATATTGCCTCGCCGAGCTGCTTACTAAGGAGCGGAAGGTCGCTCCCATAGGGGAAGGCGGGGTCGGCGTGAGTATGGCGATGTTGGACGATTTGTACGGAAATTCGATATATGAGGGATCGCATATCACAAAGCTTGAACGGAAAATGGCCGAATTTGGGCGTGGTGCAGTATTCCAGGTCGCGTTGGACCATTCTGTTAGTGGTGGACATCTCGCCAATGCTTACGTAGGAAAGCATCGCATTAAGTTCCTTGACGTAGAGGCGCCAATGGAATTCCTTGCCGCCAAGAGCACCGAAGGCCTTTTCCAAAAATACAAGGAACTGAAAATTGAATTTGACAGCTATAAGGCATGGTATGCCGGCCGCATGCCCCGCCACTGCGGTGCTCCCGATGCTGCTTTTTGATTGTCACCACGTATTCAACCACCACCAGAGCATCAACCGGGAAACCTTTTTAAGAGGACCTCGGAGTGCCGGACAAGGTCATTAGCCTTCTGAAGGCCAAGCCCGACTGAACCGCCGACTTGTATGGCGGTAGCGGAACGCGGTCGGGTTGGCCGCTCGTAGCGTCCCGTTAGTACTGCAATCGCACTTGTTTGTGGTTGAGTTGGGGTATGGCTGAGCTTGGGGTGGGGTTGGTTGAGGAGTGGGACGGGGTGCTGGCGGGGT
>NZ_JBWKJV010000216.1:0-1257 GCF_056432045.1 Streptomyces sp. NPDC045701 | reverse complement strand
AGAATCTCAATGATCGTGTCAAGCCGCCTGCGTGACCGGCGGGGCGGAGGTGAACAGCCTCTTGTCACGCAGCATGGCCCACAGGACGTCGACCCGTCGGCGGGCGAGGGACAGCAGCGCCTGGGTGTGCAGCAGCCCTTCGCCTCGCTTCTTGAGGTAGTAGTCCCGCGATGGACCCGGTCGCATCATTGCGGTCTGCGCGGACATGTAGAACAGCCAGCGCAGGCGCCGGTTGTAGCGTTTGGGCCGGTGGTAGTTGCCGGTGCGGCGCCCGGAATCTCGGGGTACCGGGGCGAGGCCGGCGTGGGAGGCCAGGCGGCCTGCGTCGCGGTAGCCGGACAGGTCACCGACGATGGCAACGAACTCGGCGCCGAGGATGGGGCCCATACCGGGCATGGATTCGATGATCTCGGCGCGTTCGTCGGTGCGGAAGGTCTCGCGGATCTCCCGGTCGTTGTCCTTAATCCGATCGTCCAGGGCCAGGAGTTGGTGGGCGAGATCGCAGACCAGCTTGGCGGCGCGTTTCTCGCCCGGCAGCGCGATCTGCTGCGACTGGGCGGCCTCCACGGCCTTGGCCGCCACCGTGTCGGCGCCGCGGACCTTGCGACGTTCCAGCCAGGTGGTCAGCCGTTTGGCGCCGACCCGGCGGAGGGCCGCGGGGGTCTGGTACTCGGTCAGCATGACGACTGGGCCCTTGGCCGAGGAGTAGTCGAAGGACCGTTCCAAGGCGGGGCAGATACCGACCAGAAGGTCGCGGAGACGGTTGATCAGCCGGACGCGGTCGGCTATCAGGTCCGCTCGGTGACGGGTCAGCACCTGGAGGCTGGAGACCAGCTCCGGGGGTGTCTCAAGCGGGGCGAAGTCCCGGCGCATGCGGGCCTGGTCAGCGATGACGCGGGCGTCCTTCGCGTCGGTCTTGCCTTCGCCCTTGTAGGCGCCGGACATGCGGTTGACCGTGCGGCCGGGCACGTAGACCACCTGCTGGTCATGGGCGACCAGCAGGGCGAGAAGCAGTGTGGACGCCCGGCCGGAGATGTCCACCGCCCACCGCACCTCGTCCGCCCGCTCGCGGGCGGCGCCGATGAGGGTGAGGATCTGCGACTCGTCGTTGATCACCTTCGTCGAGAACAGCGTCTCGCCGTCGGCGTCGACGGCGACCGCCCAGTGGTGCCCCTTGCCAGCGTCGATACCGACCCATATCCGCGCATGAGACGTGCTCAAGCCCGTCGCTCCGTTCCTCCATGGCCATCACTTCCG
>NZ_JBWKJV010000215.1:0-1271 GCF_056432045.1 Streptomyces sp. NPDC045701 | reverse complement strand
ATGCCGGCGAAGTCGTCCGTGGTACGAACTGAACGAACACGCACGTCAGGAGCACGATGAGCCGGATATGGGCGGGGATCGACAGCGGCAAGGGGCATCATCACGGCCTTGCCCTGGACTCGGACGGCAAGACGCTGCTGTCGCGGCGGGTCACCAACGACGAGCCCGAGCTGCTCAAACTGATCGGTGACGTCCTCGACCTGGCGGACGGCCGGCAGGTGACCTGGGCGATCGACATGACCGGCGGCGAGCCCGCGCTGCTGCTGGCCCTGCTGGTCAGCCACGGCCAGGAGGTCCTCTATCTCCCCGGCCGGCTGGTAAACCGCGCCTCCGACGGCTACCGCGGCGAGGGAAAAACCGATGCCCGCGACGCCTACGTAATCGCTGACCAGGCCAGAATGCGCCGCGACCTGAGGCCCATCCGCCCCGGTGACGAAGCCGCCATCGAGCTGAAGCTGCTGACCGGGCGCCGGTCCGACCTGGTCGAGGACCGCACCCGCTCGGTGAACCGGCTGCGGGGCACCCTGCTGAGCATGTTCCCGGCTCTGGAGAGGGCTCTGGACGTCACCAACCTTGGCCCGCTCAAGCTCCTGACCGGGTTCCAGACCCCGGCCGCGATCCGCCGCGCCGGCGTCACACGGCTGACCAAGTGGCTGGCCAACCGCAGCGTCCGCAATGCAAGAACCCTTGCCGAAGCGGCGGTTGAGGCTGCCGGGCGCCAGTACACCGCCATTCCCGGGGAGAAGACCATCGCGAAGCTGGTCCACACCCTGGCCGAGGAGGTGATGACCCTCAACGAGCACATCGCCGGGATCGACGAGCTCATCGAGGGCCGGTTTCGCGAGCACGAACTCGCCGAAATAGTCCAGAGCGTGCCCGGTATCGGCCCGACCCTTGGTGCCGAGTTCCTCGCCGCTGTCGGCGGCGGCCTGGACGAGTTCACCTCCCCGGACGCCCTGGCGGCATTCGCTGGCGTCGCCCCTGCGCCACGGGACTCCGGCAAGGTCAGCGGCAACCTCCACCGGCCCGTGGCTTACCACCGGCGCTTGCAACGCGTTTTCTATACCTCCGCGCTCGTCAGCATCCGTTGCGACCCGAACTCGCGGAAGTTCTACGACAGGAAACGCGGCGAAGGCAAGAAACACGTCCAGGCCGTACTCGCCCTCGCCCGCCGACGCGTCAACGTCCTGTGGGCCCTGATCCGTGACCGGCGGTGCTACGAGGTCACACCCCCCGTGGCCGCAACCGCTTGACAACAACATTAGGAAGCG
>NZ_JBWKJV010000214.1:0-1322 GCF_056432045.1 Streptomyces sp. NPDC045701 | reverse complement strand
CCGAAGAGTTTCTCCCTGGTGCCGGTGGACGGGCAGCTGCACAACCACGCCGGTTTCCCGAAGTACCAGCACACCACCTTCGGCCTGTTCGACGCCGCCGATACCGCAGCCCAGGGCTACCGGTACGCCACCGAGCTGTCCGACGGGGTGTCGGTGGTGCGCTCGACGTATAACAAGCTGCATTTGCTGCAGGAGCGGGAGACGTTCCTGGTTGCCGGGGACAAGCGGGTCAGCCTGCACAAACAGGGCATGGACTACACGGGCGAGAAGGACGAGACGCCGCCCTCACCGTCAGCGCTGCCCGCGAACTACGCCAAACCCACCGAAGCACGGGTCACGCACCTGGGCCCCGGCGGCAGGCAGCGCACCACGACCGAGACCGCGGTGTTTGATGATCATGGCCGGCAGGTGGAGCGCAAGGACGCCACCGGGGCGGTGACCCGCACCGAGTACGGGCCCTACGGGCAGCCGGTGAAATCGGTCACCACCGGCACCGACGGCACGATCGCCGAAACGAAGAACACCCTCACCCCCGACGGCAGGCATGTTGCCACCACCACCGAAGCCATCGCCAACAAGCCGGGCGAAACGCCCAAGGCCCGCACCACCACCAGTTTCGAGACCGATGAGCATGGTGAGCTGGCATCGAAGACCGTCACCTGGGCGGAGGGCGCACGCCCGGAAGGTGATGAGGGGCCGCAGAAGCTGACGGAGACCTACACCACCAGCATCGACACCGGCGCTCATACGCGTACTGATGCGGTGACTACGCCGGCGGGGACGGTGAAGCAGGTCTCGGATCTGGCCACCGGTGAGGTCGTCGAAACGGTGGACACGGCGGGCCGGGCATCGAAGACGGTGTATGACGATGCGGGGCGGGTGGTCAAGGAGACCGGCCCGGACGGACTGGCCGTCACCGCCGCCCACACCCCGACCTCCACCACACTCACCACCCCCGACGGGCACGTCACCGTGGAGACCAGGGATCTGCTGGGACGGGTGGAGAAGAAGACCGACAACATCACCGGCGGGAAGATCACCAGTGACCCCGGCGTGCGGACACTGCAGAAGGTGGAGTACTCCCCCGACGGCCTGACCGCCACCACCACCGACAGCGCAGGACGCAAAACAGTCACCACGAACGACCTGCTCGGCCGGCCGGTCAAGGCGGTTGCCCCCAACGGCATGACACAGCTCTTCTCCTACGACGACGTCGCGAACACCAGGACCACCGCGCTGCTGCCCGCCGGGGAGAACGACCCCGCCAAGGCCGTCACCACTACCACCGAGAAACTCGACGACGCCGACCGCGCCACCGCCTC
>NZ_JBWKJV010000213.1:0-1323 GCF_056432045.1 Streptomyces sp. NPDC045701 | reverse complement strand
GTCACTCTGGCGAAGACTCAGCCAGACACGCGCCCGCAACAGCCACTACAAACAACGCGGACACACCCCCTAACTGTGATTGCAGTATTAGTTAGGGATCGAGGGCGAGTCCGGTTCCGGCGATGAAGCCGTCGAGGGTGTGGGGGCGGTACTGCAGGCGTTTGAGCCGGTTCCGGACGACGGCTTCCAGGTGGTCGAGAGCGACCGAGGCGAGGCTGGCGAGGCTGCGCTTGACATGGGCCCAGAGCCATTCCACGGGGTTCAGGCCGGGCGCGTAGGCGGGCAGGATGCAGACGGTCAGCCAGTCGCGGGCGGCGATCAACTTGCGCATCGTGTGGGAGACGTGGGTGTTCAGACGGTCCCAGACCAGCACGATCGGTGCGCTGACCAGGTGGTGGATGCCGTCGGTCAGGCCGGTGCAGTCATGCCCGGACAGGCTGCGGCGCTCGTCCTTGCGTCCGGTGTGGCGCCGGATGCGGTGGCACAGTCTGGTCTGGTCCGGGCCGGGCCGCACCGCGATCAGTCCGGCGGCGGAGACCTGTTTGGAGCGACGGCCGCAGACCTTCACGACCGGGGTGGTGCCACGCCGACCCCCGGTTGCGTCCCCTGGGCGGCCTGCGGGTGAACCCTGCCCCGTCCCCGGAGCAGATCCAGCCCCCGCAGGCCGACCGGGCGCTTTTACCTCCGCCCAGGCCGCCTCCTTCCAGGTGGCGAGGGCCTGCTCGTCGCGCCCGGCCGCACGCCGGGCGGGAACCTGCGGAGTGAAGCCGAGCCGGCGCATCAGCCTCGTGGCGCCCGGGACGCTGCAGGAGACGTGGAACTTCCTCCCGGTCAGCCTCGCCACCCGCGCGCCCGTCCAGACCTGGTTTTCGCTCCATCCATGCGCGGCAGGGCCCTGGTCAGGGTACTGGGCGAGTTTCTCCTGGCATCGCGGTGACAGCTTGCACCGCTTGCCGAGTGGACCTCGCGAGGCCAGCACCTCCGCCCCGCCCTCCTGCCAGGCCCGGTGCCACTGGCAGGCCGACCTCCGGCTCACCCGCAGCCGACGGGCGACCTCGGGCGGCCGGATCCGGCGAACAACCCGGCGGCCTCCAGCCGCACCGCCCCGCGGCACTGACGGCCCCTCGCCGTCAACCCGCCCCCATCCGCATACCGCATGGCCAGCGGTCTACCGCCACCACCGGTCTACCATCAGCCAAACGCCAAGATTCGTCACCTCATAACGCTGAAGTCAGTGAGGTTTTCTCGACGAAATTCATCGCCAGGCGTTGTTGAGGACGAGGGCGGCTTTGGTGATAGCGCCGATCCGGCCGGGGCTGAGCG
>NZ_JBWKJV010000212.1:0-1332 GCF_056432045.1 Streptomyces sp. NPDC045701 | reverse complement strand
TACGACTGTGAGGATGTTGGGGTGCCGCTTCGGGTGGTGGCCTGACCCGCGTTACGACTGGCCCTGGTGCCTTGGTTTTGATCTGTCGGCCACCGTCCGGAGCGGTACTCGCTGCCGCTGGACCGGTGGACGTGTCCCGATAGGGGCCTTCGCGAGAGGCACCGTCACAGTCCTGACCGCCCTGACCGATCCAGCGATGGCCGCCCCGCTTCCCCATGGCTGCAGGAGACAGGTGACCGTGACCAGGATGACCCAGCCCGCCCCGCTGGACCAGGACAACCCCGGCATCGTGCTGGGTGTCGACACGCACAAGGACGTCCACGTTGCCGCCGTGGTGACGGCCGCCGGCGTCTTCGTCGAGAGCCGCAGCTTTCCGACGACCGCCGAGGGCTACGAACAGTTACTGGTCTGGGCCCGGACACTGGGCCACCTCAGCCAAGCCGGGGTGGAATGCACGGGCTCATACGGCGCCGCACTCAGCCGCTATCTGCATGGTCAGGGCATCACCGTCTTCGAGGTGAACCAGCCCGACAAGGCCACCCGCCGGCGCCGCGGCAAGAGCGACGTCGTCGATGCCGAGGCCGCAGCCCGCGCAGTGATCACCGGCCGGGCGACCGCGACCGCGAAGGCCGGCGACGGGCCCGTGGAGATGCTCAGGCTGTTCAAGATGGCCAAGGCCTCCGCAATCAAGTCCCGGGCTCAGGCGATCAACCAGCTCAAGGCCGTTCTCGTCGCCACCGATCCCGAGCTCCGCGAGTCTCTGGCCGGCCTGAGTAACCCCAAACTGATACGCGCCTGCGCCGCACTCGACAGCTCTGCCTCCGGAACGGCAGGCGCCGCCGCCCACACGCTCAAACTGCTGGCCCGGCGGATTCAGCACCTCACCGAGGAGATCGAAGATCTCACCACGCGGATCAGAGACGTCATCACGCAGCACAATCCGCAGCTCCTGGCCTGTTACGGCGTCGGCCCCGACACTGCCGCGACGCTTCTGATTGCAGCGGGTGACAACCCGGAACGCCTCCGCAGCGAGGCCTCGTTCGCAGCCCTCTGCGGCGTCAGTCCAGTCGAAGCCTCCTCCGGGAAAACCCAGCGTCGGCGCCTGAACCGAGGCGGAAACCGGCAGGCCAACTCCGCCCTCTACACCATCGTGCTGGCCCGTCTCCGATGGGACACCCGCACCCGCGACTACATCGACAGGCGTGTCTCCGAAGGCAAGACCCGACGCGAAGCACTTCGCTGTCTCAAACGCTACGTCGCACGCGAGATCCACCGACTCATCACCCGGACCACCACCCACGTCCTGGCGGCTTGACATCCATAGGGGCATCA
>NZ_JBWKJV010000211.1:0-1335 GCF_056432045.1 Streptomyces sp. NPDC045701 | reverse complement strand
GGATGCTCCTATGGCTGTCAAGCCGCTGGAGCGAGGTCGGTTTGAGTGATTCGTTCGGTTGGTGTGCTGGTCAGGGCGCGGTAGACCTCGCGGGCGACGAATCGCTTGAGGCAGCGCATGATGTCCTTTTTGTTCAGCCCTTCCTTGGTGCGGCGTTCGACGTAGGCGCGGGTGCGTTCGTCGAAGCGCATGCGGGTGAGCACGATGGTGTGCAGGGCGTTGTTCGCGGCCCGGTCGCCGCCGCGGTTGAGGCGGTGGCGGTGGGTTCGGCCGGAGGAGGCCGGGATCGGGGCGACTCCGGCCAGGTGCGCGAACGCGCCCTCCGACCGCATCCGTTCCGGGTTGTCCCCGGCCGTGGCCAGCAGTTGGCCGGCGGTCTCGGGACCGACGCCGAACAGCTCCAGCAGCGCGGGGGCGGCCTGCTTCACCAGCGGGCCGATCTCGGTGTCCAGCTCGGCGATCTCGGCGTCCAGCGCCTGGTGACGGCGGGCGAGCCGGCGCAGTGACGCCCGGGTCGCCTCCAGCGGGCGGGACAGGTCGTCCCCGGGCCGCAGCCGGGCGAGCGTGCGTATCAGCGCGGCCCGCTCCAGCCCCGCGACCTGCTCGCGCAGCATCGCCGGGGCCGAGACCAGCAGGCCCCGGATCTGGTTCATCGCCTGGGTGCGGGCCTTGACCGCGCTGCGGCGCGCGATCCGCAGCACACGCACTGCCTCGACCACGCCGTCCCGGCTCTTGGGGATGCCGGTGGCCCGGCCTGACAGGACGGCGATCGCGGCGGCATAGGCGTCGATCGGGTCGGACTTGCCCTTCAGCCTGCGCGTTTTGCGGTCCGGGCGGTCCACATCGACGACGGTGACGCCGGCGGCGGTCAGGACCCGGGCCAGCTCCGCTCCGTAGGCGCCGGTACCCTCCACCCCGATCGCGGTGACAGTGCCGTGGCCTCGCATCCAGTCCAACAGGTCCCGGTAACCGCGGATGGTGGCGGGGAACTCCCGGTCAGCCAGGTGCCGGCCGATCTGGTCGATCACGGCCGCGTGGTGGGTCAGGCCGTGGGTGTCGACTCCGCCGGTGATCTCCCGGGCTTCGTGCGTCATGCTGGTCATGTCCGTCCTTGCGTGTCCGTTCCGAGGGCGGCACGCGCCGGTCGGGCGGGTGGACAAGACAGTGACGGGGCTTCTCGACCAAGCTCCTATAAAGTCACAAACGCCCGTCCGGCCGCGTGCGTGGTGACGCCCGGCGAGCCGACAAATCCCAAACAGGACAGTCGAGACGTCAGTCAGTCGGAGGGTCAGACCCACCCGCAGCGTCACCACGTCACATCCTCACTGTCAGTCG
>NZ_JBWKJV010000210.1:0-1356 GCF_056432045.1 Streptomyces sp. NPDC045701 | reverse complement strand
GAGCTTGTGGATCCATACCTTTCTTCGTGGGTTGATTCGGGTCACTCGTAAGACCGGGACACCCAGGGGAGCCGGGTGTGGCTGGCATGTGGGCGCCGCTGTTGTGGCTCAAGGAGACTGGCCGCCCGACTCCCCGCGACGACTCGGCCGCTGATTGGGATGCGCGAACTGAATCGCTCGTATGGACACGTCGGCGAGGTCGTCTGCTGGGACGGAGTACACCCCCGTCGGCGGAGGAGGACCTGATGCCCCAACTGTGGGCCGGGGATGCGGGCAAAGCCGAGCACCACTGCACTGCCACCGACACGGACGGGAAGACGCTGCTCTCCCGCCGCGTGCCGAACAGCGAGACCGACCTGCTGAAACTGCTCGGCGGACGTGCTGGAGCTGGCCGACGGCGACCCGGTCACCTGGGCGGTGGACCTGAACGCGGGCGGGGCCGCGCTGTGGATCACACTCCTGGGCAACCACGGGCAGAAACTGCTCTGCATCCCCGGCCGGACCGTGCACCATGCTTCGGCCGCCTGCCGGGGCAGCGGGAAGACGGACGCGAAGGACGCCTTCGCCATCGCCGACACCGCCCGCATGCGCCGCGACCTGCAACCTTTGGAACAGACCAGCGAGACCGCGGTGGACCTGCGGATCCTGACCGCCCGCCGCATGGACCTGTCCGCAGACCGCACCCGTGCGATCAACCGGCTCCGCGCCCAGATGCTGGAGTACTTCCCGGCCCTGGAGCGAGCCTTCGACTACAGCGTCTCCAGGAGCGCACTGATCCTGCTGACGGGCTACCAGACCCCGGCCGCCCTGCGGCGGATCGGCACGGGCCGGCTGGCGGCCTGGCTGAAGAATCACGGCGTGCGCACCCTCAACGCGGCGAAAAGCACTGCGGAGGCCGCGGTCACCGCCGCTGAGGCCCAGTTCACCGTCGTCCCAGGGGAGAAGACCTGCGCGAAGATGGTCTGCACCCTGGCGAGGGAGGTGATGTCCCTCGACCAGGAGATCGCCGGGCTCCAAGCCCTGACCGAGGGCCGGTTTCGCGAGCATCCCGACGCCGGAGTGATCACCAGCATGCCCGGTATCGGCGACATGCTCGGCGCCGAGTTCATCGCAGCCACCGGCGGAGACATGGCCCTCTTCGGCAGCCCTGACCGCCTCGCAGGCGTCGCCGGCCTCGCCCCCGTCCCACGCGACTCGGGCAAGATCAGCGGCAACCTCCGCCGACCCCGCCGCTACAGTCGAAGACTCCTGCGGATGTTCTACCTCTCGGCCCAGGCCGCTGCCATGCACTGCCCCGTCTCCAAGGCGTTCTACCGCCGCAAGCGCGACGAGGGGAAGTCTCATAAGCAGGCGATC
>NZ_JBWKJV010000209.1:0-1415 GCF_056432045.1 Streptomyces sp. NPDC045701 | reverse complement strand
TGACCAACTGGGTTGTTTTTCCCTCACCCATGCTAACTTTTTCGACTCTTACACTCATATTTTTTCCCTTTCTGCGATTTCACTTCATGAAATCTTGAAACTTGCCATCCGCTCGAATGGTAACCTGACACTTTAATTGTAACATTTTACTAGGTTAAGGGCACCTCTAAAAACGTATGAAAAGAGGTATAATAGAACCCGAATTGCTAGTTAATTTCATTGGAAAATAAATAAGTCGTGCTATCCTAATCTTAAACCACTAAGCATTAGAAAGCGCACGACTTATATGACTTATAATAGCACACTTCCAAAAGTTTTTGTTTATTTACTGACAACCATTGAGACGCTTTATCAAACGAGGGTTTCCCTTGAGGTTCAAAACCGAAAGAACGTCCATCTCGCAACATCAGATTGCTTAGTTATCGCTTGTTACCTATGGGGCGTACTGCATTTTAGTGAAACGCTTAAAGCTAAGCACCAATTGGCTCAAAGTTTATTTCCTAATTTCCTAGAATATTCTCGCTTTGTCCGCCGTTGTAATGCCCTCTTACCGAGTATCCAAGTCATTCGCCAAGCACTCGTCTTTAAAGAGGTTGAAGGAATGAGTGTATCCATTATTGACAGCTTCCCCATTCCTTTGTGTCAGCCTATTCGTAATTTCAGAAGCAAAGTTCTTGGAGATTATGCAAATGTTGGCTACAATTCTACAAAGGGACAGTACTTCTATGGATGTAAATGTCATGCTTTAGTCAGTGAATCAGGCTATGTCATAGACTACACAATTACTCCTGCTTCAATGGCTGATAGTTCAATGACCGAGGAAGTGTTGAGTCAATTTGGGACACCAACAGTCCTTGGAGATATGGGATATTTAGGTCAGTCACTGCATGATAGGCTGGAATTAAAAGGAATTGATCTAATTACACCTGTCAGGAAGAACATGAAGCAAAAGAAAATCCTTTTCCCTAATTTTTCAAAACGTAGAAAAGTGATTGAGCGAGTTTTCTCTTTTTTGACAAATCTAGGAGCTGAGCGTTGTAAAAGTCGTTCGCCTCAAGGTTTTCAATTGAAATTAGAGATGATACTTTTAGCGTATTCTTTACTGTTAAAATCAGCTAAATCACTGGAACCAGAGACTTTAAGATATTCTATCGGGTATCAAGTCATGGCTAAATAATCAACTAGCAATTCGGGTAAATAAGATTAAAAATTATATTCACTTCCAGTGTTTACCTCTTACCAGTCTGTAAAGTTTATATCCAACATAAGAAGAAAAAATATACATTTTTATCCGTTTAGTATGTCTTTTTTCTATTGAAATATAATCTTTAAATACTTTTTTTCTGATTGGATTTAATTCATTATACAATTTTTTCGAATCTGGAAAATAAGCTAATATTGACGTAACTATTTTA
>NZ_JBWKJV010000208.1:0-1432 GCF_056432045.1 Streptomyces sp. NPDC045701 | reverse complement strand
CGAACCAGCCCGACCACACCTCTACCGCGCGCTCCGTCTCCACGAACGGAACAACGCGTCACGCACCCAACAGACACGCACGGCTGTAGTACAGGTGAGGCGCGTATGATCGAGCCAGCTCGCGCCCACCAGCCCGGCGGGCACGACGCAGGCTCGTGGGCTTGGACCGTACAGGCATCGGGGCCCGGACCACGTGTGGTCCGGGCCCCGATTTCACCCTGGCCGCCTGCTCAGCCGCAGGGCGGGGAGGTCATTGGCTGTCGGTGCTCTTGCCCACGAGCGAGGACAGCAGCTCGACCATGGTCGCGTTGACCGTGCGCTGCTCGTCGATGAACCCGTCGATCTTCCGCTCCAGACCGTCCAGGCGCTGGGTCACGTGGCTGCTGAGGTTTTCGACCTTCTGGTCCAGGTTCCCGACCTGCAGGCGCACCGCGGTGAGGTCGGACTTGATGATCCCGAACTCGCGGGAGTCCTGAGCCGAGGTCTCTTCGAAGCGCCGGGTCAGGGCAGCGAGCTCGCTGTGATCGATGGGGTCCTCAGGCACGCGGGCACTCCTGTCAGATCACATAACCGCAGACAGAGACTCCACGATATCGCGCCCGCACCCCCGTACAGCCTCCGGTTCCGCAGCTCGCCCGGCAGGAGGCATCAGTCGGCTCCGGGATTCGGCCGACCAGCGGCTCGCGCAGTTCGGTAGTCGGTGCGGGGCGGGACAGCCCGGTGGTACTGCCCCCAGAGCGCTCTGGGCACCGGGCCTGACCCGTACACCCATGCTGGCACGAGCTGCCCCGACCCTATCCGCAGCGGCCTCACCAGGAGCGGGTTCTCCCATACGGAGGTAGAAGAGACCCTGGCCGAAGTCAGCGGCGTTTGCCGAACCAGCGGAACAGTCCCTTGCGCCGCGGAGGGGGAACAGGCGGCGGCCCCACAGGCTTGGGAGGGATAACACTTGGGCGGGTTCGATCGGTGCCGGTGCCGGTGCCGGTGCCTGTGCCTGTGGCAAGGTCGGGTGCTGGGCCTGGGGCGGCACGGGCGGCGGCACGTGAGGTTCCCCCGCTTTTCCGGAGACTGGGTTATCTGGTCCCGGTGGGGTCGGGTTGGATGGTAGCCGGGATGGGGTGATCTTGCTGTTGCTGTTGCTGTTGCTGTTGCTGTTGCTGGTGCCAGGCCTCTTCGTACTCGTCGGGAGACAGTCCGCCGAGCCGGTGCTGGATGCGGCGGGGGTTGTACCAGCCGTCGATGTAGCGGAAGAGCGCCGCTTCGGCCTCGGCCCTGGTCGTGAAGGTGGTGCCGGGCCAGCAGACGAGTTCCGTCTTGAGGGCCGACCACAGGTTCTCGGCGAGCAATAGTCAAGACTTGTGGATCAGTTGGTGTGGTTCATGCTGCGAGGGTCTCTTCTTGTTCGATGAGGTGGCCCTTTTCGAAGCGTGCG
>NZ_JBWKJV010000207.1:0-1447 GCF_056432045.1 Streptomyces sp. NPDC045701 | reverse complement strand
CCGAACCCGACACCGGCGCCGGCACCCCGCCCGGCACATCGGCAGCCACCGCCGACACCACCGGAACCGCCGACACCCCCATCACCACAGCCGTCGCCAACGCCACCCGGCGCAACCCACGCCACCGCAAAACGCCACCAGCACCCCGCTCCGCAACCAAACCGGCTCCGACAGGCAGAGAGGGGGACATAGAACAACCTCGGTGAGAGACGGCGGAACACACAAACGTGTTTTCAGCCAGTCAACCCGCCCCTCCACACGGCAGGCACCCACCAGATGGCCACCACTGAGGCTGGGGCCCTGTAAGGAAAACAGCCATTCGGTGGTGACGGAGTGTGCCGCTACGCAGGAGGATGCGGTGGTCAAGGAGGGTGAAGCGCGTTCGTCCGCGCATCTGGCGCGCGAAGAGGTGCTTGACGGGGACGCCGGGGTCTCCGGCCCGGGGCCCCTTGATCTGTCCGGGTCAGGTCAGATCACCCCGAGCCGCTCCAGTACCGCGGCGCGGTCTGCGGGGAGCGCCGTGCGGCGGGGTCGGGCGTTGGCCCTTCCCGGCCCTCACCGCGTCGACGGGTGTGGAGTTCCCCCGGCACATGCAACGGTGCGAGCGCATGCGGGCCGGGGAGTCTCGGCACACCCAGCCGAAACAGCGGCCCGACCTGCCGCCCCGCTGACCCCGGGACGCACGTCAGCCCCTGGTCAGACCTATTGGTTCCAACGGGTCTGACCAGGGCTGAGCTGTGCGGGCCGCGCGTTCGTGCCGGCTGATGCGCTCGCGCAGCTGCGCGGCGGCCGCCGGAGGCGGCGGCGGTGCGGGCTGGTGGACGGGCTGAGCAGTCATCGGGCGAGTCCTTCCGGTGTCTAGGTTCGAGTGTGGCGGTCGGCGGCCGGAGAGTCGAGAAAAGCGGCGCAGGCGGGCGTTCACGCCTGGTGGACTTCGATCCCGGGGAAGTCGCCGGGCGGGCGGGCTACGACGGACAGCCGCACCGAGCCGCTGTCGAGCGGCGTCAGCTGCACCGCGTGGTGGGCGCCGTGGGCGTCGCCCAGGGCGCCGGCGTCGAATGCCCCGACAGGCAGGTCCATAGAGCCACCGTGGTGCATCAACAGGGCGATGAGCATCGCGTGGGACATGTCCGCGAGGCTGGGCAGGTCGTTCATCAGTGACCTTCCTCGTCACAGATTAGCTTGGTGATCTGGTGTCCGGCATCGTGGTTGCTGTTCTCCGCAGCGACGGGGGTGGCGTTCCTGGGTCCCCGACGGCGGTGTGCGCCTCGGTCCTGCAGGCGGGCCCCCATGGCGGTGCCGGCGGGGACATGGTTTCCATACCTTTCTTCTTGGGCTGATCCGGGTCACTCGTAACGACCTTGGGGGAAATTGAGGTCGGGCCGTCTTGGCCTGGTGGTTCGGCTGGTGGGTGATCAGCAGGCCGTCGTGCGGACGAGGACCAGTT
>NZ_JBWKJV010000206.1:0-1460 GCF_056432045.1 Streptomyces sp. NPDC045701 | reverse complement strand
AGAATACATAGCTCAATTTTTACTGGCGGCTAACGAGCCATTCCACTATTGGCTTTGGGGTTGGAATTACCTAAGTCCAAGCAAGGACGGCCATGACATAGCACTGCTCCCGGAGAGCCAGATTGTATACTCGATGCATGCGCTCGGGTTCCCAGGCATGCTCGGAAGCCCAATGAGCGCAGTTTCAAATGATACTTGGCGACATACTCACATGAACGGCTATGCCGCATACGCCAACGTTGCCAAGTATTTGGAAGGGATCAGTCATTGTGAACCCAAGGACCGGCGATTCCCATTCCAGCCAAAGCTTTGTCGGCGATGGTGGGATCCTAGCCACCACATCACATGCGGGCACGCATCTCAAGAAGCGATTCAGTCCGCGATTGATTACAACCCATACGAGCAAGCACGGCTCGACGCAGTGATAGATCGAATGCAGCAGATGAGCAGGGCCCAGCGCATCAGCTACATTTTCAAGTTCTTTTTATTCGGAAAGTAAGTGCCAGAGCTAAGCTCTCGAATCCAGAAAACGTCGTGACCGGAGACTCGGTCGCAGGAGACAGAAATGACCGCACTCAGTCGCGATGGCGCCATCAAAACAATCAGCCGAACAATGGATAATCTTCCACAAGCGGAGTTTGATGACGATCAGGTACGCGAGTTCGTAATGATGGTATTCGCGAGCTTCGGGGTAATGAGAAAACAAGACACTTGGGCCCCTCCCCCGACACGCGAGCTACTTGACAGCCTAGAAGATTACGATTTCGATCGAACACTTTTGCGGCAACAAACGGAGTTATATATCAACTATTACAAATCGATGCAGTCACCGCAAATTGACTGGCTCTTGGCGAACCTGATGATTTGCGCCGAGGTTGTGGCTACAGCAAAGGCATGGAAGCATCAAAGCTGGCTTCAACATGGCCGGATTCGTTGGAGAAGAGTCGCATTCTCAGCGATCTTATTCTTTATAAATTGGGGCTTATGGCTGGGCCTCGCATTAGTGATCAATTCGTTTCTTGGAACAACTGTGTTCTTGGCATGGGTCGGCGCCACCATTGTCTATTGTTTCAATGCGTGGAGAGTTAGGCGGCGAAACGCTCTTTTGCTTGCCGATATGGCGGCGGTATACGAGGCTACACGATCAGCGACGCTGAGCTGGTCAGTGATTTGGGATGTACTCTCGAAAACTCGCGATAAAGGTGCTGTCTGGGACTCTGAGCTTTACCGCCTTGTTGAGATATGCATATCTCGACCGAAGATCTGAAATCGCTCGAAACCTGGCCGGCTGGCCGCTTCCAATCCGAATCGCGCCTCAACTGGCTCCGCGCCCTTCACCGATACCAGCTTGATATTCTCGTCGCGAACTTGCCGGCCGCCCTCCTTCATGAATTCTCGCGCCGCCGTCCTACCGCTACAATCCCCGCCGTGACAACCGAGGCGACCCCAGGTAAATGGAG
>NZ_JBWKJV010000205.1:0-1461 GCF_056432045.1 Streptomyces sp. NPDC045701 | reverse complement strand
ACCATCGGACCCAGCTGATCCGGTCCGTCGTCGACACCGGCCACCAGGCAACGACCCAGGTCAGAGCCACGTCCGGTTCTGCGGCTGAAGATAAGATTTGCGGTCCAGCTGACGAGTGTGCGGTACCTGGGCCGGTTCATGGCGGACCCGCGGCAGGTGCCGGCGGGGGTGGCGGAGTACCTGGCCGGGCAGTTTGACATCGAGGACGCCTCGTGCCTGAAGTTGTACGGCGAGCGGGACGGTACGGCCCGTACGCACGCCGGGGAGATTCAGGAAGCCGGGGGCTGGCGGGACTACGCCGAGGTCCGCGAGGAACTGGCGGGCTGGCTGGACGCGCGGGCGTGGACGACGGGGGACGGGCCGAAGGCGTTGTTCGACGCGGCGGCGGGGTGGCTGCGCGCGGGCCGGGTGCTGCTGCCGGGGGTGAGCCGTCTGGCCCGGCTGGTGGGGTCAGTGCGGGAGGCGGCGAACCAGCGGCTGTGGGACACCTTGTACGGGATGCTGAGCGTCGGGCAGCGGGCGGTGCTGGACTCCCTGTTGACGGTTCCGCCGGGTGAGCGGGTGTCGGAGCTGGACCGGCTGCGGCGGGGGCCGGTGCGGGTCTCGGGTCCTCAGATGAAGCGGGCGCTGGAGCGGGCGGAGGAGATCGCCGCGCTCGGGATGGGTGCCCTGGACGTGTCAGGGATACCGCCGCGGCGCCTGGCGGAGCTGTCGCGGTACGGGGTGGACGGGAAGGCGTCGCTGCTGCGCCGGCACTCCGATGCCCGCCGGTTAGCGACGCTGCTGGCCACCACGGTCTACCTGACCTCGCGGGCGGTGGACGACGCGCTGGACCTGCTGGAAGTCCTGATCGCCACGAAGCTGCTGGCGAAGGTGGAGCGGGAGAGCGCGAAGGAGAAGCTGAAGACCTTGCCTCGGGTGGAGCGGGCGTCGGCGAAGCTGGCGAGTGCGTTCCAGGTCGTGTTCGACACCACCGAGCAGGTCGACACCGACACAGGGGAGATCGCTCCGCCGAAGGTGGAGAGCCTGGAGGCGATGTGGGCGGCGATCGAGCAGGTGGTGCCCCGCCACGAGCTGGCGGCGGCGATCGCCGCGCTGTTCGAGCTGACCCCGCCGCTGGACTCCGTCGCGGACGAGGCATGGCGGGCCATGCTGGTGGGCCGGTTCGGCACCGTCCGGCCGTTCCTGCGGCTACTGGTCACCGTGGTGGACTTCGACGCCCCCCCCGAGGGCGAGCCGGTGCTGGCCGCGCTGTTGTCGCTGCCGGAGCTGATGGGCCGCAAGAAGGTCGGCCCGGCCGAGATCGACACCGGCCTGCTGACGGGGTCGTGGCGGCGCCTGGTGCTTTCCGCGCCGCACCTTTAGCCCAAGGCCGTGAAGTTACGGCTTTGGGGCTGGTAGCGAGGGGTGTCGATCTGACTGAGTGCCGGACGTAGGAAGCGGAGCCCCGGTAGAACTGGC
>NZ_JBWKJV010000204.1:0-1502 GCF_056432045.1 Streptomyces sp. NPDC045701 | reverse complement strand
CGGGAGCTCTGGCGTCATTGCAGGCATTCGCATTCCAGGCCACACCACTCGAACGTGCCACTCCACTTACCGTCACCGGTTCTCAGTCAGGCACTAAGACCGAACGGCCAGTGACCGCCGTGGTTGTCGGCCTCAACCCCGTACTTCGGGCGCTGGGCAGCGTACTTCCGCAACGGAACTCCGGGCGGAAGTTCAACGCCGTCGACGGCTGCGTCCACGAACCGAAAACACAGACTCCGCGGTCGGAACTGGACCACCCGATTCACTTACGGATTGATCACCCGGCTCGGGGTTTACCGCCTTACCGGAAACGTGCACAGGGCGACGGCGCATGCCAGTCGGTGAACGATGCCGGAAAGCCGTGTGCGGGAGAACCGCACGCCCGCGACGTGCCACCCAGCAGCACGTAGCCGTCCGCGCGGTGGCTGGTGAGCGCGGTGTGACTGGTTGCTTTCCGGATGCACCTCCTGGCAGACGCTCTCTAGAGAACATCTTTTTTCATAAAAAAGTCAATTATTGCCTCCCTTGAACCCTCAAGGTCGAATAGCTTCGCTTGCCCTGCCGGGTCAAGGGCTACGGCAAAAGCCTCTGCCCAGAATTCATGTGGATCCGTAAGGTACTTTTGAGCCTCCGCTTCATTCGCGTTATCTACGGTTTCTTTCAGTATCTTCTCTGTCCACTCGTCCCGGAAGGCAGCTACATCGCCGCCGGCCCTGTCAAAACCCATCACATCGCATACAAAGTGGCCGAACTCGTGAAGGGGGACCAGGTTGAGCGGAACTCTCCGTCTATTTTGCGCAGATGCCATATGCTTTGAATTGAACAGATGCATGGAGAGAGGTGTCTGATTGTATCGACTGGAGCCGTTTTTGAAGCTGGAGTGACCGTGTATTCCTGCATATGGTGACGATGACGCTTTCATTCCGTTAAGCAGGACATCGAGCCATCGCTCTGGAACATTACTGAGCATCCCCATGGACTTCCTGAAGTGCATAGGCACCTTGCTGTTGTACTTGTTGTTCATGTGGATATACCCGGCGAATTTATTTTGCATGAATTCATAGCCCCCGGCGATGTCCTCGAGAGGTGTGAAGGATTGATCGAAAGGAGAGAGCGGCGAGGATCCCGCGTCGGCCGCGACCGTTACGTTATCGACCAGTGGTGCCTCGTCGGCTGCCTTGATCGCCTTCGGGGCTCTGCTCACGCCGACTCCGATGCCAGCGCCGCCTCCGAGGAGGATGCCGACGGCTCCGAAGGCGAGGGACATATAGTTGAGGGGGTCGTTGAGCTGGTCGCGTCCGGTTGCGAGGGCGGCGATGTCGAGGGCGGCGCTGGCGCCGTCGAGGGCGGCGCCAGCGAGGGCGATGCCGACGGCTAGGGCGCCGCCGCCGAGGCCGAGGGTGATGCCGGTGGTGATGGCGGCTGCGGCGAGGGCGATGCCGTAGATGAGGTATTGGCCCCAGTCGGGTATGGCGGTGTTGCCTGACGGGTCGGTTTTCATG
>NZ_JBWKJV010000203.1:0-1512 GCF_056432045.1 Streptomyces sp. NPDC045701 | reverse complement strand
CAAGGCCGTGAAGTTACGGGATGAGCCTTGGTTGCAAGATGTCGATGCTGAGGGTGGCTTTGTAGGTGCGTCGGTCGACTTTGAGGCTTTTGTAGGCGTATCGGGACAGGGGTCGTTTCACCGCTCGCGGGCTGACGCGTAGGCGTCGGGCGGGCATGAGGTGGTCCAGGACGGCCCGGCCGATCGCCCCGGCCAGGTCGATCACCGTGTCGGCTATGACGCCTGCGGCCTGGACGACCTGGTCGCGGGCAGCCTGGAGGGCGATGCTGAAGCTGGCTCGGTCCGGATCAGTGCTCGGGACGGTCTCGGTAGCGTCGGTCATGGCGATCCGCAGGACCTGGTAGGTGCTCAGCAGGGCGTAGACCTCCTGGGCGATGCCGGCCCAGGTCTTGGAGCGCAGGACTCGTCGGCCAAGCATCGACTTCTTGATCTCGAAGTAGGCGGATTCCACCTCCCACCGTTCGTGATAGAGCCTGACCAGGTCGAACGCCGGGTAGCGGCGGGCGTCCAGGAGGTTGGTGGCCAGCCGGTAGAGGCCGGTGTGCCGTCCGGTCGTGGTGGTGATGGTGATCTCGCATTCGATGATGCGGACCTCGACGGCTCCCAGGCGGGAGAGGAAGGAGCCGTCGTCGTGCCGGGCGAGTACGGGAGGTTTGCGGATGGCGGACAGGCGGGCCAGGAAGGCGGCGTCTGCGGCGGCGACGGCGGCGAGGAAGGTGTTGGTGGCGAAACCGCGGTCCAGGAGCACGATCATGCCGTGGTGCAGGGACCGCATGAGTCGCTTGCCATAGACGGTTTCACCGCTGCTGCGGGGCCCGAAGGCGGCGTCGATGATCGCGCGGGTGCCGCAGGCGACCAGGGTGGTCAGGCAGATCTGCGGGTATCCGGAGGTGGCGTACTGGTTGGAGCCTTTGCCCAGGTGGGCCCGGTGCAGGGGGCTGTCGGGGACATCGAGGTAGGTGCCGTCGATGGCGACCGTCAGCATTCCTTTCCAGCGGGCGCCGCCTGTGCGGATCGCCGAGGCGGGTCCGCGCAGCAAGTCGAACAGGGCCCTCATCGGGCGCACCCCGAGCCGGGTGCGCGCGTCCCACAACGCGGTTCCGGTGATCGTCGGTAGCGGTATCGAGTCCAGCGCGGCGGTGAGCTTGCGCCAGACAGCCGGATAGCCGCACTCCTCGAACAAGGTGGCTGCCAGAAGGAGGTAGACCACCACACGAGCAGGCAGTTTCCGCAACCTGCGCTGGCCCGCGCTAGTCTCGGCGAGGACGGCATCGACCATCTCAAAGGGAACGATGCGGGTGAGTTCCCCCAGGTGCCCGGGGGCGAACAGCCCCTTGGCTACCGTGATTTCGCGCGTGATGACACACTGGTCCGACAGCGGAGCCTCCGGTGTTGTGAACGGCTGTCTTGGTCGACTGCCAGTTCTACCGGGGCTCCGCTTCCTACGTCCGGCACTCAGTCAGATCGACACCCCTCGCTACCAGCCCCAAAGCCGTAACTTCACGGCCTTGG
>NZ_JBWKJV010000202.1:0-1535 GCF_056432045.1 Streptomyces sp. NPDC045701 | reverse complement strand
GTGCACGAGCGTGGGTCCTTCCTCGTACGAACTTTGGACGGTTCAGTACGGAAACCTACGCTCGTCGCCTTTTACACCACCTTCTGGACGCGACCATGGTGCTGTCGAGGTGTGTTCGGCGATCAGGCTCCACCAGGCGGGCAGGGGGTAGAGCAGGAGGCGTGGGAGGGGCACTCCGGCGAGGACGGCGGCCCATCCGCCGGTCGCGTACGCGGCGGCCAGGACCAGGGCGAGGGCGGCGGATCCGCCGTACCGGCCCGGCCGAGGGCGCAGGTTGGCGGCCAGGGTGGTGAGCGTGGCCCGGAGGCCCGGGCGGTGAGGGGACGCCACGGAGGCGATCGTGGGCGCCATCACGGGCACCCTGGCCCGCCCGCAGCTGCGACCGCGACGGTGTGGAGGACGGAGTTAAGCTGTCGGTCTCCGGAGCGGGAGAGCAGGCGTCTGGCCTTGTCCGCGCTCGCGATCTCCACGGGGGCGGCGCCGGCGTAGTTCGCGAACGCCGCTGCGGTGGGGAAGCGGTCTGCCCTCCCGACCCTGCCGATCAGACGGGCTGCCATCACCGGACCGATGCCCGGGGTCTTCATCAACGTGCTGCCAGTTGTCTCGACGAGACTCTGCATGCGGGCGCTGTTCTCGGTGAGCTGCTTGTCCAGAGTGCGGATCTCGGCGACGAGATCGCGGGCGAGATCCTTGCGAATCTTCTCGACATCGCCCGCGGGACGCACGGTCCGCAACAACCCTGCGGCCTGATCTGCACTGAGCTGGGCTGGAGCGCCGCCGGGCAGTAGATCCCGTAGCAGCGCGTGAAGTTGGTTGACGGTGCGGACCCGGGCCTGGGCGAGGTTGACGCGTCGCTCGTCCAGGAGGGCCAGAGCCGTGGTGTGGTCCTCGGCCATGACTTCGCGGCCGTCGCCCTGCAGGTATGCCACCGTGGCGGCGGCTGCCGCGTCGATCCGATCGTTCTTGCGTCGTCCACCGCGAGAGAGCTCACGGACCCGGCTGGTCGCGGTTGCCGGGACATCGACGACGCTCTCGCCACGGGCGATGAGCCACTGCGCGAGGTGCCGGCCCAGGCCGTTGGCGTTTTCCACCGCCCATTTGCGCTGCGGCCACGTCCGGGCCCAGGTCAGGAGCCGCCGGTACTCCGGCAGGCTCGCCTCGATTCGCAGTGAGCCGATCTGGCGGTTCGAGGCGGGCTCGACCGCGGTAGCGGTGTGGGTGGACTTGTGTGGATCAATGCCGATCAGTATCACTGGGCTGTGTTCCTCGTGTCCGGACGACAGGGGCGTCCACGGCCGACACGCCGACTTCCGGAACCAACCGACCCGGGACACGCCTCTGTTGAGTCAGACCGTGAACGGACACCGGACCGGCGACATACCCCGGGAGAGCCAGCCCCGAAGAGCGGCAGACGGTTCACGAGTCACCCGGACCGGCGTCCTAATACTGCAATCACAGTTAGGGGGTGTGTCCGCGTTGTTTGTAGTGGCTGTTGCGGGCGCGTGTCTGGCTGAGTCTTCGCCAGAGTGACCAGT
>NZ_JBWKJV010000201.1:0-1581 GCF_056432045.1 Streptomyces sp. NPDC045701 | reverse complement strand
CGGCAACCGCTTCGAGAACGGTCACCTCGTCGATCAGAACGAGACCCCCGCGGCATGAACCACCTCAGCTGATCCACAACTCTTGACAATTGCTCCACTCTCCTTCAGGCAGAGCGGATTTGTGACCGATATTCCCTCCCTCATTCGGTCGCCGAAGGTCACGGGGGCGACGGAAGGCCTCTTCAGCGGCGTGCGCCGTACGGATTAGCGCCCTGGTGGTCACCTTGTAGCGCAACCCGGCATGGAGCTTGTCGCGCTGACGTCTCGTAGGTGGCCCGGAGTACAGGGTTGGGGCCATGGCGCCATTCGGGCACCCTTGGGGTGAGCGATCGGTTACCCGAGTAGCCCACAGTGGGTGCCTAAACGGCGGGGTTGGGAAATTATCTGCTGCATGTGGCACTGGCGGGCAGTAGTCCTACTGGCGGGCTGTGGAGCGCTGGCCCTTGCAAACGCAGGGCCAGCGGTAGCTGACGATGAGCTGGTCGCGGCGGTGGAGCGGCTATCCGTCGCTGCGGAAGCGCCGCAGGGGTACATGCGGGAAGCTTTCGCCTACGACAGTGACCGCACCAGGCCCACGGTACTTGAGCAGGAGAGTCTCCGACCTGTTAACAAGGATGCCTCTGGACGGGTTGCCGCTGGCGAATGGGTTTCACCGTGGGATGGCGTCACGCATACAGATGCTTCTCAAGTCGAGGTGGATCATACGGTCGCACTGGCTGAGGCGTGGGCATCAGGCGCTAACGCTTGGGACTCGGGAAGGCGGCAGCAGTTCGCGAATGACACATCTGAGCCGAGTGTCCTCAATGCGGTAACGACGTCCCTGAACCAACAGAAGAGCGACCAAGACCCCGCCGAATGGACTCCAGCCGCTACTGATCGGCGCTGTGAGTACGTGCGGCAGTGGACTGCCGTGAAGCAGGGTTACTCGCTGAGCGTGGACGCTGCCGAACGGGAGGCGTTGATTGCGTTGGCTAGGGGGTGTCCTGCTGCTGGTGGCACACCCCTGCCACTGCCGTCGCCTGTTACCGCCTCGCCATCACCGGGAAATCTTGCCAAGACGGGTATCAATGCGATCACCTGGCCGTGGCTTTGGGGCTGCGCTCTTTTTTCTGCCGTGGCGTGCTTGCGGCTGGCAAGGCAGACGCGTCGGTGAGGCAGCAGTTCCCCAATTGTCTGGTGGTCAGCAGGGCAAACCATCGCTCGACCTGGTCGAGCTATAGCTGCTGCTTGGGGTTAAGTCCACCTGGGAGCGGGGGCAGGCCGCAAGCCCGGACTGCATGGCTGGCGTCGTGTGGGGGCGGAGGAAATATTGCGTAGCCGCGCAGGAATTTTCGAGGGTCCACGCCTGTTCGCTCAGGTCTGCCCTGACGTGAGTGCTGATCCTCGGCGTTCGCCTGATCCAGGGCGTCAGTCACTGAGTTCCTGATCCTGAACCAGTAGCGGCGGGTGAGGGGCCTCGCGTTTTTCGGACAGGGTCTGGCAGATTATTTCATGCAGCGAGTCCCAACTTCTGAAATTCGGCATGGATTTCAATAGGGGGACGATAGCCGATTGCCGAGTGAAGGCGTTTGCGATTGTACC
>NZ_JBWKJV010000200.1:0-1604 GCF_056432045.1 Streptomyces sp. NPDC045701 | reverse complement strand
CTCGACACCTCGAAGCGTGGAGAACGGCCGCCTCCGCTGTCCCGGGAAACACCGCAGATCAGCAGGTCGGGTGACGAGCGAGGTTAAACGTCAAGATCAGCGTGGGTATGTCGCGGTGGCAGGTGGGGCAGGCGCCGGTCCAGAGGACGAGCAGTGTCTGGAGCTCGCGGACGACTTGGTAGAGGCTCAGGCCGGCGCTGCGTCTTTTGGGGCCCGAGCCAGTCGTTGCAGGGTGCAGAAGGCGTGCGCGACGGAGACGAGGGTGACGTGGGGGTGCCAGCCGCCCCAAGTGCGGCCCTCGAAATGGGCCAGGCCCAGGGCCTGTTTCATCTCCCGGTAGTCGTGCTCGATGCGCCAGCGGAGCTTGGCGAGGCGGACCAGGGTGGTCAGCGGGGTGTGGGCGGGCAGGTCGGACAGCCAGAACTGCACTGGCTCGCTCTCGTCGGCGGGCCATTCGGCCAGCAGCCAGCACCCGGGCAGTTCCGGGCCGTCGGTGGCCCGCCGGATCTCGCGTCCGGCGGGCCGGATGCGCAGGGCCACGAAGCGGGAGTACATGCGCTTGCGGCCGGAGCGCCCGGTGCCGGGCCGGGACCCCTCGCGCCACTGCACCGGCCGTGCGGCCTTCCGGCCCGCCTCGATGACCAGCTCTTTCACCGACCGGGGCGGGTCGGGGTACTTCGGGACGGGCGGGCGTCCGTTCCCCAGACAGGGGGCCGTCACCACTTCGGCGCAGCCGCTCTGGGCCGACAGCGTGGTGGAGATTCACACCACGTAGTGCATGCCCCGGGCATTCAGGCCGAGCCGGAACGCCGCCGCGTCGCCGTATCCGGCGTCCGCGACGGCCAGCGGCACCTCGATGCCCCAGGAACGTGTCTCGTCGGCCATGTCCAGGGCGAGCTGCCACTTCTCCACATGACCGACGTCGTCGGGGATGCCACAGGACCGGCGGCGGGCGGCCTTGTCCGGGTCCGCCTTCGGCGAGGTGGGATCCCAGGTCTGTGGCAGGAACAGCCGCCAGTTGACCGCTGCCGAATCGTGACCGGACGCCAGGTGCAGCGAGACGCCCACCTGGCAATTGGTGACCTTGCCCGCGGTGCCCGTGCACTGCTGCGACACACACGCCGAGGCGTTGCCGTCCTTGAGGAACCCAGTGTCGTCGAAGATCAGCGCGGTCGGCCGGACCTCCGCTTCCATCCTCCAGGCCAGACGCGCCCGGACGTGGGCCGGATCCCACGGGCTGGTGGTGATGAAGTGGGCCAGCGCCTGGCGGTTGCCGTCCTCGCCAAGCCGAGCGGCCATCGGCTCGACCGACTTACGCTTACCGTCGGTCAGCAGCCCCCGCAGATACACCTGCCCCCACCGGCGCTGGTCATTGCGCGCGAACGGCTCGAACACCTCCGCCACGAACACCTCCAACTCACCACGCACCGCAGCCATCTCGTCCGGAGTCACACCACATCAACGCCACACCGGAACCGAAGGACACGCATCAGCACAACCGACCTGACCAAGCCCTACTAGTGTCCTGCGCCGGAAATAGCGAGACTAAGTCTGTATGCTGTTTTCATGGTGTCTCGGGGTCCTCGTGCTGTTGAAGTCGTGCT
>NZ_JBWKJV010000199.1:0-1612 GCF_056432045.1 Streptomyces sp. NPDC045701 | reverse complement strand
CCCTCTCTGTCAAAGTGGCTCAAGCCAGGCATACTGGATGATTCATTGAGTCGAGGGCGGAGAAGGAGTAGAGCCCCAGGTGGCCAGTACCAACGACCACGGGACCCCTGATCCGCAGGTGGAACCCCGTTCCACGGGTCCGCGCCGGTACTCGGCGGAGTACAAGGCGAGGATCCTGGCCGAGTACGAGAGTCTCGACCGGCAGGGCAAGGGAGCGCTGCTCCGCCGGGAGGGCCTGTACTCGTCACTGATCACAACCTGGCGCCAGCAGCGCGACCGCGGGGCGAAGACGGCGCTCGCCGCGCCGGCGGGAAGGCCGAAGGCCGACCCGCGCGACAAGGAGATCGCCCGGCTGGAGGCCCAGGTCACCCGGCTGGAGACCGAGCTGGGCAAGGCCCGGACGGTCATCGAGGTTCAGGGAAAACTCTCCGCGCTGCTCGACCAGCTCGCCACGGACAGCGCCATGAAGAACGGCGAGGGCAAGTGACCATCCCCACGGGCACGGGGCTCGACCCGGTGGCGGGCAAGGTCTTCGAGGACGCCTACTCCCGGGCTCTGGAGGACTTGACGGGCCTGGTCGGCCGGGTCAAGGCGTGCTCCGCGCTGGGCGTGAGCCGGGCCACCTACTACGCCCGCCACCGCAGGTCCCCGGCGCCTGCCCGTCCGCCGCGGCGTGAGCGGCGGCGGCATCCGCGGGCCCTGGCTCCGGCCGAGGAGACCACGGTCCTCGAGGTGCTGCGGTCGGACGAGTTCGTCGACATGGCGCCGGCCGAGATCTACGCGGTCCTCCTGGACCGCGGCGTCTACCTGTGCTCGGAGTCGACGATGTACCGGCTGCTCCGCAAGCACGGCGAGGTCCGCGAGCGACGCCGGCAGGCCGTCCACCCGCCACGCAAGAAACCCGAGCTGATAGCCGAGGGCCCGAACCGGGTCTGGTCATGGGACATCACGAAGCTGAAAGGCCCGGTCAAGGGCAGCTACTACTGCCTCTACACGATCATCGACATCTACAGCCGCTACACCACCGGCTGGATGATCGCCACAGCCGAGAACAAGGAACTCGCCGAGCAGTTCCTGTCTTCCACCATCCTCAAATACGAGGTGGAACGAGGACGGCTGACCGTCCATTCCGACCGGGGATCACCGATGGTCGCCGAGAACGTCGCGCAGATGATGTCGAACCTCGGCGTGACGAAGTCGCACTCCAGGCCGAAGACCTCCAATGACAACCCCTACAGCGAGAGCCAGTACAAGACGCTGAAGTACCGGCACGACTTCCCCGACCGGTTCGGCTGCATCGAGGACGCCCGCACCTGGTGCGAGGACTTCTTCGACTGGTACAACCTGACCCACCGGCACTCCGGCATAGCCATGCACACCCCCTTCGACGTCCACTTCGGCCTCGCCGAACAGCTCCGCAAGATGCGAGCCGACGTCCTGGACGCCGTCTACGCCAAACACCCCGAACGCTTCGTCCGCGGAACCCCCGAGCCTCCCAAGCTCCCCCAGGCCGCCTGGATCAACAAGCCCACCGACTTCCACCACGACGACCAAACGATCCCGGCACAGCGATAGAACACATCACCTGCCTTGATCACGTTGACAGGTTCCG
>NZ_JBWKJV010000198.1:0-1623 GCF_056432045.1 Streptomyces sp. NPDC045701 | reverse complement strand
ATCAATTTATCAACGTCAAAGAAGTGTATGACCAAAAAGATCGAGGATAGAGGTTGTGAAAGAAGCGTCCAGCTCCGCCGACAATAAGTAGGAATTAACTATCTAGGAACGCATACCATGCGTAAAACAGGCGCTTATCGGGTCTATACGCAGTCAAACTATAATATTGGTTTAGTGATGCATTTATTAAACCATTCAAGTGAAGCTATGACCTTAACGTATCTTGGATTAGATCAAGCTAGTCGAGAAACGATGTTAGACCAAATTGATTTTGGGTAATGAATGTTTAGAACTTAGTAGTCGTCCAAAAACGACTACTTTTTTTGTTGAATCGTCCTTGGACGATTCGATGCTTTTGACTTGTAAGAACAGGATTGAATGAAGCCATACTGTTCGCATATTTTTAGTGGATGAACAAACAAAATACGAGAGATTTTTTGTTCGTTCATCCAAAAAGAGGGACGATTTCGGAAGAAGAAAATCGTCTCTTTTTTTTCTTCTTTTTGTATGACAAAAAGAAAGATCTTTTGCTCATTTTATTTTTATAAAATGGGTAGGTGGCGTTTGCATAAAGCAAATCGAGGTTCTGTTGCAAAGTTTTAAATCTACTATCAAATAAGGTAGAATAATAGAAAAAGATAGCAGGAGGAATGACGATGAATCATTTTAAAGGAAAGCAATTTCAGCAGGATGTGATTATTGTAGCCGTGGGCTACTATCTTCGTTATAACCTTAGCTATCGTGAAGTTCAAGAAATCTTATATGATCGTGGCATTAACGTTTCTCATACGACGATTTATCGTTGGGTACAAGAATATGGCAAACTACTCTATCAAATTTGGAAAAAGAAAAATAAAAAATCCTTTTATTCATGGAAAATGGATGAAACGTACATCAAAATCAAAGGTCGTTGGCATTATCTCTATCGTGCAATTGATGCGGATGGATTGACTTTAGACATCTGGCTACGCAAGAAACGGGATACTCAAGCTGCTTATGCGTTCTTGAAACGACTACATAAACAGTTTGGTCAACCAAGAGTAATTGTCAAGGATAAAGCGCCCTCTATTGGTTCTGCATTTAGAAAGTTACAGAGTAACGGTTTATATACTAAGACAGAGCATCGAACCGTGAAGTATCTCAATAACCTCATTGAGCAAGACCATCGACCAATCAAACGACGCAATAAATTTTATCGAAGTCTACGAACTGCCTCAACCACGATTAAGGGCATGGAAACAATTCGAGGAATATACAAAAAGAACCGAAGAAATGGAACGCTCTTCGGATTTTCGGTATCTACTGAGATTAAGGTCTTAATGGGAATATTAGATTAAGAACAAGAAGGATTATAAACCTTGTATTTGATTTTTAAACTTTGCAACAGAACCAATTATATGATTGAGAGCTTCTTAATTTTTTACGGACTTTTCATACTTTGTTTTTGACAAGTTTACTTATATCTTTAACAAGTTTGCTTATATAGTTGACAAGTTTACTTGTAAGGTGTTATACTTTATTCATAGAGAGGAAGAGAAGAAATGAATAATAAGAAGATTTTACAAATGGCACAACAAGAAAGTCAAGATGAGGGTAAACTATCGAAGTGGAGAAATATGTCAA
>NZ_JBWKJV010000197.1:0-1657 GCF_056432045.1 Streptomyces sp. NPDC045701 | reverse complement strand
CAGCGTCACGCGAAGACCCCGCCCGACACCCACGGGAACAAAACGGGGTGAACCCACCACCTCACGAAGCAGCGATCACCACTGAAGGATCGAGGCTGACCTCGGTAAATCCAAGATCCCCGACAGAATCAAGCTTAGCCGGAGGGCTGGGGGCCGCTGGCGGGAGTTCGTGCTTGGCATAATCCGGCAGTGGGTTCACTGCGGTGGATTGCTCGTCTTGGCAATGCCTTCTTGCCCCAGGCGGCGCTCCTTTTGTTCAAGGGCAGTCAGTTCGGCGGCTAGCTGATCTTTGATGGCAAGCAGCCTGAAGCCATTACCTTCTGCCTTTTGGGCAAGGGTATCCAGTGCTTTCACATAGCCGCTTACTATCCGTTCTGCGTATTCTGTCCCGTGATTGATGATCATGTTTTCGATTTGAGTGCGTGTAAGAAATTCGTTTGCGTTGTCCATGGGAGATGGCCTCTCTGTACCCCTGCGCGCTGCCGCCACATCTGAAAGAGCCGCCAGGCGGCCGGCAGGCACTTCTGTTCCGCATGGCATCGACCATGATAAGCCGCTGATTCCACGTCAGGTATCATCCGTTCGTACTCTTGAGCTGCCAATCGTGAACCGCCGATTGCCCTATGGGGCAAGACGTGCCTGTGTTATGGGTTGACCGAGAGCTAGGGGGACGGATCCTTCCGGCAGAGTGGCCTGCAGGTGTTGCGTTCCCTGCCCAGTAATGGTGTCTGGGCCGTTCTGAAAGAAGAAATCGGCACCCGCTTCCGACCGGGCCACCGCCCGGCGTCGGCATCTTCCACTTCATCGAGACCTTCTACAACCGACGCCGCCTGCGCAAGCACGTCCACCGGGCTACTTCACACCCCACGAGAAGCGCCTGCGTCACCAGCAGAACCAACCCTCGTGGCCTAACACCACGTGCCCAGGATTTGCAGGAAGCTTGAAAGTGCCCACAACCTGGAAAACACTCAGCTGCAGTCAGAGTGAACGTGAACCGTTCCGACTTCTCTGCCGCTCCGTTGTGAGCCATCAGAGAGGATGGGACACGTGCCCAAGAAGATCGACGCAGCCCTTCGTAGCCAGGCCGTGAGGCTGGTGACAGAGCACTGTTCGGAGTACTCGTCCGAGCGTGCACTGCACATCCAGGTCGCCGACTCGCTCGGTGTCTCCCGGGAGTCCGTGCGGCGCTGGTGATGGCAATACGAGGTCAACGCCGGCCAGGTCGCGGGCGTGACCCGCGATGATCGAGAGGAACTGCGTCGGCGGGCGAGCGGAGAACAAGCCACTTCGTCGAGGTCAGCGAGGTGCTGAAGGCCGCGACGATTTTCTTCGCGGGGGAGCTCGATCGCCACAGGGCCATCCGTAGTGGCACGTCGACCAGCTCCACGGCCCGTTTGACCGGCGCGTGCCAGCTGACGATCTTCTGGGGGAAGCAGTCGGCGATGAACGCGACGTAGGTGAACGGCTGATACGTCCGGACATACTGACTTCAGCGTTATGGGGTGACGGTTAGTACTGCAATCTCACTTGTATGTGGTTGAGTTGGGGTATGGCTGAGCTTTGGGTGGGGCTGGTTGAGGAGTGGGACGGGGTGCTGGCGGGGCTGCATGCCCGGTTCGCGTCGCGTTTCGCCAGGTCGGAGCCGCGGGGGCGGGCG
>NZ_JBWKJV010000196.1:0-1666 GCF_056432045.1 Streptomyces sp. NPDC045701 | reverse complement strand
ACCCCCGCCCCTTCACATGGACGAAGAGCGCCGACGAGATCCTCGAACGCCTGGCCTCATATCTTAATCGAATTCCCGGCGCAGGACACTAGAGGCCCACCCCCGGTTCCACATGCACTTCACGCCCACGTACTCCTCCTGGCTCAACCAGGTCGAGCGGTGGTTCGGCCTCCTGACGGACCAGCGGATACGGCGCGGGGCCCACAAAAACGTCCAGGCGCTGGAGAAGGACATCCGGACCTGGATCAAGACATGGAACGAGAACCCCCGGCCATTCGCCTGGACAAAACCGCCGACGAGATCCTCGAACGCCTCGCCACATATCTTGAACGAATTCCTGGCGCAGGACACTAGACGGCTGCCTCACCGTGACAGGACTGACCGTCAGCCCCTGAATACACCGAAGACGACATCGAGTTCAAGCTCGGTAATGCCCTGGTGACAGTATAAACCTCTCCAGTCACGGACCGTCCCGAACGCTACCCGTAGCCCGAGGCGCATCTATGATGAAATACGGCCTCTTTTATAATCTCTGCGAGAAGGGGGCGGTCGACATGCTGACGCATTGCAATCGATTGATTGCAGGAGTCGCGGTAGTCATCCCCATGAGTGTGCTACCAGCAATCGCTGTTCATCACCCTGCCACGACGTCCGTGCAAACGGCCACTGCCGCGCAGTCCAATCATGATCCCCTCCGTATCATGCTGACAAATGATGACGGCTACTCGGCGCCGGGCCTGCGTACAATGGCTCAGGCTCTTACCCGGGGCGGACATGAAGTGATCGTTGTGGCGCCGCTCACCGACAACAGTGCCAGCGGCACAAAGCTGAACCTTCTGGGGGGCCACATAACGGCGCAGAAGGTGGATGATCGGGCATGGGCGGTCGATGGTACCCCTGGCGATGCCGTTTCCTTCGGTCTAGGGGAAGTTTTCAAGGACAGCCCTCCCGACCTGGTGGTATCCGGAATCAACCCCGGGCCCAATGTCGCCGCGATCGCCAATCATTCTGGAACAGTCGGAGCTGCAGTCAGAGCGCTGGAGCACGGCGTGCCTGCCATAGCAGTCAGTAACGACATCGACCCGGGCAAGCCGATTCAGCCGACCTTCAACCAGATGAGGCACACCGCAGACTTTACGCAGCGCCTGGTCGATTACCTCCAGGACAAAAACCCTGATCAGCTACTACCCGAGGGAGTAGGGCTCAACGTCAACTATCCCTTGATCGGGGATGGAAGCGCAGCGGCGCGGGAAGTGACCGTAACCCAGCAGGATGATCAACTCGTTCTGCGGCCGAAATATCGGCACGTTGAGGGTGACTCATACGTCCTGGAACCCGAAATCCGCTTCTCCGGCCCGGAGCGTGATACCGATCTCGCCGCAATTTTGGCCGATCGGATTTCTGTGACGCCCATCCAGGCGGACTGGAACAGCAGCAATGCACAGGCAAACCAAACTTCCGCCCTACTGAACCAGATTTCCCCCTGAGAGTACTGAGGTTTTCTCAGCGAAATGATCTCGCGGCTGCTTGGACGTGAAGCCGGCTGCGGGCAGACGTGAAGCCCCTGGTAAGAC
The DNA here is from genome assembly GCF_056432045.1 of Streptomyces sp. NPDC045701. Taxonomy (NCBI): domain Bacteria; kingdom Bacillati; phylum Actinomycetota; class Actinomycetes; order Kitasatosporales; family Streptomycetaceae; genus Streptomyces; species Streptomyces sp. NPDC045701. The sequence goes on along the minus strand of NZ_JBWKJV010000196.1, from coordinate 92 downwards.
AGGTCTCTCACAAGACCGCCTGTTCACCGGGGGCTTCACGTTGGTCACCTATGCTGCCATGCTCGACGTTCCGCGCCACGTCGTTCAGATGC
>NZ_JBWKJV010000195.1:0-1680 GCF_056432045.1 Streptomyces sp. NPDC045701 | reverse complement strand
CGAACCAGCCCGACCACACCTCTACCGCGCGCTCCGTCTCCACGAACGGAACAACGCGTCACGCACCCAACAGACACGCACGGCTGTAGTACCGGCAGGCAGAAAAACGCCGCACTCCCTCCGTTAATCCCTTGGACGGGCGGAGGGAGTGCGGGCCGGAAGGCCGGGAACCTCGGGGGGTGAGATCAAGCCCCGCCTTCCAGGAATGCACTGCTGCCACTCCACGCGGTGCACAAGAAAAAACTTACAGAGCGCGGACGGCGCACGTATGTCCACCAACCGGACCAATGACCGGAGGACACAGCCCGGACCACTGCAAAACATTTAAGCCTGCGATAACCATGACGGCCTAACATGAGCAGCGGGAAGTGAACACGCCCGCCGCTGGCCTGGGGAGACCAGCCGCGCGCGCTCACAGTTCTTCCCAAGGGGTGACGCAGCCGGCTTTTAGCGGGGTCGAGCCAGCCACCCCCGCTCCTGCCCAGGACCCATCCCACAGCCTGGGCAGGAGCCCCGCCCGCCCCAGCCCCCCGCAGCCACCCCGCCTCTGCAGCACCCCGCCCAGCTGAAGTACCGGCGCACACATCAGTGAACGCAGCCCTGGCAGCGGAACTCACCACGGAGCCACGGTCAGCCAGTCCCCAGGACAGACAGCCCGCGACTGTGCTCGGTCAAACCGGCAAACCTGTCACCCGTTTTCTCATGTACAGGTGATCCCGGCTGACGTATCCGATGCTGTCGGGACGGTCCGCCCCCGCACAAGACCCGGTGAACCAGCGGCCGGCACGGAATGCGGCCAGCTCACCGAGAGCGACGCCACAGCCGCTAACGCACGGCCCGCCGCCGACGTCACGCCCGCAGGCCGCCCGCTGCGCACCGGCCTGACCATACGCTGAGCACGCTCCTGCACGGTCAGGCCGCCCCCATCGGGATACCTCGCCCCACACACAAAGAGCCGAACTGACTATCTGGCACCCCCAACTGCAAGCCTCAGTTGTACGCCCACAACGGGTGTCAAACCACGACATTCCACACAAAGGGCAGGATAAGCTCTCCCTTATGAGCACCAGCGCGACCGGGGACTCCGACTCCGTACACGCCGAGCTGACGCGGCTGCGCGAAAGCATCGACAACATCGACGCGGCAGTCGTCCACATACTGGCCGAGCGCTTCAAGTACACCCAGCAGGTCGGCCACCTCAAGGCCCGCCACCACCTGCCCCCGGCCGACCCGGCCCGCGAAGCCCGCCAGATCGCCCGGCTCAGGCAGCTCGCAAGGAGCGCCAGCCTCGACCCCGCATTCGCCGAGAAACTGCTGAACTTCATCATCGCCGAAGTGATCCGCCACCACGAAACCCTCACAGACGGCACGCGGAACACCTGACCAACCGCAGCCAGGCCGCACCGCGCTTATGGCAAAGTGGCCACCGCGTGTCCGGCGAGGCGACCGGTGCCGGCCACAGGCAGGGGGCTCTTTCATCCGTGGAAGTATCACGAAAGCGGTGTTCACCACTCGGTTGGCGTAGAGGTTTCTCGTTGGTCTGGTTGGCTCACACTCGTTCGGCCGGGAGACGGCCGTCGAAAGGGATGTCGAACGCGTTCATGGCCTCTTTCCAGCGGCTGGTCCACCGCTTGCGGCCCTTTCCGGTGGGGTCGAGGGCGAGGGTGGTGAGGTAGAGAC
>NZ_JBWKJV010000194.1:0-1694 GCF_056432045.1 Streptomyces sp. NPDC045701 | reverse complement strand
CCACAGCCCATGTGTCCCTCACCAAGGCCGCATAACATCAACCACAACGGAACCCCTCGTCGAGCTTTTACACCGCTCCGAGGACGCGACCCAGCACCATGGGATAGCAGCCTCAAGGGTGCTGGCCGGACACGGCCCTCGACATCTTGGACTATGCCCTTGCGGCCCCGCGCTTCGCGGCCGACCGCCGCCGGATGCCCGGATGACACTACAGGGGGCTGCGTCCTGCGATGCCGCCAAGGTCGTCGAGCAAGGCGATGCGAACGGTGATGCGTTTGCCGACCGGCTCCCGCTGAACCTCGAAGCCCTGAGCGACGGCCATCACAATTTCCAGCCCGTGCTGCCCCACCCGTCCGGCATCCGAGGCCCGGGCCACCGGCAGCACCGGCTCGGAGTCCCACACCACCACCTCGACCATGGCACCGGATTTGCGCAGGTCCATCAGCAGCGGGCCGGGCGCGTACTTGCGGGCGTTGGTCACCAGCTCGCTGACCACCAGCTGGGTCAGGTCCACGGCACGCTGCGAGACGGGCAGACCCTGTTCGGCCTGTACCCGGGTGAGGAACCGTGTTGCCAGGTGGCGGGCCTGGGCGATGACCGTGCCGTCACCTTCCAGGGCCACCGTGGTCTGCATGGTGGTCTGCTCGCCTGGTGCGGTGCCGTCCTCACTCACCGGGACCGGTTCCATCACGGCCCGATTTCGCTACCCCGTTCACACCCCCGCGCGTACCCGCGTCCGCGCGGTACACGCTCCACTCTCCCGCGCCGGCTCCCCACCGGCGCAGCAGCATCACCCGGACGTGCAGGGCAGCACTTCGGGCCGAAGGTCCTGGTGTGCAAATATTACCGAATGGCCGAGGGAGACATGACGAACACCGGGCAAGGCGAGCAGGTCGGCGGGCTGTCGGTGGTGGCCACCGCCATGGAGGGCATCCGCGTGGTGACGCTGGCCGGGGAGATCGACCACCACACCGGCGACCAGCTGCGCCGTGCCCTGGACGTCACCGGCGCCGTCCGGCCCCGCATCGTGATCGACATGTGCCAGGTCACCTTCATGGACTCCAGCGGCATCAACATCCTCATCACCGCCTACCGGGCCGTGACCGAAGTCGGCGGCTGGCTCCGCCTGGCCGCACCCACCGACTCCGTCCTGCGGCTCCTGCAACTCGTCGGCGTCCACGACATCATCCAATGCCACCCCACCCCCCACGAAGCCCTGACTTTCTGAGCCGATCACACGTTCTCCGGCCGTGCTACTCGGAGGACATCCCTCCGGTCGGCTGGTACCACTCCGGATTGGCGGGCACTGATCGTAGGGTCCGTCTCCATCGTTCAGACGACGCCAATCGCCTCAGGTGGACAGGCAGTCGGGACGGCAGGCGCCAGCAGTGGTACATGCTGCTCGAGGGCAGTGGTGAAGTCGGCCCGGTCCGGGCCGGTGCCCGGGATGCTGTCGGTGGGTCGGTCATCGCAGTGCGTAAGGCCTGGTAGGCGTCAGCAGGGCCCAGACCTCCTGCTCGATTCCGTCGGGGGTGCGGGCCCTGAGTACGCGTCCGCCCAAGATCGTGGGCTTCACGCGATGGCCTCGTCTCCGTCGGCGATCGCCTGCTTATGAGACTTCCCCTCGTCGCGCTTGCGGCGGTAGAACGCCTTGGAGACGGGGCAGTGCATGGCAGCGGCCTGGGCCGAGAGGT
>NZ_JBWKJV010000193.1:0-1696 GCF_056432045.1 Streptomyces sp. NPDC045701 | reverse complement strand
GCCCCGCCGGGAGCCGATGCCTCGGCGGCCTGCGCGGACAGCGGGGTCGCGATGTCCTCCAGCGACCTGCCCTCCGCGGCGACGGCGAAGAAGATCGCCACCAGACCGCCGGCCACCATCAGCGTGGCGCCGATGCAGAAGGCCAGGACCGTGTCCGCGACCACACCGCTCTCGGTGAGCCCGGCGAAGACCAGCGGACCGGAGATGCCACCGGCGGCCGTGCCGACCGCGTAGAAGAACGCGATGGCCATCGCGCGGGTCTCCATCGGGAAGATCTCACTCACCGTGAGGTACGCGGAGCTGGCGCCGGCGGAGGCGAAGAAGAGGACCACGCACCAGCTGAGGGTCATGGTGGTGGCGGTCAGCCAGCCGTTGGAGAACATCCACGCCGTCACGAAGAGCAGGACGCCGGAGATGATGTACGTACCCGCGATCATCGGACGGCGGCCCCAGGTGTCGAACAGGCGGCCGAGCAGCAGGGGGCCCATGAAGTTGCCGAAGGCGATGACCGCGAAGAAGTACCCGGTCGAGCCGGTGCCGACGTCGAAGAACGTCACCAGGATCGCGCCGAACCCGAAGGTGATGGCGTTGTAGAGGAAGGCCTGCCCGATGAAGAGGGCCAGGCCCAGCACCGCCCGCCGCGGGTAGGCGCGGAAGAGCGTCCGGGCGATCTGCACGAAGCCGACGCTGTGCCGCTGCTTGATGGTCATCGCCCCGGCCGGTTCGGGCAGCGGCCGGCCGGTGTCGGCCTCCACCTGCCGCTCGACCTCCTCCACCAGCCGTTCCGCGCCCTCCTCGCGGCCGTGGATGAACATCCAGCGGGGGCTTTCCGGCACATGACGGCGGACGAGCAGGATGACCAGGCCGAGTACGACGCCGAGACCGAAGGAGATCCGCCAGCCGAGGTCCTTCGGGAGGATGTCCGTGTCGAGGGCGAGGACGGACAGCAGCGCGCCACCCATGGCGCCGAGCCAGAAGCTGCCGTTGATAATGAGGTCCACCCGGCCGCGGTACTTGCTGGGGATCAGCTCGTCGATGGCCGAGTTGATGGCGGCGTACTCGCCGCCGATGCCGAAGCCGGTCAGGAACCGGAAGACGAAGAACCACCAGGAGGAGAAGGACAGCGCCGTCAGCGCCGTCGCCACGAGGTAGACCGCCAGCGTGATCAGGAAGAGCTTCTTGCGCCCGAAGCGGTCCGTCAGCCAGCCGAAGAACAGTGCGCCCGAGCACGCGCCCGCCACGTACAGCGCGGCGGCGACCCCGGTGACCTGCGCGCTGCTGATGGCGAGGCCACTGCCCTCCTCGGACAGCCGGCCGGCCATGCTGCCGACGATGGTGACTTCCAGGCCGTCCAGGATCCAGACGGTACCCAGACCGATGACGATCATCCAGTGCCAGCGCGACCACGGCAGCCTGTCCAGCCGCGCGGGTATCCGGGTCGTCACCGTCCCGTTGGACGCTTGCCCGAGATCCGGCTCACTCATGGGTCACCTCCGAGGCGTAAAGACGGCGGGCGGGTACCCGATGGTCACCTCGGTGAAACGGTGCGATCGGCGGGTACCCGCCGGCCCATGGACACCGTGAAGCCCCTGGCGGTGGTGACCGGCGCGTCGAGCGGCATCGGTCTGGCCCTGGCCCGGGTGTTCGCCGGCAAGGGGTTCGACCTGGTGGTGTGCGCCGAGGACGCGGCGGTGGC
>NZ_JBWKJV010000192.1:0-1708 GCF_056432045.1 Streptomyces sp. NPDC045701 | reverse complement strand
GGCGGCTACCTCCACCACGACCGCCACGGCAACACCACCACCCTCACCGGCGACGGCGGCCACATCAACGCCGCCTGGCACTACACCGACTACGGACAGCACACCACCCACACCACACAACCCCTCCAACCCACCACCGGCACGGCACCCGGGGGAAGGAACCCTTTCACATACGCCGGTGAACATACTGACTTCGCTGCTGACACCCAGTACCTTAAAAGTCGTCTCTACGACCCCACCCAGAAACGCTTTATCACCCGCGACGCCGAACCCCTCCACAACCGTTATCAGGCCTTCGATACCAACCCGGTATCGAGGACCGACCCATCAGGAAGTACGGCCATTCCCGACTGGTCAGCATATGTTATTGCTGGCCTCCTCCTAGTTGCGGGTATTGCTATTACGGCATTCACGGGTGGTACCGCTCTGGCTGCGACTTCCAGCCTAACAGTCACCCTTATCAGCTTCGCTTTGGATAGCGTCGGCGCCGTGCTGGACGCTCTAGCTTTGGCGCATGATGCCACTGGATTTCTCGGCCAAGACCCGGCGATCCGGGATGGTTTGCTGGCCAGCGGAATTGCGTTGGGTGTCCTGGGTGTCGCGCTGGGCGGGGTGGGCTTGGTGAGGGCTTGGGGAAAAGCGCGTTATGCTGCCGGTGCGTCAAGAATGCAGGAATCTCTTAACATTCAGCATGAAGAAAAGATAACCCAGCTTACGGCCGAGATTCACCAGGCTTTGGGCGAGATTAGTTCGTACAGGATCAAGTTGGACCGACGCGTGACGGAGGCCGAAAAGCTTACAGGCAGGGTCCGGAATCTCGAGCAAGAGAACTTCAACCTCAGCAACTCTATAATTCGCGCAGAACAAAGTTGGGATGCTGAGCGTAAGGGACTTCTGGCTCAGATCGAGAGGATGGACGCTGGCGAGGTAAATCGCCTGCAGGGAAAAATCTCAAGCCTTCGCGATAAACTCACTGCGGCAAGAGGCGAAGTGCAGTCATTGAAGGAGGCGTCCGCGAAAAGCAAGAGCCAGCTCGAACGAATCAAAATTGCCGACCGGAAGCTGCTAGAACATAGCCAGCACCTTTCTCGGCTATACGCGGAACACTTGCGCCAGATGTGCCACACTTGTCGAATGAAGATGGATGGGGCGGTTACTCATGGGGCCTCGCTGACCGAGTCAAGTCTCTTTGAGTCCGTGCGCGCTTGGTTCAAATGAACGAGGGCAGCCAGCGCGCTGGGGTGCAGGTGAGTCGCGCACGGGTCCCACATAGGATCTACCGGCCCTCCGACCTGCAGCGGGCCGGAATCCGCAAAGTTATCACAACAAAGAATAAAGCCTTAAATTCAGTAGCTTAGCTTAGCTAGGCTAGGCGCCCGGCTGGGCTTTCCCAGCCGGGCGTTTTGCGGTGGGCGGCTGTTGAGTTCGCCGGTCACAGCCGCCGGTACTACAGGTGGGGTTATTCCGTCTGGTAGGGCCGGTGTTGCTCCGGGTCGTGAGAAGTTGCGTGAGGTGGAGTGCTGGGCGGGGTGGTTTGAGGGCTTCTTTGCCTCGCTGGGGGGTTGTTCCGCCGGGTGGCGCGGGGTTCGTCAGGGTGCGGCTGCTTCGTAGAGAGTGAGGTTTTCTCGACGAAATTCATCGCCAGGCGTTGTTGAGGACGAGGGCGGCTTTGGTGATGGCGCCGATCCGGCCGGGGCTGAGCGTGACG
>NZ_JBWKJV010000191.1:0-1711 GCF_056432045.1 Streptomyces sp. NPDC045701 | reverse complement strand
GGCGCGCAGGAGGGGGTCCTTGGCCGTAGCCGGCGTCAGCGGCCACCCAGGAAAAGGGCAGGCCGCGTGCGATGGCACCGCGCAGCATGGCGATGCCCAGCCGGGGTTGGGCGGCGAAGGTGATCTCCTCGGGCACCCCGGCGTCCCGGCGGCGCTCCGCATCCCCGGTCCGGGCCGCGGGCAGGTACAGGCGCCGGTCGCAGAAGGTGTGCCCGGCCCCGGCCGGTGAGCATCACCATGACCTGGCAGTTGCGTACGTCCCCGGTGGTTCCGCAGTGCTGGTGCGCCACCCCCGCCGGCCGCGTCCCCTTCTTGATCACCTGAGTGCCGTCCAGCACCAGCGTGGCCTGAGCACTGCCCAGGCGGCCGGCGACGCAGTCCTGAACCCCGGCCAGCAACGCGACCGCGTCCCAGGACGCCTCACCCAGGAGCTTCTGGATCCGGTGCACGGGTGGCGTGCCCGGCACGCCCGGCCACCGTCCAGCCGTTCTTCCGGCCCCGGTCCGGCAGCAGGCCCCCCATCAGATCCGCGAACACCTCCCGCGGCTCCGGCCGCACGAACAGATGCCCCAGCCCCACGGTGAGTGAAGCCAGTTCTTCCGCCCACCCCTCCACGTGCTCCGGCGCCACATCCACCAGCATGACCAAACAACGACATCACCGATCAACAGTCACAAGATCTGAGGCTGTAGTACCAGGCTGCGTTGCGCGCCTGGCGCGCCCAGCTCGGGCACAGCAAAGTGATTTTGCCCAACGGACACTGGGACGAGCTTGGACGCTGGCACAGCGGCTCGGCATGGTCGACCTCCAGCGCACGGTCCCCAAGCCCTCCTCCGCCTCGCCTGCCAAACGCATCAGCGTCCTGTTCGCCATGCTCCGGGACGGCACCTTCTACGAACCCCGCACGCCGGCGGACGTCGAACTCGCCGCATGACCCCAGAAAGACCGATTACCCCAAACCTGGCAGGGGTGCCTTGACGAAGGACATAGAGGCACCCCCCGAAGCTACGGCGAAGTGACAAGTAGCTCTCTGTAGTCAGGGTGACGCTCGGCCTGGGAGAGCGAGACGGGTCCGGGGACGTGAGGAAGGACCAGGGCAGTTGCCGTAGGTCCGCTCGACCGTCCAACGCTTCGGGGTGGGAGTGAAACCTCGTCCTGGGCTTGCGGGGGGTATCTCCATGTCGATGCCGAGGGGTGGCCGCGTGCTCGACGAGGTGCTGGCGGTAGCCGCCGTCGGCCCACCACCTTGCGGATGGTGGGGTGATCGGTGGCGACATGGTCGAGCAGTGCGGTGCCGGCGACGGAGTCCTGCACGCTCGCCGCGGTCACCAGCACGGCGAGGAGGAGGCCGAGCGTGTCGGTCACGATGCTCCGCTTGCGTCCCACTTCTTCCCGGCGGCCACGCCCTGGCTGACAGCGGGGACGCTGGTGGATGTCTTGACGCTCTGAGCGGCGATCACGCAGGCCGTCGGCTCCGCGTCCCGTCCTTCCTTCTCGCGCAGAAGCTGCCTGAGCAGGCCGTTGAGCTGGGCGAAAAGGCCCTCGTCCGCCCACTTGGCGAAGTAGCCGTAGACCGTGTTGCGGGAGGTCATGCGGGAGATAGCGCCACTGGACCCCCGGTACTACAGCCGTGCGTGTCTGTTGGGTGCGTGACGCGTTGTTCCGTTCGTGGAGACGGAGCGCGCGGTAGAGGTGTGGTCGGGCTGGTTCG
>NZ_JBWKJV010000190.1:0-1717 GCF_056432045.1 Streptomyces sp. NPDC045701 | reverse complement strand
GCCCTGCGCTCAAACTCCAGGTCTTTCAGCGGGTAGCGCTTCAGGCCGGTCGCGGAGGCCTCATCGGCTTCGAACATGCCCCCCGAGGCGGGGAAGACCCGCACCCCGCCCTCAGTGTCCACAAACGACAGCCCCAGACTCATCCCCGCACCCAGACCGTGCCGGTCCACCCCCGCCGACCCCAGCTGCTGGTCATACGACAAAGAAACCGACGCGTCCAGACCCCCACGCCCGCCGAGGGTGACCAGCGGCAGGCTCATCCGCCACATGCCCGTGCGCTCATCCAGCGCACCTGCGGCCGCATCACCCAGCGGAACCGAACCCGACACCGGCGCCGGCACCCCGCCCGGCGTATCGGCAGCCACCGCCGACACCACCGGAACCGCCGACACCCCCATCACCACCGCCGTCGCCAACGCCACCCGGCGCAACGAACGCCACCGCAAAACCCCACCAGCGTCCCGCTCCGCGACCAAACCAGCTCCGACAGGCAGAGAGGGCGACATAGAACAACCTCGGTGAGAGACGGCGGAACACACAAACGGGGCTCAGCCAGTCAACCCGCCCCTCCACACGGCAGGCACCCACCAAATGGCCACCACTGAGGATGGGACGCTGTCAGGAAAACGGCCCTAAGGCGCCGGTCGTCGGCGTACTCCTTGATCGCTGACCCGATCTGCTCACCACCAACCTGCACATCGAGTCCGCCCCAGGCGGCGGCAAAACCATTCTGCGCCCGCATCCCCTGGTAGGGGATCACAGGCGGGAACCGCCGGACGCCGGGTTGGCGGCGGTCACAGAGCGGTCGGCACCGGAGGCGCGAGCGGCTGGCGGGTGTGTGGGCACAGGCCGGCCGTAGTCGTTGTAGGGACGCGCATGCGTCGCAGGAGATCGCGTGTGGCGCGCTGGTTCAGGGTGCTGCGCCAGCTCAGGCCGGGGTGGCGGGAGCGTAGGTGGGAGAGCGCGCGGGTGCCAAGGCCGGTGTTGCAAAAGCGCTCCTCGAGGGCCACGTCGGTGATGACGCCCTCGGCGCAGTGGGTGCAGATCTGGTATTGGACTTGGCCGACGACCTTGCGGATGTGGACCAGGAGCAGGCATTCCTCGCCTGGGCTGGTGTCGCCGGGGATGCGGGAGGACAGGAACTCGATCGACCGGTAGGCGAGGATCCGGCGCCTCAGGCGGCCGGTGAACCTGCCACGGCGGGAGTGCTTGACGCCGTCCTGCGCGGGCGCGGGTGTCTGGGCGTTGGAGGTCGGGCCGAACAGAGTACTCGTAGGACGCGCATGTTGTCCGTGCATGAGGGCGCGTGTACCCAGACGTGAACCGCGGACGCCCCTCCCTTGCGAGGATCGGGGAGGGGCATCTCTTGCCTACGACTTGAAGTAGGTGGCGTCGTCGACCGCGGTGGGATCGAGGAGCGCAGCATGCAGTTCTGCCACCCGCGCGTGAGCACCGCTGCTGCTGGTGGGGCGGGGCGGGGCGGTGTCCGGCGCCAGGGTGCCCTCGCGGCGCTGGCTCCGTGCTCCCTGCCTGCGCTGCGGCTTGCCCACCATCGGGCTGCCGCAAGGGCGGCGGCGGTGAGGGCGTGGAACGCTGGGTGCGCAGCCACAGATCCTCCCAACTCTCAGCTTGACGTTTAACCTCTGCGGGCTTGGTGCTCCTTGATCGACTCGGCACGTTTGACCGTCTTGCCGACGTCGTGGTGCCTGGCCCGGTG
>NZ_JBWKJV010000189.1:0-1741 GCF_056432045.1 Streptomyces sp. NPDC045701 | reverse complement strand
TTCCTGCCCTGCGGCTTCGTCCGGTCCTTACGGATCTCGAACTCCATCGAGCACCCCTATGCACTGGGGTGTTGCGACGACCGCTAGAACTCAAGACCCGGGGAGGAGACCGCGTGAGTATCCCCGCCACACGTTCCCGCCGGCCCGGCCAGGGGACGCACTGGACGAGGCGATCGAGCTGACCCGGCGTCTGCGACTGCCGCACCTGAGGAGGCAGCTGACCGAGCTGATCCCCACTGCCCGGGCCCAGCGGTGGGATCCGGCCGGACTGGTACGCGTGCTGCTGGCTGAGGAAGCCGCCGACCGGGATGCCGCGATGCACGCCGCCCGCCGCCAGAAGGCAGGCTTCCCCGCCGGGAAGACCTTCGGCGTCTGGGACGAGAAGAAGTCCTCCATCCCCCTGGCCACCCAGTCCGCCCTGCGGAGCCTGGAATGGGTCACCCGCCGGGAGAACTTCTGCGTGGCCGACCCGTCTGGCCCGGGCGGGAGCCACTGGCGCGAAGCCCTCGGTACGCGGTCGCCGAGGCGGGAATGACGACTTGCTGGTTCACTCTCGGCAGAGAAGTCGGACCGGTTCACTTGACCGCGTGCTCCTGGCCGTCGTGTGACCTCGGCGCTTATCCAGCCGGGCTGCCTCCCGCGCCATCCAGGGCATGGCCAGCCCGGAGACGCCCTTGCCGAGGTGGTCCCGCGAGATGCCGGTGCAGATACGATGCGAGAGCGCCGTACGGGCCAGGGATCGCTTCACAACCTTCCCAACCCGTACGGCTCACTTCATGTCACGGTCTGCACAGCACATGCTGTCGACACCACGTCGCTAGGGACGGACCTGCGGTATATGACGGAGGTCAGCGGGCTGCGATGATGTTGTCGGCATTGATGCTGTCTCCGTGGGTGACGAGAGCAGTGTAGATTTTGTCGCCTTCGTAGTTGCCGGGGTAGCTGTTGAAGTCGCTGCCGTTTACTGTCGCGCTGTTGTGCGTGGTGGTGACGGGGGCCCGTTTGAGGGTGGCACCGAGGGGGAGTTTCTGGCTTTCCGGGGCGTACAGAGGAAGGCTGTGTGTGGAGATTGTCGCGTAGGCATTGAGCTGCAGTCCGATGCGGGGGACTGGTGACCTGTGGGCGAATAGGGCGGGGCGGGTGGTGGTGGGGGCAGTGAGGCTGCAGGCGCCTTCTGCACAATTGGCCAGCTGGATGAGGCTACCGCTGCTTCCAGGAGCGGTTGTGGGTGTGAGGACGTTTCCCTGGATGGCGACGCCGCTGGAGATGCGGGCACCTTGCGGCCCTGTATGCAGGACGGCGGTGACCCGCCGCTGGGCCGCGTTGGTGGTCGTGAGGTAAGCCCGGTAGTTAGCGGAGCTGGCGCTCATGGCTTGCTGGCCGTCGTTTGGGTAGGCCCCGCGGTGCGAGGTGACGGAGGTGTACTGCCCGGGGTGCTCGGGGTCGACGAGTCCGGTGATTACCTGGCCGGTGTCGGTGTCCCGGAAGTACAGCCGCTGGTATGCCTCGTGGGACCCGGGCAGTTCTTCCTCCTGAGAGCTGGTGGGGGTGATCCTGATGTCCATCGGCTCCTGGTCAAGGCCATTGGCGCGCGGCATGCCCGCGGGGACGAGCCCCCCGGGTTTCTGGGTGGCGTTGTTAGCGGTCATCTGGACGCCGTTGATGTTTTCTTTGAGGGGGGCGGGGGGTGTGATGGTGTTTTTGTCGAGGGTGATGGTGGTGGGTTTGTTGCCGTTGGTGA
>NZ_JBWKJV010000188.1:0-1764 GCF_056432045.1 Streptomyces sp. NPDC045701 | reverse complement strand
CATCAGCCCACGAAGACCCGCACCAGCCGCCTGTCCCGGCTCCTCTACCGACTCGCGGCTTGACAGCCAACCCACTCGAATTAGGCAACGGAGTCCGGGTGGTACTGCCGTGATGCCGCTGTGGCGGTGGAAGCCCGGCTCCGACCTGGGACCGGCCGGAACCGCGTCGCGGAGATCCGCCTCGGTCAGCAGTACCTCACCCTGGCCTACCGCGACGACGTCGATGGCGAGGGCGACTTCGGCTTCGACGTCCTGCTGCCCTGCCCTTTCGGCGACGAATGCACCGGCCAGGCGTGGGCGCCGACTGACAGCATCAGCTGCCTTTCCCGGGCGCTGAACGGCGACATGGATAACGACCCGGACATCCTTCTGCACCGTCCACGGCGGGTTCGACGACGTCGACCAGGAGGCCGACGACCAGGCCCGGTACGACAACCCCGAGGGCCGCGCCGACCTCGAAGCGCAGGCACTGGAAGCGATGGATCCCCAGTATGGACTCCGTCCTGCGCGTGCAGGCCCGGTTCGGGCAACGCGCACTCTTGCTGACCACCGCCGCAGTCCCGTTCACCGGCTGGACCGTGCACGCCATCACGTTGCACCGACGCCTCGCCGCGTCCCGCAAGGACCGCTCACCGGACTGCTGCGCCGCGACGCCTACACCGTCCGCGCCCGGCGGATCCTTCGCCGCCACGGCGACGAGGTGGCCCCTGGTCACGGTCGACACCGACCACTTCAAGGACATCAACGACGGCCTGGGCCATGCGGCCGGGGACGCCGTCCTCGCGTCGTTCGGCGCGGCGGCTCACCTCCTGGGCGGGCCCACGCGCCGCCGTCGGCAGACTCGGAAGCGATGAGTTCTTCTCTGAACTAATACTGCAATCTCACTTGTTTGTGGTTGAGTTGGGGTATGGCTGAGCTTGGGGTGGGGTTGGTTGAGGAGTGGGACGGGGTGCTGGCGGGGTTGCATGCCCGGTTCGCGTCGCGTTTCGCCAGGTCGGAGCCGCGGGGGCGGGCGCTTGCGTATATGCGGGGGCTGATCGCTCCGTTGGAGCGGAAGAACGGCTGGACGCTGGCGGAACGGGCCGGTGACCGGCTGCCGGTCGGGATGCAGCGCCTGCTGGGCGAGGCGGACTGGGACGCCGACGGTGTCCGTGACGACGTGCGGGACTACGTCGTCGGGACGATCGGCGACAAGAACGCGGTCCTGATCGGGGACGACACCGGCTTTCTGAAGAAAGGCGTGCGCTCGGCCGGCGTCCAGCGGCAATACTCCGGCACCGCCGGACGCACCGAAAATTGCCAGGTCGGCACGTTCCTGGCCTACGCCTCCACGAAGGGGCGGGCGCTGATCGACCGGGAACTGTATCTTCCTGCTTCGTGGACGGACGACCGGGAGCGGTGCCGGGAGGCGGGCGTCCCGGACGAGGTGGCCTTCGCGACGAAGACCGGGCACTTCAAAGCCATGCTCACCCGTGCGGTCCAGGCCGGCGTGCCGTTCGCGTGGGTCACCGCGGACGAGGCCTACGGACAGCCGGAATCCCTGCGGTGGCGGATGGAACAGCAGGCCATCAGCCACGTGATGTGCGTGAAGACCAGCGACACCGTCATCACCCGCGACATGGGCGAACGCCGCGTCGACGAACTGGTCGAGGGCCTGGCACCGCAGGCATGGAAGCGGCTGTCCGCCGGGAAGGGGTCCCACGGTGAGCGGATGTACCAGTGGGCCCGGATCCCCATCCGGATCTGGTGGGAGAACGGCCACGG
>NZ_JBWKJV010000187.1:0-1772 GCF_056432045.1 Streptomyces sp. NPDC045701 | reverse complement strand
CCCTCTGGCGCCGCACCCACCAGACCCGCGCCCGCCAAAGCCATCACGCCACCCGCGACCGCAGAGACCGCAACCGCGACTCACGGCTGTAGTACAGGGGATGCAGTATCGCGCCGGCCCTTCGGGAGGGTTTCAGCACCGAGACCGAGGTCCTTGTCCGCCCTGACCACCCTCAAACGCAAGTAGTCTTACGGGTCCTTCAGGGTGGTCCTCTTTTTCAGCGCAAGCACGATCTGAGCGGTGAGCAGTACTACACTCAAGACAGTCAAGAGCAAGCTCGACCGCTTGACCAGCTCCGTGTTGTCCGCGGCAAATACCTGGGTCCCGAGCCCCACGACAGCAGTAAGAGCTACGACGCCAATGTGCGTAGACGCCCAGAACGGTACTGCCTCCCCGATCGGCTGAGCGGTGCGCAGCTCAGTCAGCAGGCGGCGGGCGATCGCTATGGAGAGCAGCGAACTGCTGCAAATAAATGCGGCCGTATACCATGACATCGTGCCGACGATCATCATGATGATGATCAGCCCGTAGGCTACAAACTGTGCACCAATGTAGAGCATGACTGTAGCGGTTGGCTTCAAAATAGTCGCGAGGGTCCGCTTCCCGACGATCGCATCACCGTCCCGGTCTGACATGTTCATCAAGGACATTCGCACCGTCTGCAGAATAAAGATGGGACCTATGACAGCAACGAGGGCACCGGATACCGCTGCACCCTGCTGCAAAAATGCCACAAGCGGCCAAATCACAGTGATCACCGCTGCGCAGGTCACTTCTCCCAGCCCTCGGTAGTTTAGGCGCAGTGGTGTAGCCGTGTAGAACCAGGCGAGTCCGATGCCGATTAGTGCGACAATGCGACCGGGCCCTGATATGTAGATACTGACAATCAGCAGATCGAGAAGAAGGAGTATAAGTGCCGCAGTGATACTGGTAACTGGTTTCAGGGTGCCATCGACAAGCACTCTGCTGCCACCCGTCCAAGCAGTGGGAGCGGGGTTGGCAGTGTCTGCGGCGAGGTCGTAGTATTCATTGCAGTAGTGCGTCATGAGATGTGTGCACCACGAAAAAGCTAGCGCAGTTATCCAGGCGTACACGCTGAAGCGATGGGTCTGAGTAACTGCTGCCAGCGTACCGAGCGCAGTAAAGACAAAGCTGTAGACGAGAAATTTCGGCCGCCCGAGACGCACGAATGCCCGAATTTTTATTCTTATGCCCTCCCGGCGTCCGGCAGGGCGGGGTATGGATTGCTGAGCGGCTGACATGACAGCCTCCCTACAACGATGTCCAATCAGGGAGCCGCATGCCGAATATCGCCGCCAGATTCACTGCCCGGGGATGTCTGGTCTGCTGCAGCCTCATGACAGAACGTGTAGCTCCGTCGACCATATGTGCATCTCAACATGCCAGCAGTGATGCCGACGTGTCCCGCCTGTCCTTCACGGCGAGGTATTTCTTTTATGTTATCCCTCGTTGGATTGGCCCGCCAACGTGTGCCGCACTGCGGAAAACTGCATGGTTCCGGGCTGCACGTGAGGTTCGAGGGTTCGGCGTCTGCGTTGCTCGTAGTGGATGTGTCGGGCGAGGGCTGGGTGGGCGCGGCGACACAGGGACTGGGCGGCGATCACAGTGGGTTGGGGTTGCGTCTGCGGAGCGGTGGGAAAAAGGGCTTGCCGCGGGAGGGCGGATTCGCACGATCGTCGCAACGTTGCAGGTCTCATGCTGTCAGAGCGGCGGTGAATAGCTCGGCCGGGGTCCGCCATCCCAGCGTCTTT
>NZ_JBWKJV010000185.1:0-1809 GCF_056432045.1 Streptomyces sp. NPDC045701 | reverse complement strand
CGTCGGGGGTGAGGCGGGTGAAGTGCTGCCAGATGAAGATGCGGGAGGAGAGCATCGGTTCGCGGCGCAGCACGGTGTGGCAGCCCGCGCCACCGTCGAAGATGATCGCCAGCTGGGTGGAGGGCTCGTCCCACAGGTAGCGGAAGTACTCGAACGCCTCCCCGTTGAGCCACTGGGCCTCGTCGACGAGGAAGGTGCGGGGGCGCTCGGCCAGGGCGGTCTTGAGCAGACGGTCGAATTCGCTGGGGTGGCGCGGCGGCTCGCCAGCCAGGTCGAGCGCGGTGAACAGCTCGTAGCGCACCGCTCGGGCGGTGGGACGGGCCCGGAAGGTGATCTTGCGGACGTCCTCGCCGGGTTCAAGTTCACGCAAGCAGGTGTTGACGGCGAGCGTCTTGCCGAAGCCGGCGCCGCCGTGGATACACATCATCGCGCGGGCAGCGACCGTATCGCCGATGTTCTCCCGCGCGGTGAGCAGGGCGCGGGTGGTGACCACGGAGGCGTCGGGCAGGTCGACGTACTGGTAGGTGGCCGCGGTCACGAGGCGTCTCCGTCTTCAGTGGTCTGAGCAGTCGATCCGGGCACACGCCCGGGGGGAGGTTCGGATGGGACGGAAGCAGGCTGGCCGGGCGCGGTCCGGGTGACGAGGGATGGCGGGGTGCGCCAGTCGGCTGGGGGCGCGGCGGGCGGGATGAGGTCCGGCATCGCCAGATCGGACAGGTCGGCGCCAGCGGCCTGGGAGAGCTCGGCCTCGGCCTGCGCGGTGGTCAGGGTGCCGAGCCGCTGGGGGGCCTCGGGCTGGTTCACGGCTGCGTAGCGCTCGCGCTGTGAGCCCTCCAGGTCCTTCTTCAGGCGGCGGGCGCGGGCGGCCCGTGCCCGTCGCACAGCGCTGACCTGTTCCTCGGTTGCCTGGTCGGCCAGGTCCGCAGGACCGAGGTAGCGGCCGGTGGCCGCGTGGTAGACCTCGATGCGGTGGTCGTGGTGGGGCATGAAGCGGACCCGGACCTGGATCCCGGACTGACCGGTCATCCACGGCCCCACATAGTCACGTTTCCTGAAGCGGATACCGCGGGTCGTCAGCGTGCGGGTGCCGGCGTCCTCCAGGGTGAACGTCCACAGATCCGCCGCGGCCACGTCCCGTAGCGGGGTGGGATCGTCCTGCCACGCCTCAAGCGGAGTCCTGCCCCGCAACGGCGCGGGCTGGTGTTCGGTGTTCCACCACAGCGCCCAGGCGAGCAGCCGGGCGGTGAAGTCCTCGAAGCCGAGCAGTACCTCGTCCTTCGGGCGGGAAGGCCGTTTGCCGGGGCGCGGCTGGCGGGCGTAGCCGGGCAGCGCGGCCAGGAACATGCTCTCCACCGACCGGTTCAGGCCCTCCACGGTGCCCTTGAGGTGCGGGGTGTAGGCGGGCAGGTCCTCCACCGTCACGTCCAGGAGATCGAACGCGGCGGTCACCGTCCTGGACAGGAAGTCCTTGCCGCGGTCGACTCGCACTTTCTCGGGCAGGCCGCCGAACGGGCCGTAGGGGTCCTCGCGCAGGACCGCGGAGCGCAGCGCGGCCAGCACCGACTCCCGCGACGGATGCGCCGGCGTCACGGCGACGCCGGTGATCGCGTTGGTGGCGCAGTCGGTGAACCAGGTGATCCACGGCCTGCGGGCCCTGCCCTCGACATCGACCAGCACCGGGGCCTGGACGTGGTCGGTCTCCCACACCTGATTGCGCCAGCCCCGCGGCCGGGCCAGGAACACATCGTGCTTGCGCGCCGCCCGCTCCCCACCGGCAAGTCCAGCCCGCTCCCCCGGCGTCAGATCACG
>NZ_JBWKJV010000184.1:0-1820 GCF_056432045.1 Streptomyces sp. NPDC045701 | reverse complement strand
GACCCTGGTGGCTAATTCAGTGCTCGGTTGATGCTGCGCCAGCGGGTTCGGGATCATGGGGTGCGGTCGTCACGTCTGGTATCCGGCCGTAGGACGGAGTGTGTGGTGTCGGTGCAGCCCCAGCCTTGGCCGGAGCCTTCTCCGCAGATCGCGGCGGCGATCGCGTCGATGTACCGGGGGAAGCGGGAGAAGCCGTTGGCGGTGCAGGTCCGGGACCGGCTGGGGGAGCTGTTCCCGGACGCCGAGTTCGCTGCCGCTTTTGGGCAGCGAGGCCGTCCGGGGTGGTCTCCGGGGCGGCTGGCGCTGGTGACAGTGTTGCAGCGGGTGGAGAACCTGACCGACCGGCAGGCCGCTGACCAGGTGCGGGAGAACCTGGCGTGGAAATACGCCCTCGGGCTGGAGCTGGCCGACCCCGGCTTCGACCACACCGTGCTGGCGGAGTTCCGCACCCGGGTGGTCGAACACGGCCTGGAGGAGCGGGCGCTGGACCTGCTGCTGACCCGTCTGGCCGCACTCGGACTGCTCGGCGCCGGGGGCAAGCAGCGCACCGATTCCACCCACATCGTGGCCGCGGTGCGCGAGCTCAACCGCCTGGAACTGGCCGGGGAGAGTGTCCGGGCTGCGCTGGAGGCGCTTTCGTCGGCAGCCCCCGACTGGATCTCCCAGGTCCTGGACCCGTCCTGGTCACTCCGGTATACCGCCCGCATCGACACTTGGCGCCTGCCGACGTCGAAGACGAAGAGGGACGCGCTCGCCCTGGACTACGCCCGTGACGGGTACGCGCTGCTGGGCGCCGTCCACGATCCGCGTTCCCCGGCCTGGCTGCGTGAACTGCCCGCGGTGCAAACCCTGCGCACCGTGCTGATCCAGAATTACACCCGCACCGTGGCGGGTGGGCGGGAGGTGGTCAAGCGGCGGGAGAAGCAGGAGGACGGCGGGGACGGCCTGCCTCCCGGAGAGACCCGTATAGCCTCCCCCTACGACACCCAGGCCCGCTGGTCCGCCAAAGGTGACACCTTCTGGCTGGGCTACAAGCTGCACATCTCCGAGACCTGCTCGCGCCCCGCGCCGGGCGCGGACCCCAGGGCAGCCCCCGACCGCCCGAACCTGATCACGAACGTGACGACCACCGCCGCCACGCTGCCCGACACCAAGGCCCTGGAAGCCGTCCACACCTGCCTGGACACCCGCGGTCTGCTGCCCCACGAGCACTACCTGGACTCCGGCTACCCCAGCGCCGAGCTCATCGTCTCCTCGTTCAAGCAGCATGGCGTCGCGCTGATCACCCCGGTCCTGCTCGACCACTCCCGCCAGGCCAAGGCCAAGGACGGCTTCGCCGCCCACGACTTCACCATCGACTGGGAAACCGAGAAGGCGATCTGCCCCGCCGGGAAGACCAGTACCACCTGGAACCCCGTGATCCAGAACGGCACCCCGAAGACAGTCGTCTCCTTCGCCGCCGCCGACTGCGGCCCCTGCCCATTCAAGGAGCAGTGCACCAGTGCCCGCAGCAACCGCCGCCAACTCTCCATTCACACACGGCAAATGTTCGAAGCCCTACGCGCCGCCCGCACCGAACAGCAGACCGAGGACTGGAAGGCCGACTACGCCTTACGCGCCGGCATCGAAGGCACCGTCTGGCAGGTCACCCACCGCACCGGCGCCCGACGGACCCCCTACCGAGGCCTGGCCAAGACCCACCTCAACCACGTCTGCTGCGCCACCGCCATCAACCTGATCCGCCTCAACGCCTGGTGGAACGGTCATCCACTCGACCGAACCCGCACCAGCCACCTCGCCCGGCTCAACCTCACTCTCGC
>NZ_JBWKJV010000183.1:0-1839 GCF_056432045.1 Streptomyces sp. NPDC045701 | reverse complement strand
GGCCACCCCAAGAAGTCCGCGCCGAGTTCGAGAACCTGCGGCTCGCCGCATGAATTGATGGATCAGACCCTGTCCGGAAAACGCGAGGCCCCTCACCGTCAGCTCCACGCCCATCGCGTACTTCCAGCCGATGGCCCGCACCGCCATCGCCGCCGCCTGCCGATCGGTCAGGTCCCCGGCGAACTGCAACACCGTCACCAACGACAACACCCCCGGCGACAGGCCCGGAGCACCCCGCACCCCGAACGCGGCGGCGAACGGCTCGTCAACGAAGACCTCCGCGAGCCGGTCCCGCACCCGTATCGCCAGGCTCTCCTTCGGAAACGCCGCCCGAACCACCGTCACAGTCTGCTCCGGGATCTCCGGCAGCCCCACCGGCCGCATCGACATGCCCCACCGCCTCCACGGCCGCACGACAGAGAAGCGACCTCGGGAACGATCATCACGGACCCGAGCTCACCCCCGCAGCAAATTCAGCAACAGAGTCGCCAAGGCCCGCAAAAACTATGCTGGCACCAGCCCGGTCACCCGCGCCTCCGGCAAAGCGCACACGGTCCACGCGCGTCACGTCCGCAACGACCGACTGGCCGACGCCCTCCACAAGCAGGCGTTCTCCGCCATCAACACCTCACCCGGCGCCCGCCGCTACTACGACAAGCAACGCGCCCGCGACGCCGGCTACAACCCCGCCCTGCGCCAACTCGGCAAACGCCTCGTCGGCATCCTCCACGGATGCCTCAAGACCAAAACCCCCTACGACGAGACCACCGCATGGTCACACCACGCAACCATCCCAGCCGCCGCTTGACATCGAAACGGCATGGGATGTTTGACCCGACAGGCTTCGGAGACGCCACTGCCCCTGGCGACAGCCTGCCGCCGGGTCGGTTACGTTCACCGACTGTCCGGCGAGAGCGGCGCGGGGACTCGAGCCTCGGCGGGGTCCGGATCGCGCAGGGGGCGCATTCCGCCAGGCAGGTCGGGAAGCTGGAAGGAGTACCGGCCCAGAAGGTTGATGTGGTGGCGCACGAACGGGGACAGCCGGGCGACGTCCTCGTCGCGCACCCCGAAGCCGTCGGCACGGAGCTGGGTGAGCGCGGCGTCCATGTAGCGGGTGTTGAACAGCACGAGCGCATTGAGGACCAGGCCGAGCGCCCCGATCTGGTCCTCCATGCCGTCCTGGTAGCGCTGGTAGAGCTGCCCCGCCCGCCCGTGCAGCCGTGGGCGACCAGCAGCGCCGCGATCGTCACGTGCAGGTCCCTCAGCCTCGCCTCGCCGGAGGTCACCGAGGTGAACGCCTGGTCGGCACCGGTCCAGGAGAACACCTCCAGCAGCACCTCTGGCAGGTCCACCCTCGGCAGCATCGCGTTGACGGCCGCCCGCAGGTCCAGCAGGGAGGCCGGTTCGGGCTCCGGCTCCAGGGCGCCGAAGTGCAGCCTGCCGTCGTCGTCGTCGAAGACGATCTGCGCGTTGTCCGGGACCCGGGCGGCGACCTCCCGGGAGGTGCCGTCCAGCAGCGCGGCCCGCGCCGCCAGATGCTTCCCCGCCTCACCGAGCAGGTTCAACGAGGCCAGCACCGTCGGCCTGGCCTGCTGCCACGCCTCACCTGCCAGCAGCTTCGCCCTCGGGTCACCCCACTTCGAGGAGTTCCTGGCGAAGATCTGCTTGCTCCGCAGCATCCGGTGCAGCTGCTCCAGGACGCAGAACGTGTACGCCTTCCAGTCCACCGTGCCCGGCTAAAGGTCAAGGCCGTGAAGTTACGGGATGAGCCTTGGTTGCAAGATGTCGATGCTGAGGGTGGCTTTGTAGGTGCGTCGGTCGACTTTGAGGCTTTTGTAG
>NZ_JBWKJV010000182.1:0-1842 GCF_056432045.1 Streptomyces sp. NPDC045701 | reverse complement strand
GTATCGCCAGAGCACAATGGGGCATCGAAGCCGTCCACCACATCCGGGACACCACGTTCGCCGGGGACGTCTCCAAGATCAGCACCGGACACGGACCGGCCAACATGGCCACCCTCCGAAACCTCGCCATCAACACCCTCCGCGACGCCGGCCACCACAACTCGCAGCCGGACTCCGAGAGACCCTCCTGCACACCCTCCTACCCGCCCACCCGACCTGCTCGGACTGCCCCTGACCTGCAACGCAGCATGATCACCACGACTATGAATCAGCCCTGGCACGCCATCTGCCTCGCGGAACTCCGCAAGGCAGTGCAGATCATGAAGACATTATTAGCCGCTAACGTAAAAATCTTGGCCGTTAACCCCCGCTGCGTTTGCAGTAGTGCCGTGGACAATATAAGCGTGAGAATTGTATAGGGTGCTCGTCTCCGCGTGGAAGCTGTACCCCCCGCCCGCGGTGTCAGAATAGTCCACGGCGATAAAATGAGGGGTCAGCTTCGGACTTAGGCTTACAAGAACTCGAAATTCCCGTTTCTGGTTCGGCGGTATCTCCAAGGCTTGGCGGACATCGTAACGCGTATCACTTATATTGCGCACATTCGTAAGCATAAGAATGTCATCCGTGCGATTCTCCAACGTAAATTTTAGACAGCCGGTTATGCAGTCTGTTGAGCCGAACCCGTTTACCGTGGCTACAGCAGGTGCGACATTCACCGCAGCATGCGCACCCACCGGGGCGCCCCCGACAAGCGCCACAGCCATCGCAATTGAAGTTACCCCCAAGCGCCCGAAAACCTTCATTATCCTTCCTTTGCTACGTTAGTATTTACTAATTATCACAGAGGCGCTTAACCCAACCGCTCATCAATCGGTCAGTCAAACGCTTTGGCGCTGTAGATAGGTTGCTGGTGCCCTTGCCCGAGACGCGAGTTCTGGAGCCTAGCGCTGTTGGCCGACGAGCGCCGCGGCCGCTTGCGGACGGCGAACCAGCCGCCGACGAGCAGCGCGGCGATCGGAATCGCTGTGTGCTGAGGATGACGGCGGGGCAGGTCGAGTCGACCACCGAGGCCACAGACGCGCTCCCCGGCACTGCCTGACCGGGACGGCGGAAACGTAACCCGTTCAGCTCTTGTCCGCGACAATCACGTAAGGGTGGGAGGGCGTGCCAGCTACCTTACACTGGTGAGAAACAGGGCCACCCGAGGGCTGGTACACCTCGCAGTTCGTGAACTGGGAGAGCAGCGTCGTCGTCACGCGGATGAAGTCACCGTCAGGCGCCCCGTAGGTGACAACAGCGGAGTTTTCTGGGTGTCCATTTGGGTTAGGCCCCACCGCCCAGTTAGTAGTTTCCCAGCTGTTCACCGTGGTGACACCGGTGATTCCCGGCGACTTTGTGAATTTACCCGAGGCGCTGACATGATTCAGCGTGATAGGGTCCTGAGACCGGTTTTCAACCGTCACGGAGATCTCATCATTGTTGTGGCTGTACGTATTCGCACTCGCCTGAGCTACTCCTGAGGAAAGGAGGCCTGCGGTCGCTACAGCAGCCTACTCAGCACTACCCTGGTGCGCTTATTCATACAGTTCCTTAGCTTTCATCGATGGATTGCCGCTTGCGTAACGCCCATAAAGCAACGATCGATGTATGCACGAGCTGGCGGTATCGGACAATCGGGTCAGCGTACGCCAGCGACACCTACCCGATCGGTTGAGGTAACAAAACCTTTAGGGGCAGTACCGGTAACCTTGAGTTCTAGCGGTTGTCGCAACACCCCAGCTCGCAGGGGTGCTCGATGGAGTTCGAGATCCGCAAGGACCGGACGAAGCCGCAAGGCAGGAA
>NZ_JBWKJV010000181.1:0-1844 GCF_056432045.1 Streptomyces sp. NPDC045701 | reverse complement strand
ACGCCGCCGCCAATCGTCTGGCGGCACCGCCCACCGCCCCCGCCTCTCACCGCCCACACCGCCCAGAAGGTCACCCACCGCCTGCACGCGGCGACCGCACATCCTCACCTGGCCGCAGCTATCGCCGCCGCACTGTTCACCGGTGCCTCCCTCCAGCAACTCGCCACCGCACGCCCTAGCGACTACGACACCACCGCAGTCACGCTCGCCCTGCACGACCGCACCCGCTACACCGACGGCTGCGCCACCCACCCCGTACCGCCCTGGGCGAGCATCTTCCTGCGGGCCGCGGCCTGCTTCACCCGGCTCGTCTCCGGCGAGGACCAGGAGCTGCTCGCCGCGCCAGGCGACCGTACGCCCCTGCTGCGCGTGGCGGAGATAGCCAGGCTGCGCCCGCCCCAGCCGCCCGCGGCTCGCCGCCAAGGCCCCGTCGGCCGTGTGGAGTGGGACTGGCGCGAGCGGCAGGAAGCCGAGAGGTACGAAGCAGTACCAGCCAGGCGCGCCAAACCCTCGCGCCCCTGACCCCTGACGCGGGCGCTGGATGAGGCAGGCTCAGCCGATCGAGAATTCGGCGAACTCGACGTCGCTGAAAGCCACGTGCAGCCCGTGGGCCCGGCGGCCCCACTCGCGAAAGTAGGCGTGCCCCAGCGCCCGGGCCAGGATCACCGTCTGCTGCTGCTCACCCGCGCCGGCATCCCGAGCGGCGAATAGTTCCCGAGCCACCTCTCCCGGCAGATCCTGGGTGATCCACCGCACCCGCGGATCGTCCGAGGAGCCTGCCGGAGCCGCGAACCCGAATCGCGCACGGGTATGGAAGACGAACCCCTCCGCCTCAGCCTGGGCACGCCGACGGGCCCGTACTCGGGGCTACCAGCGAGCCAGCACTGCTTCCTCGATCGCCAGACCCTGCGCCGGACCCGGGGGACGACGCGCTCCTGGCTTCTTTGTCACCCACCGCTGCACGGTGCGCTGTGACACCCCCAGCACGGCGGCCACCTGCTGGGTGGAACCCCGGTGCGTCGTCAGCAGAAACCGCAGGCGGGCCTCGGTGCTTGAGGGAACGGGCCGGGTGCGCAACGCGCGCTCCAGCCCCTGCTCGATCTGCCCCACGTCCGCCTCTCCTACCGGCCAGCCGATGGGGTCGGCACCCAGCAGTCCGTAGCGTCAGTTCTCCCACGCCGCCCGCCCCTGCCCGCCAGTTCCAGTGTCTTCGGGACAGCACCGGCCGAAGTCGGCTACGAGAGTCTCCCGGGGCGTGCCAGCGACGGAATGGTCTGCAGAACCTGCTATCTGCCATCTGCCACGTGCCGGCGGCGTCGGGTAACCGGTTGGCGGAGCTGGTGGTTTCTGCGGATTCGCGGTGTGGGCGTCGTAGGGTTTGGGTAGGGTCGGGGGAGCCGAGTCCGGGTCTTCGTTCGTAGCGGGGGCACCAGCTGGCTCCTCGAGTCTTCTTGTGACCGTCCGGGGACGCGTTCGTACCGTGTCCACCAGCGGGTTCCCTGCCGCGTGCGCGTGTGCCGCCTTGTCCGGTGCGCGCCGAGCACTTTTCCCTTGGAGTCCCGCGATGCCTTCATCGCTGCCCGTATGCCAAGCGATCGATTTCCTGTGTGAGCACACGTCCAGCAAGAGCCGGGTGATGGCCCTGCTGACTCACGACAACGGCCCCAGTTCCCTGACCGCTGTCCTGACTTGTAAGGACCCCTACCATGCCTTTGAAGCGGTGCGCATTTTGCGCCGAGTCCTGGCCCGACGCGATGCCACCACCGTCGACGACGAACTGAAGGCCCTCACGGCTGAGATGCCGGACGCACCAGCTGGCTCGCTGCGCCAGGCCGTCGTCCAGG
>NZ_JBWKJV010000180.1:0-1849 GCF_056432045.1 Streptomyces sp. NPDC045701 | reverse complement strand
GGCGTCCGGCGGTCGCCGCGCTGACCGGGTGATCCTGCATGGTCAGCGCAGCGGCCAGCGACCGGAGTGAGAGCGTGGTCCAGCGCAACGGCGAGGCCGGATCGCCCCGGGTGTGCGGTTCGGTCAGAGCTCGCGGGCAGCAGACCAGGGTCGGTGACCGTCAGCGGCTTGCGGCCGACTCCTGGAGCCCGGACCCGCCCGGCCGGCAAAGGGTGCCTGGACAACTCGGCCGGACTCTCTCGGACCCTACGTGGGTCCCTGTCCGTCAGGCTCGGGGGGACCTCAGTGGGTGATCTCTGTGGGGAGGATGTCCGGCCTGTGGTCCGTGCAGCCGGTCTCGCTCAAGCTGGAGGACCTGGACGTCATCTGCGTCGTCCTCGGCTGCGAGATCAGCGACCTGCTGATCCCCGAGCCGGAGCAGGCCAGCCGCCCGGGGCAGGCGGGGACGGAACGAGCGGCAGCCGGGGCGGGGACTGCCACACCGGCGGTGATCCCCCAGCGCCGGGACGACTGATCCCTCCCGCCGGTCTGACGCCGCCACGGTGAGCAAGATGCGCGACAACAAATCTGCGGCCTCCTGCGCCCACCTGCACACCGTAACCAGCGGCCCTGAGCGCGACCACGACACTGTCATCAACGGACTCACCTACCGTTCCACAACGGCGGGACGAAGGCGTCGCTAGCTACCTAGACCAAACTGATCAAGCGCCAGATATAACGGACGGGTCGGCTTCCGCCTCCTCCGCCACCGCATCTGATCACTGATCCCTCCTGGCGAGGGATCAGCGACTACGAGAATCTTGTCAAAGCCGTTCACCGGACAGGCCTAAGACAAGAGAACCTCCGGCATGGGAGCGGGTCCTCCGATTCCGCTCATTGATTCCACCTGCTCCTCATACGATCAGCTGACGCGGCTGCCGCTGGAAGGCGTAGAGCATTGAGACCAGCAAGATCCATCCTATTCCTGGGGAGGACATAGTGTCTGTGTTTAAGAAGTCTGCGCTAGCCCTAGCCGTTACAGCTCTAGCTGGGGCGGGGGCCCTGGCCCCGGCTGTCGCACAGGCTGCGACGCCCGCAACCTCTTCCGCTCCGTTGGCAGTCTCTGTTCAGTCTCCGCAGTGGGTCACTGATGGCTTCACGGTGCAGAACGACACCGGTCAGACGCTCAAGCTGACGAAGGGCTGGGCCCCGCACAACTTCGGCACCCACCCGCCCGAGGAGATTAAGCCGGGCCAGAAGATCTATTTCGACGTCCAGTCGGACCTGACGCCCGATGCGGCCGAAGTTGACTACACGGCACCGAACGGAACCGTCTACCAGCTCATCGCCAATTACCAAGCAGTCAGTGGCCGCGATTACTCCGAATGCTTCCCGGCGGATAAGTGCCAGGTCTCCCACCCCGCGGGCGGGACGACCACGGACTTTGTACTGAAGCCCTAACCGCTGGGAGCACTAATACAAGGGCCCGTACCGGTCGGTACTCCATGGGTCGTTGCAACACGCGGTCGGTTGATCAGGCCGTAGTTCACGCAGGCGCTCGGCTGGGGGGTTCCCAGCCGAGCGCCTTGCGTGGCGGCTCTTGTTGAGTCCTGCGGCGATCGCTTGGAAGCGTTCAGGCTGCGCGGGGAGATATCGGGTGCCTTCACGGCAGTGCTCGAGCTTGAGCCGTCCTGCTCGAGCTCCAGGACGTCTTCCCCCGCGGCCGCACGATCACCGTCGGCACCGACGACGCCCGCAACATCCTGATACTGCGCGAGCAATTGTCAAGAGTTGTGGATCAGCTGAGGTGGTTCATGCCGCGGGGGTCTCGTTCTGATCGACGAGGTGACCGTTCTCGAAGCGGTTGCCG
>NZ_JBWKJV010000179.1:0-1861 GCF_056432045.1 Streptomyces sp. NPDC045701 | reverse complement strand
AATTCGAGTGGGTTGGCTGTCAAGCCGCGAGTCGGTAGAGGAGCCGGGACAGGCGGCTGGTGCGGGTCTTCGTGGGCTGATGGGGCTGCTGGCTGGTCCAGTGGGCGTCGAGCCGGACGATGTTGATCGCGGTGGCGGAGAAAGCGTGCTGGAGGGTGACCTTGGGCAGGCCGCGGTAGCGGGCCCGACGCAGGCCGGTGACGTCGAGGGCCTGGTTGATGGTGCCCTCGATGCCGGCGCGCAGGGCGTACTTGGCCTGCCAGGTGTCGGTGGCCTGTTCGGCCCGGGCGGCGGTGACGTGTTCATGGACTTCCTGGGGCCGCAGGGTGAGCATGCGGTTGCCGCGGGCGGCGGCGGTGCACTTGCCGTGGGACGGGCAGGGGCGGCAGTCACTGCCGGCGAACTCGATCACGATGGCGTCGCGGCCGTGCTGCTGCACCGGGTGCCAGCCGATGCTGGTGCGGCCTTCGGGGCAGGTCACCTGGCGCATGTTCCAGTCGACGTCGAAGGCGGCCTTGTCGAAGCCCTCGGCGGCCCGGGCCTGGCGGGAGTGGTCGGCCGGGAGCGGGGTGATCATGGTGATGCCGTCGCGGGCGGCGGTGGTGACCAGGCCGGCGGAGGGGTAGCCGGCATCGAGGTAATGCTCGCCGGGCTTGACCTGGCGTTCGGTCAGGCGCTGCTGGATTGCGGCGGTGGCGGTCACGTCCGGCGCGGTGGAGACGGTGGTGGCCACGTCGGTGATCAGGTTGGGAGTGCCAGCCATGGCGGGGGCGGTGCCGTCCGTTCCGTCCGCATCGTCGGTGCCGTTGTCACAGCTCTCGGTGAGGTGGATCTTGTAGCCGCACCAGAACAGCTCGTCTCCCTTGGCCGACCAGCGGGCATCCGCGTCGTAAGGGGAGGCGAGCCGTAGTTGGCCGGGCGGGACACCGTCGCTGTCGGCCTCCCGCTTCCTGACCACCTCCCGCCCCCGGGCGTCCGTCGTCACGTGGTAGGTCTGCAGGAAGATCTGCCGTAGCAGCTCGACGGCCTCGATCTCGCGCAGCCACCGCGGAGCACCCGGAGAGCGGACCGCGCGCAGCAGGGCGAGAGCGTCGTGACCGTAAATCTCGGCCAGCCGGTCCCGCTTGGTCTTCGAGGAGGGCAGTCGCCAGGAGTCGACGCGGGCCGCGTACCGCACCTCCCACTCACCGATCCGGTCCGCCCCGAAACGCGCCGCGAGCCAGGACGGGGCCGCTCCCGCCAGGGCCTCCAACACCGCGCGTACGCTCTCCCCGGCCAGCTCGAGGCGATTCAAATCCCGCACCGCGCTGATCACGTGCGTGGAGTCGGTGCGCTGTCTGCCGCCCGCGCCGACCAGACCCGCCTTGCGGCAGTGCGCCAGCAGCCGGTCGAAGACCAGGCGTTCCATGCCGTGTTCGATCAGCCGGGTGCGGAACTTCGCGAGCACGGTGAAGTCGAAGCCGGTGTCGGTCAGCTCCATCCCCAGCGCGTACTTCCAGTCGATCGCGCGCACCGCCATCAAGGCGGCCTGCCGGTCGGTCAGGTTCTCCGCGAACTGCAGCACCGTGACCAGCGCCAGCATCCCCGGCGCCAGGCCCGGCGCCCCGCGCACCCCGAACGCCTCCGCGAACGGCTCGTCCGTGAAGACCTCCGCCAGCTCGTCCCGGGCCCGCATCGCGAGCGATCCGTCCGGGAACGCCGCCGCGGCCACCGCCGCCGTCCACTCCGGGACCTCTGGTAACCCCTGCGGCCGCATCGACATCCCGCACCACCCCCAACCGGCCGCACGACAAGGAAGCGGCCACAGGAGCGATCATGCCGGAACCGGCACACCCGTCACAGCGAATTGGGCAACGGAGTC
>NZ_JBWKJV010000178.1:0-1919 GCF_056432045.1 Streptomyces sp. NPDC045701 | reverse complement strand
CGCCAGCCCCGCGGCCGGGCCAGGAACACATCGTGCTTGCGCGCCGCCCGCTCCCCACCGGCAAGTCCAGCCCGCTCCCCCGGCGTCAGATCACGGTGGATCGCCCGGTGCAGCGTCGGGATCGAGGGAGGCGGCTCCCCCTCGCCCCTGGCCGCGCGAGCGGTCAGCTCACGGTGCACCGCTGCGACGTTTCCCTTCCACAAGGCCAGCAGACGGCGCACTTCGGGGGTGACGGAGAAGCGGTTTTTACTCTGGGCCCGTGCCCCGGGCTCTGCGGCCGCTGACTCGTCATGCTCGGCAGCGGCCAGCCACCGCCACACCGTGCGCTCGGTCACTTCCAACGACTGAGCCATCAGCCGCACATGCCGCGTTGTCAGTTGCTGGTCCTGCCGCAGGGCGAGCAGCCGGCGCACGGCAGGGCCGCGCAGCGCCGACAGGGAGGAGGAAGGCAGGCCTCCCCGCACGCCCGGGCCCTCCCCGTGCGCACCGGAGCGGGAAGCGTCCTCTGCCGGCTCGGCCGCGCCGGTCACAGTGGTCCCATGAGCCGTGCGCAGGCCCGCTCCAGCATCCGGCGGTCCACCACCGCCCGGCTCTTGCCATAGATTTCGGCGGTCAGGTGCGAGGTCAGCTTCGCCCAGGTCCGGAAGTTGCCGTGCCCCACGTGCTCGTCCACCCACGCGACATCGTCCGCGGTCACGTCCTCCCACAGTGGGTGGAAGGCAGCCATCACGGTGGCCACCTCCCGCTGGCTGAGGCGCGGCACCAGCTCCCAGGTCAGCACCCGAGAGGCCAGCGCAGGTACCCGGCGCAGCGCCCGTTCGCTGCCCGCACCCGCGAGCACGAGTGCCGTGTCCGTGTCCGGGTGGTCCCACAGCCCGCGCAGAAACTCCAGCGCCGGTCCCGGAAGGCGCTGTGCCTCGTCCAGGACCAACACGCGGGGCTGTCGGAGCGCGTTCACCAGCGTCAGGTCGGCCTCCCCCGCCCCGCGCGGCAGACGCCTGCCCAGCTCAAGGGCGTCCGCGAGTACCCGGCGCAGTTCGGGGACCGTCGGGTGCACACCGACGTGGACCCGGCGGACCCGGGCCGGGTGCGGCAGCTGGGACAGGGCGTACTGCAGCGCGACGGTCTTGCCCTGGCCGGCGTCGCCGTACAAGCACACCACCGCCCCCACCGCGGCCGCGTGCGCGACCGTCCGCTGCACCGACCGCACAGCAGGCGTGTGCACCACCTGCGCGCCCGGGACCAGGACCGGGACCTGCGCCAGATGCTTCTGCTCCCGCAGGAAGACCTGCCCGCCGGTACCTTGGCCGGCCACGACGTTCAAGCCCAGCTCGCTGAGCGGATCCGGCCGGCTCGGCCCGGCCACCACGGGCTCCCGCCCGACCAGCAGGGCCCGCCCTGCCCGTCGGTCCCTGCGGATCACCCGGTGCAGCGTCGACGCCGACGGCACCGACGCCCCGCCAGCCGCGGCCAGCCGGCGTCTCAGCTCAGCGACGTTCCCTCCGACCTCGCCCAGCAGTGCCCACACCTCGTCCGACACCGCATACCCCTGCCGGACCGGCGCCTCCACCTGCCCGGTGGCCTTCGCCTGCTCCAGCCAGCGCCACACCGTACGCTCCGAGACACCCACCGACTCAGCGACCGCACGCACATGCCGCGTGGCCAGCTCCCCCGCCTGCTGCCGCTCCAGCAGACGACGCACCACCAACCCCCGGGGCAGCACAGGCCCACGACCGGCCCTTACCTTTTGATCCACCCCCCGATCACACCGGCCGGCCCGCCTTCAACGCATAAGAACTCGCGAACCTGAGACAACATCAGCTGCCATGCGATAAAGCCCCACGACAGCGATCCCATCCATCAACCTCTCATCCCATGACAGCGGCCCACCCACCCGTAAACACCCACTGACCAGCCCC
>NZ_JBWKJV010000177.1:0-1933 GCF_056432045.1 Streptomyces sp. NPDC045701 | reverse complement strand
GACGGCACGATCGCCGAAACGAAGAACACCCTCACCCCCGACGGCAGGCATGTTGCCACCACCACCGAAGCCATCGCCAACAAGCCGGGCGAAACCCCCAGGGCACGCACCACCACGAGTTTCGAGACCGACGGGCACGGTGAGCTGGCCTCGAAGACCGTCACCTGGGCGGAGGGTGCACGCCCGGAGGGTGATGAGGGGCCGCAGAAGCTGGCCGAGACCTACACCACCAGCATCGACACCGGCGCTCATACGCGTACTGATGCGGTGACTACGCCTGCGGGGACGGTGAAGCAGGTCACCGATCTGGCCACCGGTGAAGTTGTCGAAGCGGTGGATGCGGCGGGCCGGGCGTCGAAGACGGTGTATGACGATGCGGGGCGGGTGGTCAAGGAGACCGGTCCGGACGGGCTGGCCGTGACCGCCGCGCACACCCCGACCTCCACCACGCTCACCACCCCTGACGGGCACGTCACCGTGGAGACCCGCGACCTGCTCGGGCGGGTGGAGAAGAAGACCGACAACATCACCAGCGGGAAGATCACCGGTGACCCGCAGGCGCGGACACTGCAGGAGGTGGAGTACTCCCCCGACGGACTGACCGCCACCACCACCGACAGCGCAGGACGCAAAACAGTCACCACGAACGACCTGCTCGGCCGACCCGTCAAGGCCGTCGCCCCCAACGGCATGACACAGCTCTTCTCCTACGACGACGTCGCGAACACCAAGACCACCGCGCTGCTGCCCGCCGGGGAGAGCGACCCGGCCAGGGCGGTGACCGCCACCACCGAAAAGCTGGATGCTGCCGACCGGACGGTCGCCTCCTCGACCCGCCACGCGGACGGCACCCCCGTGCCCGCAGCCAGTCAGACCTTCGACGGGCTCGGCCGGGCGCGGGAATCCACGGCCGGGGATGTGACCACCCGCGTGGCTTACGGCACCGGTGGCACGGTCGACACAGCCACCCTGACTCCGGCCGCCCCTGAGGCGTTCCCCGGCAGCGAGATCGCCGCTGAGCCCCGTCAGGACCTGACCGGCGGACAAGTGGTCAAAACCCTGGAGGCGGGTGGGCAGAAGCGGTCGGGGACCGTTCTGAAGCGGGACGCGGCGGGGCGGGTGATCGAGGAGAAGGACCCGGCTGGCGGGGTTATCGCCATGGTCTATAACGAGCGGGGTGAGGTGGAGAAGGTGACCCGCCCGGACGGGTCGGTCACCACCACCTCCTACGATCCGGCCACCGGCCGGATCACCGGAACCACCACCGTCTCCGCAGACGGCAAAACCACGTTGAAAACCGCCTACACCTACGACAAGGCGACCGGCAGGGTTCTGGAGGTGTTCGACCCCGCGGACAAGACCGGCACCGTCATCTCCTACACCTACGATGCGGACGGCCACGTCACCAAAGTCACCTACCCCGACGGCAAGAGCCTGACCCAGGAGTACGACACCCACGGACAGCTCGCGGCTGCGGTCGACGCGGCCGGGGCGCGCACCGTCTACACCCACAACGGTGACGGCACCCTGCGCTCGGCGAAGCAGACCGGCACCGACGGCAAGACCCTGGCCGAGGTCACCTACACCTACGACGCTATGGGCCGGATCGAGAAGGCGGAACGCGGCAACGGCGTCACCACCCTCTACACCTTCACCGGTGCCAGCCAGATCAAGAGTGAGAAGACCACCCGCGCCGACGGCACCCTGGTCAGTGAGGCCGCCTACACCTATGACGCGCACGGCAACCTCACCTCCCGCACCGACACCCGCCCCGCCGTCAACGACACAGGCACGGTGGTCAGAGACGAGCACGGCGGGGTGAGCATGGCGGTGACCAACACCGCCTACCGCTACGACGCCTACGACCGCCTCATCCACTCCAAAGTCAGCAACAGCGAGGGCGAGCCGGTCACCGAGACCGCCTACACGCTGA
>NZ_JBWKJV010000176.1:0-1985 GCF_056432045.1 Streptomyces sp. NPDC045701 | reverse complement strand
GTGGAGCGCAAGGACGCCACCGGGGCGGTCACCCGCACCGAGTACGGGCCCTACGGGCAGCCGGTGAAATCAGTCACCACCGGCACCGACGGCACGATCGCCGAAACACGGAACACCCTCACCCCCGACGGCAGGCATGTTGCCGCCACCACCCAGTCGGTGGCCAACAAGCCGGGCGAAACCCCCAGGGCACGCACCACCACCAGCTTCGAGACCGACGGGCACGGTGAGCTGGCCTCGAAGACCGTCACCTGGGCCGACGGCGCGCGCCCGGAAGGCGATGAGGGGCCGCAGAAGCTGACCGAGACCTACACCACCAGCATCGACACCACCGCCCATACCCGCACCGACGCGGTGACCACGTCGGCGGGGACGGTGAAGCAGGTCTCGGATCTGGCCACCGGTGAAGTCGTCGAAACCATCGATACGTCGGGCCGGGCATCGAAGACGGTGTATGACGATGCGGGGCGGGTGGTCAAGGAGACCGGTCCGGACGGACTGACCACTACCGCCGCCCACACCCCCACCTCCACCACGCTCACCACCCCCGACGGGCACGTCACCGTCGAGACCCGCGACCTGCTCGGCCGGGCGGAGAAGAAGACCGACAACATCACCGCCGGGAAGATCACCGGTGACCCGCAGGCGCGGACCTTGCAGAAGGTGGAGTACTCGCCGGACGGGCTGACCGCCACCACCAGCGACGGTGCCGGCCGCAAAACGGTCACCACGAATGATCTGCTGGGCCGGCCGGTGAAGGCGGTCGCCCCCAACGGCATGACGCAGATCATGTCCTACGACGATGTCGCGAACACCAAAACCACCGCGCTGCTGCCCGCCGGGGAGAACGACCCCGCCAAGGCCGTCACCACTACCACCGAGAAACTCGACGACGCCGACCGCGCCACCGCCTCCTCGACCCGTCACGCGGACGGCACCCCTGTGCCCGCAGCCAGCCAGACCTTCGACGGGCTTGGCCGGCAGCGGGAAGCAACCACCGGGGATGTCACCACCCGCCTCGCCTACGGCACCGGCGGCATGGTCGACAAGGCCACCCTCACACCGGCCGCGCCCCAGGTGTTCCCCGGTGGTGAGGTCACCGCCGAACCCCGCGGGGACCTGACCGGCGGACAGGTGGTCAAAACCCTCGGCTCGGGTGAGGAGAAGCGGTCCGGGACCATCCTGAAGCGGGACGACGCGGGCCGGGTGATCGAGGAGAAGGACCCCGTCGGCGGGATCACCTCCACCGTTTACAACGAGCGGGGTGAGGCGGAGAAGGTGACCCGCCCGGACGGGTCGGTCACCACCACCTCATACGACCCGGCCACCGGCCGGATCACCGGAACCACCACCATCTCCGCAGACGGCAAAACCACGTTGAAAACCGCCTACACCTACGACAAGGCGACCGGCCGGGTGCTGGAGGTGTTCGACCCCGCGGACAAGACCGGCACGGTCATCTCCTACACCTACGATGCGGACGGCCACGTCACCAAGGTCACCTACCCCGACGGCAAGAGCCTGTCCCAGGAGTACGACACCCACGGACAGCTCACGGCTGCGGTCGACGCGGCCGGGGCGCGCACCGTCTACACCTACAACGGTGACGGAACCCTGCGCTCGGCGAAGCAGACCGGCACCGACGGCAAGACCCTGGCCGAGGTCACCTACACCTACGACAAGCTCGGCCAGATCGAGAAGGTGGAACGCGGCAACGGCGTCACCACCTCCTACACCTTCACCGGTGCCAGCCAGACTAAGAGTGAGAAGACCACCCGCGCCGACGGCACCCTGGTCAGTGAGGCCGCCTACAGCTACGACGCGCACGGCAACCTCACCTCCCGGACCGACACCCGCCCCGCCGTCAACGACACCGGCACGGTCGTCAGAGACGAGCACGGCGGGGTGAGCATGGCGGTCACCACCACCGCCTACCGCTACGACGCCTACGACCGCCTCATCCACTCCAAAGTCAGCAACAGCGA
>NZ_JBWKJV010000175.1:0-2012 GCF_056432045.1 Streptomyces sp. NPDC045701 | reverse complement strand
TCCGCCTCGACACCGAGCCTGCGCTTACGTCCCCGCCTCGCCATCAACACACCCATCATGATCAAGGAGTGTTGCGACAAGCGTTAGAACCCAAGCAGGACGTCGATGTCGAAGTCGTAGTGGCCGGCGAACCCGACCGCTTCCGGGTACAGCGGAACCGCCTCACCCGGGGCGACGTGGCGTCGCACGACGGTCTTGGCCCGGTCGTAGACGATCATCATCGGGACGCCGCCGAAGTGCGCGAACGCGCGGCGGTGGCAGTCGAAGAACGTCTGCAGATCCTGGCTTTCCTTCGGGATCCCCATGCGGGCAACGATCTTGCCCTCGTCGCCCCAGTCCACTTGGGCCTGGGCACCGGGACACCTGAAAACTGATTTCACCGGGTCAAATGGGGGCCACGTCTTCGGCGGGAAGGGGCGCCGGGGTTGGGCTGTTCGTGGCGGGGATGTACCGGACTGTGCTTCGAATTTTTCGGTGGGATCGGGAGCCACTGATCGGGTGGGCTTCCGGCCGGGGCGGAGTGTCTGGGGGGCTTGTCGGGGAATGTCGTTAGCGTGTGGCTGCGGGTCCCGGAAGCCACCTCCCTGACAAGTCGTGGCCGGGGCCCGGTTGCATGCGAGGCAGAGCCTCGGGTTCATGGCGCGAGGTGTTGCTCAAGGTCATCGAGGATGCGCTGGAAGGGCCTGCGCAGGGCCGTGGCGCCGGGGCGGCTGTCGGCGCGGGCGTAAGCTGCGAGGGTTTCACGGGCCGTGGTCTGCGCCTGGCGCGGGTTTACCTCCTCCAGGGTGTCCGTGATCGCTTCGGCGGTAGATGCGGCAAGTCCGGGCAGGTGCCGGCGGGCGTCATTGAGGACCGGGACGAGGTCGTCCCTGCCGGTGAACGCGGCGGTCTCTGTGGCCAGGACCGTCAGGTGCGGGGTGAGCCGGTCAGCGGTGGCGATGGCGCGGGCCAGGCGTGTGACTGTGTTGCGGTGCCGGCGGCGCAACGGGTTGAAGCGCATGGCGCGTTCAGCCTCGCGGGCCCGGACGGCATGACCGCGGATCGCTTCGATATCACTGGTGACGGCAGCCAGGTTGTCACGGGCCACGTCGGCATCGGTGCCGAGGACCGCGGTAGTACTGGTGAGGGCCTGGATGAGGCGAGTGCGGGAGTCCGCGGCGAGAGTGGCAAGGGTATGGCGGGGATCGGGGGGCCACAGCAGCGGCGCGAGCAGGATTGTCACGGCCGCTCCTGCTCCGGTCTCCCAGAGGCGGTGCAGGGCGTAGGCGTCGGGGGAGGTACTGGCGAAGACCAGCAGGGAGGACGCCGGGACCT
The DNA here is from genome assembly GCF_056432045.1 of Streptomyces sp. NPDC045701. Classification (NCBI taxonomy): domain Bacteria; kingdom Bacillati; phylum Actinomycetota; class Actinomycetes; order Kitasatosporales; family Streptomycetaceae; genus Streptomyces; species Streptomyces sp. NPDC045701. Next base: position 698 of record NZ_JBWKJV010000175.1, on the reverse strand, counting down.
GGGCGTTCAGAGAGCTGCCGGCCCGCAGGACCATTCCGGCAGCCAGGCCCAGGGCCACGACCAGAGCGAGCGCTGCGGTAGAGGGGTGCAGGACGTTCAGAACACCGATCCCGATCAGGACGCCCGCGACGACGCCCAGCACGCGCTGGAGAGAGGTGGCCAGGGCAGTCATGGGGTCGCCGCGCAGGGCCACGAGCGGGACGATCGCGGCGTAGACGGGTGGCTGGTCCGCTCCCAGCCACAGGGCCGTCTGCCAGGCGGCGGCGACCGTGACCACGATCCGTGCCGCGGCCGGTCCCTCAGTGACGATGATGTCCCGGGCACGGACGGATCTCTGCGTGCGGGCGCCGTGGCTGTTCATCCGTGAGTCTTGGCGCGGCGTTCACTCTCGGTGGCCTGGTAGCGGTAGGAGTCTGTGCCGGTCTGGATGAGGGTGCAGTGGAAGGTGATCCGGTCGGCGATGGCCGCGCAGAGGCGGGCGTCGCCGAAGGTCTTGTCCCACTCGGTGAACGGGGAGTTCGTCGCGACCGCCGTGGCTTTGCGTTCCTCGCGTTCGGTGAAGATCTGGAACAGCAGCTTGGCGCCCTTGCGGTTCAGGTTGAGGTGTTGGGTCGGGGACGAGACGCCGTGCACTGTTTCCAGTGCCGGTTTTCCCGTCCCCGCCCGCCGAACCGGACGTGCCCGTTGGCCGAGCATCC
>NZ_JBWKJV010000174.1:0-2012 GCF_056432045.1 Streptomyces sp. NPDC045701 | reverse complement strand
CTGCTCCGCGACCAAACCAGCTCCGACAGGCAGGGAGGGGGACATAGAACAACCTCGGTGAGAGACGGCGGAACACACAAACGGGGCTCATCAAGCCAACCCCTCCTCCGCACGGCAGGCACCCACCAATTGGCCACCACTGAGGCTGGGGCACTGTAAGGAAAACAGCCAATACGGTGGCGAGGGAGTGTGCCGCTCGCAGGAGGATGCGGTGGCGAAGGAGGGTGAAGCGCGTTCGTCCGCGCAATCTGGCGCGCGAAGAGGTGCCTGACGGGGACGGCGGAGTCCCCGGCCCGGGCGCCTCTTGATCTGTCCCGGTCAGATGACCCCGAGCTGCTCCAGTACCGCGACGCGGTCTGCGGGGAGCGCCGCAGCCGGAGAAGAGCGACGGGCGGCGCTCGAACAGCAGCGGGCCGACGTCCACACGCTCTTGCCGAAGATCCGATGACCACCGGCACAGGTGTCTCCGCCCGCACTGACGCGGCCCTGCGCGAGGCCATGACACGACTCTTCGCCGGCCAGCCGACCCGCACCGATGGACGGCTGACCAAGGTGAACCGTTCCGACTTTCCTGCCGGTGTTTTGCTGGCCGGTGATCAGTCGGCCACAGCTTGTGTGTCAGCGTAGTGTGCTGCCTCGTACTCGGTAGGGCTGATCATGCCCAGAGTGGAGTGCAGACGGCGGTTGTTGTACCACTCGACCCAGGAGGCGGTGGCGTACTCGACGTCCGAGACGGTTCTCCAGGGGCCGTCGTGGAAGACCTTGGTGCGGATGCACTCGGACTTGTAGAGACCGTTGATCGTCTCCATCAGCGCGTTGTCATACGCGTCCCCGACGCTCCCGATCGAGGGTCTTATTGCCCTGGATGTGCAGGTGCTCGGAACGGTTCAGCCACAACCCTACGAATGGCTGGGGCAGACCCAGGAAGAAGGTAGAGCCGCATGAGCGCCACGACCGCCACCGACACCCCTACCACGGACGGGAGCAGCATCTCGCGGGCGTGCCCAAGGACGAGGATTGAAGGAGGGGAGGAAGCTCAGCTTCCGCATTCTGCGGTCAGGAGCGCGATGTAGTGTCGAGGAACACCGTCTCCGCCACCGCTACCGAGGCGCACGTCCCAAGACTTCTCTGTACAGGTCGTTCCCGTCTCACTGGCATAGGCGTTCATCTTTTTCCGTGCATCTTCCTGCGCATGGCTCGGCATGGGCCCCCCGATGCCTTCGAATACCTTCGCTTCGCTCGTTACGACTGCACTGACCCGCTCGGCCGCCATCGCGGAGCCACTGGCCGCCGCAACTGGTACCGCCACGGAAACCACCGTGATCGCGGCCAGCAGCCCTCGCCGCATCGTCTTCGTCATCCGGATCCTCACATTCAGCACGTGGCACAACTGCCATAAACGGGACACCTCACTCTCGCGCGGACCTCCCGCACCTTGTTTCCGCCGGACGGCTGTTTTTGCTGGTAGTCCCAGAGGGGCCGATCGGCTGACAAGGCGCAGCAGAGAAGGGAGCAGGCTGCATTTCGGCGTTCAGAAGGGCGTCACGACCGCGCCTAGCTCTACGCGGGATCCGTTGCGGATGCGCCGCGCCGAGGGAGCGCGGAGTTGTAGGCGGGTGGGGGGATGTGGAGCTGGTCGGTGGTGTAGTCGCCGAAGCGGAGCACGTTCTCACGCCGGTACGGGCTGAGTACGGCAAGATCGCTGGCGTCCACAGTCCAGCCCTCGCGGGACATTTGCTGCAGGGACCGGGTCATGTCGATGCTGGTTGAGAAGATCACGCTCGCAGCGAGAAGGTCAGGAACTTGATCGCCTTGTCCTGCAGTTCCGGGTCGCGGCTGGCGAGCCAGTCGGCGTTGCCGAAGTGGAGCCACTTGGTGAACCCGTTGTAGGCCTCCGCTTTGTTTGTCGCCTTCTAGCTAGTAGTACTTCGTTAGGTTGAGTCGGGTGGGTGGGGGTGTGTGGGTGTTGGGGTGGGGAGGTCGCGGTGGCAGGTGGGGCATGCGCCGGTCCA
>NZ_JBWKJV010000173.1:0-2014 GCF_056432045.1 Streptomyces sp. NPDC045701 | reverse complement strand
GCCGCCATGACCGACCGCCTCGTCCACCACGCCGAGGTCCTCACCCTCACCGGCGACTCCTACCGCACCCGCCAACGACGCGAACTCCTCGCCAAGGAAAAGCACGATCAGGCGAAGAACAGGCGTCCACCGCTCAACTTCCGAGACTCGCTATTGCACGCGCTTGAGCAAGACGATTTCCTCGTGGGTCCGTACATGCCGGTAGCCATTTTTGAGGAGATGCGCCAGCCGTGCCAGTTGGTATTCTCGCGTGGGCCAAGGCTCTCTCAGGTCGTAGATTACCCAGTCGGCGCGCCGGTCAGTAACGGGCCACAGATAGACACGGGTCCGATGTGCCAGGTGAGGACTCAGGCGGCTGGTTGCCTCGACGACTGTTTTGTCAGGAATCTCTTTCAGCAGTAGATGCGCTCCTCTCACGTGGGAGTCGAAGGTGAATGCCTTCACGGGATGCAGCAGGAAGTTCTGCAGAGGCGCCGAAGGGGTGAGCGGCGCTGCTGCGCACAACAGCACGGCGGCTGTGTGCCGGGAAAGATTACGCAGACATGACCAGTTGCTGTATGCCAGTTTCGGTTGTGCATCCAGGGCGGCAGCGAGCAGTACCGGCATGAGAGCAAGATTGTAGTGGAATCCGGTTCCCCAATAGGAGGGATTGTCGGACAGGAATCTGACTAGGATTGTGGGTACGGATACCAAGACCAAGGGAGAAAACAGGCTCAACATTCCTGTTAGCAAGCCCAACAGCAACAGCGTGGTGGTTTTCTCCGACGGCGTGACTATCAACTGGGGGATGCTGACCAGCCGACTGATGAGGGAGCGGTCGGAGCTCAGTGATCCACCGGACGCCGAGTTATTGAGGTATGGATAGACCCCTTCAGGGTTGACACTGGGAATCAACAGTCCCACGACCAGAGCGAAGCAGAGCAAGCCCGTACCCAAAATCCTCAGTCCCTGCGTCTTTCTGCCCCTCCATACCAGCACCACACCGATCGTTGCCACGGTGAGGCTCATTTCCTCTTTCACGGCGAGAAGCGGCAGCGTCCACCATGTTACTGCTTTCCACCGCCGCTCCACCAGCGCCGTCAAACTGTAGGCGAGCAGAGGTACAGCAAAGGCGACCTCGTGAAAATCGAAGGCGAGAGCGCTTTGAACACCGAAGGACAGGCCATATGCGGCCGCAACCGCGTGGGACCCGTTTCTCCCCAGCTGTTTTCCGGCGAGTTTAGCCAAAGGTACCACCGCGACCGCCAGAAGAGCCGACTGCGCCACCAGAAGCGTCTCTGCCGCGCCAGCCGCCAAGTAAAGCGGCACCAGTAAAATCAGCACCGGATGAAAATGATCCCCATAAAGGTTATAGTTCCATCCCTTAATGTCGGAGTAGGGAATACCCAGTTCCGCATACCCCCGTACGGCCTGCGTGAAGATACCGAGATCGAACCCGTTCGTACCCAGACGATAATGCTGTACCAGACTGAACGAAGAGTAGATAACAAACAGAGCGCAAGCCCACCACCAGCCAGGAGCTGATGCGTCATGAGCAGTCCTCGGTGCTTCAAGGAACAAGCGTGGCTGCTGACGAATAGCGGAACTCACCACGGGCATCCCCCATACGGCCAAAGAAGCAGACACAGCTACCATGACCTCCTCTGGAGAGATCCGGAAGATACACTCAGGAGAACTGCCACACTCCCACCCGTACGGGTCCCTGCGGCTTATTACTATCTGCTGCCGGGGGTGCTCCCACCGGCTTGTCGGCGGACAGGACCGCCACTTTGGTGAAGGGAACCCGGCAGCTGGTCCGGCTACCGGCAAGCGCCTTCGGGGCTTAGCCCCTGGCCTGCTGGCCCAGGGCTGATTCATAGTCGTGGTGGTCATGCTGCGTTGCAGGTCAGTCCCCCTGATCCCTGTCGGGTACGCCTTGCTGACCCTGGTGGCTAATTCAGTGCTCGGTTGATGCTGCGCCAGCGGGTTCGGGATCATGGGGTGCGGTCGTCACGTCTGGTATCCGGCCGTAGGA
>NZ_JBWKJV010000172.1:0-2048 GCF_056432045.1 Streptomyces sp. NPDC045701 | reverse complement strand
CAGTGGTTGACGTCCCGTGAGTCGTCAGCGGTCTGCCGAATCTGGTGGATGGGCCGCTTTGCAGTGCTGGAGAGCGCCATAGCCGATGGCCTCTCCTCTCCCGCCGCCTTTATCCTATGGGTTTCGGGAGGCCCGGACCAAGACTGCGATGTGCGGTCCGTGGCGATGCTGCCGGGATATAGCTGGGCACCGAAGCCGTCACAGAGATCCTCAGTGAACGTGGGAAGCGATCTGGCATCGCCCTCACCGTCCGGCAGCCGGCCGGGCGACGGGCAGGCGCAATGCCCGCTGATGACGCCAGATCGTGGCGGAGTCGCCGTAGTACTCAGAGGCCGGGAAAGCCGGTCACACGGGGAAGGGCGACAGCGTGATAGCAGCAGGACTGCTGTCGGGGAGGAACGTTGTTGAATAACGACGCGCCGTCGACAACAACTTGGCCGGGCAGTATGACGGCTGAGCGGCGGGTACTCGATCATCAGATCAAGCTGCACCGATGGGCAAGGAACGAGCCGGATCGCCGGTTCGATGATGTATTCAACTTGATCTGCGACCGGGCCACTTTGGTGGTGGCTTGGGAGCGGGTGTCTGGCAACCGGGGTGCCAGGACAGCAGGCGTGGATGCGGTGACCCGCTACTACGTGGAAGAACGCCTTGGAGTGATTCCGTTTCTGGAGGATCTTCGATCCTCGCTCAAGGACGGGTCCTTCACTGCGTTGCCGGTCAAGCAGGCGGTGATTCCCAAGAAGAACGGCAAGGTCCGTTACTTGGGGATTCCTACCCTGCGGGATCGCGTCGCGCAAATGGCGCTCAAGCTGGTCTTGGAGCCGATTTTCGAGGCCGATTTCTATCCGTCCAGTTACGGGTATCGGCCCGGCCGTCGGGCTCAGGATGCCATCGCCGAGATCCACCACTTCACCTGCAAGCCGTCGACCTATGAGTGGGTCATCGAGGGCGACATCAAGGCTTGCTTCGACAACGTCGACCACCACGTCCTGATGGATCTGGTGGCTGAGCGCGTCAAGGATCGCAAGGTCCTGCGGCTGGTCAGCGTGTTTCTGCGGGCCGGAGTTGTCGAGTTGCACGGTGGACTCGCGGGGACCCTCACGGGAACCCCGCAAGGAGGAGTTGTTTCCCCGCTGTTGGCCAACATCTATCTCTCGGTACTGGACCGGCATTTCTCGCGGATCTGGGACCAGGAGATGACCCCAGCATGGCGTCGGCAGTATCGGCGCCGGACGGGGAGACCGAACTATCGGCTGGTGCGTTACGCCGACGACTTCATCGTGCTCGTGCACGGAACGAAGTCCGAGGCCGAAGCACTGAAGGCAGAGATCGGTGAACTGCTGGCCCGCAGGCTGAAGATGACCCTCTCGGATGAGAAGACCCACATCACCCATATCGACGACGGCTTCGTATTCCTGGGATTCCACATTCAGCGGAGGTCCTGGGGCGACGGTCGTCGCGTTGTGCTCACCATCCCGTCCAAGCAAGCCTTGGCGTCGGTGATGCACAAGATCAAGAAACTGACGGGGCGAAGCACGAGCTCGCTCTCGTTGGAGGAGGTGCTGCGGACAGTCAATCCGGTTCTTCGGGGCTGGGCTGCCTACTTCCGCTATGGCGTATCCAAGAAGACGTTCTCTTACCTCGGTTGGTACACGTGGTGGAGGCTGATTCGCTGGATTCGCTACAAACACCCCCGCCTGACCTGGAAACAGTTGCGGCGCCGCTTCTACGGGGCAGATCGCATCGCGGAGGGCGGGCTCGTCCTCTACAACCCGGCGAAGATGAAGGTCGAGCGCTACCGATTTCGTGGAGCGCAGATCAGCACGCCATACAACATCGACGAGGTCGATCCGGAGAAGGCACGCTTTCGCCGGACCAGCCATGATGATGTGGCCTTCGTCGGCCAGGTCAGCGAATACCTCGCCTGACCCATCGGATCACGTGGAGAGCCGGATGCTCGGCCAACGGGCACGTCCGGTTCGGCGGGCGGGGACGGGAAAACCGGCACTGGAAACAGTGCACGGCGTCTCGTCCCCGACCCAACA
>NZ_JBWKJV010000171.1:0-2050 GCF_056432045.1 Streptomyces sp. NPDC045701 | reverse complement strand
TGGTCACTCTGGCGAAGACTCAGCCAGACACGCGCCCGCAACAGTCACTACAAACAACGCGGACACACTCCCTAACTGTGATTGCAGTACTAGGAGAGGCGGGCCAGCAGGTGGGCGTCGAGGAAGCCGCGCTCGGAGGCGGGGTCGTGGAGCAGCCGGGCGAACGTGACGAGGCCGGCCCCGGCCAGCAATTCGGCGAACCGGTCCACCGGCCAGCTGTAGGCGGGCGTCACCTTGTGGTCGAAGCGGACGGGGTCCGGTCCGTCGGTCGCGAAGAACGAGACCAGGAGCAGCCCCCCTGGTGCCAGGACGCGTGCCTGCTCGGCAAGCAGCGCGGGCAGTTCCCCCGGCGGGGTGTGGATCATCGAGTAGTGGGCCAGCACTCCGCCGAGCGCGCCGTCCTCGACCGGCAGGGCCTCCATGCGCGCCTCGTCGAACCGCAGCGCCGGATGGGCCCGCCGGGCGTGGTCGACCATGGCCGGGGAGAGGTCGAGCCCGAAGGCGTCCAGCCCCAGGTCGTGCAGCATGGCCGTCAGATGCCCCGGCCCGCAGCCGACGTCGGCCGCCCGCGGGTTCCCCGTCCCGCGCACCAGCTCGGCGAAGGTGCTGATCATGTTCCGTGAGAACGGCTGCGTCTCCAGCCGATTGGCGAACATCGACGCGTACAACTCGACGATCCCGTCGTAGGCCGCCCTGGTCCCGTCCTGGTGCTCCATCACGGGAAGGGAACCTAGCACCGGTCGGGGACCGACCGTCCGGGCACGTCATGACGTTCGTGCCGCCGCCGTGGCGCGCTTCCGCGCCGGGCGTACGCGCCAGGTCCTCGCCCCGCGGACCGCGAGCGGGTCGGCCAGTTCGGCGGGGAAGAGGGGGCGGGGTCGAAGCCCATCCCGGTGAGGTGGCCCGCGAGTTCGAGGGCACCCGGCTGTCCGCCGGGCTCCGTCGGCCCGCGCCCTCCGCCACCGTCCGCGCAAGGCCCCGGCCGGGAGGAACCCGGCCGGGGCCCGCGCTCACGCGTCGACGAGGTAGCGCACCGCGTCGACGACGTGCGGGCCGTGCCCGAACGCCGCCCCGACGCGCTCGATGCGGCCGTACGTCTCCGGCGTCAGCCGGGACCAGAACCCGTTCGCGGCGTGCAGCAGGAAACGGAACGCCAGCTCCGCGCAGACCGTTTCGGCACAGCGCACCAGCGCCCGGCGGGTGAGGTCCACCGGCCCGTGGCCCTCCGCCCGGGGGTCGAGGAGGCCGATCAGCTCGACCACCTCCGGCGTCAGCCGCCGGTGCCCGGCCGCAGCCGCGCCGGTGCCGCCCCCGGCGCACGCGGGGTACGTCGTGCAGGACGCCTCCGACGCGCCGCGCGCGCGGGCCAGCGGGACGACCACGGCCAGCAGCCGGTCCAGCCATGCGCGTGCGGCACCGTGGATCACCGGGGCGCCGCCCAGCGGCGGGTCGGTGGCGTGCCACAGCAGGGCCAGCTCGTCGTCGTCGAGCCCGGAGTCCCGCAGCCGCAGGAGGTCCTCGACGAGCAGGACCAGCCCTGCGGGGTCTCCCTCGGCGCCGAGGTGGGCCCGGACGTGGTCCAGTTCGTCCCCGGCGTCGAGCACCCAGTCCCCGTGGAACGACGCGCCCAGCGCGGTCACGCCGAAGTCGAAGACCGTCTCGCCGGCCTCGGCTGCGGGATCGTGCATGGTGCGGCTCCTTACAGCGGGTAGGCGGTCAGCACGTAGAAGCCGCCGGGCTTGTGGCCCTTCTTCGCCGCCAGGGTCACGGTGAAGCGGTTGCTCGTGGTCGCACTGTAGTTGCCGAGGTGGTCCATGCTGTCGCCCAGCGATCCCAAGCCGTACGTGCCGGTGAGGCTGAGCGTCTGCGGCTTGCCGGCCTTGCCGGACTCCTGGACGAACTTCGCGATCCGGTCCTTGTTCTGCTCGACGAGCTGGTTGACCGCCTTCTGGGCCAGGTCGGCGCTGGACCAGCGGGAGTTCGGCGTGGGCCGGCCGATCTTGCGGGTCTTCTTGACGGCCAGGTCCTTCATCTGCTGCTGGGTCACGTT
>NZ_JBWKJV010000170.1:0-2115 GCF_056432045.1 Streptomyces sp. NPDC045701 | reverse complement strand
GTGCACGAGCGTGGGTCCTTCCTCGTACGAACTTTGGACGGTTCAGTACGGAAACCTACGCTCGTCGCCTTTTACACCACCTTCTGGACGCGACCCGCTAATACAGGAGCCCTGCCCATGCCCGCAGCAGAACGCGAAAAGTACCCGCCCAAACCAGCAGTCGGCTTCGCAGCCACAGCCTGCCACCGGTTCAGGATCAGGCACTCAGAAGTGCCTCGCAGAACGTGCGGGTTTCGAGAGGGCTTTTGCGAAAGGCGACCTGCGGAAACGTGATCACTGCGGGAGCTCTCGCAGAACTCTCACAGATGAACATTTATGAGAATTACTGCGTGTGTTACTTGTGGCCGAAGCCGCGTGACAGCTGGTTATAGCGGCGCTTGTTGTGCCGAAGCCGCGGTGAAGTGACGAGCTAGGCTCGGGGCGGCTCGCCGTTGGCCAAGGCCTCGAAGGTAGCTTGGTGGACTGGGGGCCATCCGGGTGCCGTTAAGGGGAATCCAATCTACCTTAACGGATCTTAGCGGTCTCGAACCCCATGGTGAAGGTTTCGAGTTCCTTCAAGCTCTGTGCAGGTACCTATGGCCAGTTCGCGTTCACCTCGCCAGATGACTGTGGAGACACTTCCGGCTGCAACCGCCAGAAAAGACGCCAGCTCACGGACGCAGTGCTGGGGCTGGGCCGGGGCGCTGTTTGTGCTCTATGCAGCGTTCAGCCTGGCTCAGCATCATCGCCTCGGTACCGGCGGATTCGACCTCGGCATCTTCACTCAGGCAGTCCGCAGCTACGCAGCGTTTGGCGCTCCCCGCTCGGATATCAAGGGCTGGGGCTTCAACCTGCTCGGAGACCACTTCCATCCGATCCTGGTCCTCCTAGTGCCCGCGTACTGGGTCTGGCCGCGTCCGCAGACCCTGCTCGTAGCTCAGGCGGCCTTGCTGTCATGGGCCGTCGTACCCCTGACCCGTCTCGCGGCCAAGCGGCTGGGAAAGCCCGCTGCCCACGCAGTCGCGGCCGCATACGGTCTCTCATTCGGCGTACAGAGCGCTCTCGCCTATGAATTCCACGAGGTGGCCTTTGCTGCGCCTCTCCTCGCCTACGGCCTCACAGCACTGATCGAGGGCCGCTGGACGCAGGCAGCCGCGTGGAGCGCTCCCCTCCTGCTGGTCAAGGAGGAGGGCAGCCTGACGGCCGCGGCCGTGGGCGTGATCTTGGTCCTGCGCGGCCAGCGACGGCTGGGGCTCATGCTCATCGGGGGCAGTCTGCTGTGTTTCGCTCTGGTCGTAGGATTTCTGATCCCGGCAGTAAACCCTCGAGGAATTTACCCCTACCTGAACAGCGCAGCAGACGGCGGGGCACTAAGCAGCACGCTCACCCTCACAGAGCGGCTCACAGGCATGCCTGAGCTGCTGTTCACACCCACGGAGAAGCTCACCACCTTGCTGCTCCTCAGCGGCATGACCTGCTTCGTCGCTCTATTTTCACCTTTGTCTCTGATCGGACTCCCGACCATTTTCATCCGGTTCCTGTCCGACAGCCCCAACTACTGGGGAACAGGATTCCAGTACAACCTCATCCTGATGCCCATCCTCTTCGCCGCGGCCCTCGATGCCCAACCCAGACTCATCATCAGTCGCTACGCGGCTGTCAGGACGCTAGGCCGGAACCTTGGTGCTGCACTTCTGTGTGCCGCTGCTCCGCTAGCCCCTGCGCAACCTCTGCAGAATTTCCTGCTCCACCCCGTAAACGCCTTCTCGCTCTCTCCACACGCCAGCACCGCTCACCAACTGATCGACCGTATCCCTGACGGTTCTGATGTCGAAGCAACCAATCACCTCAGCGCCCAGCTTGCCCACCGGACACGCGTATTCCTCTGGCCCTACACAGACCGACAGGCAGACTGGATCATCTACGACCTGACCGACCCCTCACTGCCACGGGACCAACTCCAAAGCCGCCTGGCCAACCGTCTAGCCATTGGATACGAACAGATTGCGAACAGCCAGGACATCGTCCTGCTGCGCCGCAGTGAGGTGCCCCGAAGTTTCCGGACAGACGTCCAATAGGATTGCCTTGAACGGAAAAGAGGACGCAAGAAGTGGCACCACCGAGCAAGTACACCCC
>NZ_JBWKJV010000169.1:0-2123 GCF_056432045.1 Streptomyces sp. NPDC045701 | reverse complement strand
GCGGGCCCAGGTAAGCATCACAACTCACCCAACCCGCACGGCCCTTCTCATGTCACGGGCCGGGCCGCCCCGTATTTCCCCCAAGGTCGTAAGGGGTGAAGTGGTCGTCGGTGTTGTGCCGCCGCAGGTCCTGGCCGAAGGAGACCCACACAGCGCTGAGGAGGTTGAAGAAGGCGACGACGCGTACATACCAGACGGCGGCCGCGGCGCTGCGGCGTGAGCGGACGGTGCCGCCGGGAGCCCCCTTGAACAACCGGACATCTGCCATGGAAGCGATCTTATGGGGCATCGCGTGGCGTGGCCGGTGCACGGTTGCCACTACGACGCCATGTCGGGCGGCCTTACCCGGCGCGCGGGATTGCCCAGTCGCCGGGTCTCATGACACGCAGACTCACCGCCAAATCCACCTCTACATAACGCGATGCCTAAACCATCCTAAACCCCGGCGATCCGGGATGAAACAAAGGTCAGGCGGCGATTTGAGTTCGGGACACTCGTCGAGGACTTCCATGGTGGACGGTACACGATGCGGGAATGGAGTCTGCATTGGTTGTAGAAACCCTCGATGAATCGTATGACTTCCCGTCGTGCTTCCGCCTTGGTGTCGAACCTGCGGACATTTTCTGTCTTGAATCTTCCGAAGAACGATTCAGCCGCAGCATTGTCAAACAGGATCCGGTTCGCCCGGTGGATTGCCGGACACTTCGGGCGGCAAGGGTTTCGGCAAACTCGTGGGAAGTTTAGTGGCTTCTTCTGTCGCTGTGAATATGGCTCCGGTGGGCAGGTGAATGCGTTCGGCAGCCATTCGGATGGCTGCCGATACAAGGCTCGCCGTCGGGTGCGTGGCTGGCAAAATTGGCATGGCGGGAATTCTGGCCGTATGGGGACTCATGAAGGCTCTGCCGCAGTAAACACCCCGGATTTACTGCGGCGGAGCCTCTACTGAGGTGCCCCGAGCCTGACGGACACGGACTCACGTAGGGTTCGGGAGAGTCCGGAAGGAATAGGCTGCGTCGAGGGAGTCCCGGAATATTCGCCCGAGCTGCGCGCTGCTGGCCGGGAGCTGGAGCCCTTCGCGATGCGCATCAATGTCGGGTGCGCTAAATCTGTCGGAAGTACAAACGACTCGCGGCCAAAGCGCAAGGCCCTGGCAAAGTTGCGGGAGACGCCCGCGATGCCTGCGCATGTTCGCTCAGTGGCGCATCAGCGTTGGAGCCGTGCCGGTCTGACGATCAGACCGGCACGAGCCGTGCAACGGGAGACTGTTACGAACGTTTAGGCACGGAAAAAGTGTTATCGACCAATATGTGCCTAGGGTCGAACGTAATAACGTACTTCGGGTCTTTGATGTACATGGCAGTGTATTGCGAATTTAGGTCGCCACCTAGAGTTCCAGCTCGTGCCATCTTGTTCACATCCGGGTAGTTCATTGACGGGAGGTGTATGCCTTCGCTCACGTTTTTACCAGAGGTAATCGCCAAACCGTTATAAATTTTCAGGACACGGTGGTTCTGAGTGGGATCCAGGCGAGCCTGCACGATGCTCCCTCCCGTTAACGGGACGTACCCGTCGGCGACTTCTCTGACCGGGGTAGTGTAAACACCGTCTCCATAAATGCGGCCACTTCTCCATTGCTGGGGAACTTTAAAGCTTCTCTCTTTGATGATATTTCGTGCTGCGTCTGTGGTCGTGCCGTGATATTGCGCTTTCGCTACAATGTTCTGACTGGAAGCCCATTCCCTTTCGTCCCAACTCTGCCCGGACAAAATGTCGTACTTCGGCGGCCTTCCATCAGTCCGATCCTTGATCTTAAGGTTCTGGTATCCAGCAGCTCGCGCCTTTCGGAGCATTGCCGCTCCGACCGATTTTGGCATTTGCTTTGTGGCTATTGCGGGCTCTGTGGCTATTGCGGCGGCGATTTTCTTGGCGCCGGTGCCGATGGCTGCGCCGCCTCCGAGGAGGATGCCGGCGGCTCCGAAGGCGAGGGAGGCGACGTTGAGGTCGTCGGTGAGCTGGTCTTGTCCTGTGGCGAGGGCGGCGATGTCGAGGGCGGCGCTGGCGCCGTCGAGGGCGGCGCCAGCGAGGGCGATGCCGACGGCTAGGGCGCCGCCGCCGAGGCCGAG
>NZ_JBWKJV010000168.1:0-2152 GCF_056432045.1 Streptomyces sp. NPDC045701 | reverse complement strand
CGGACGGCGGATGGTGGGCGGCCAGGGCAGTGTGGGTGTGGATGACGTCGTCATGGCGGTCGATGACCACAGCGACGGACGGCGGCCGCGCGGCGAGAAACATGGCGGCGTGGTGGTCAGCCAAGGCGGCTGAAGGCCCAGCGCAGCAGTTCCTGATCCACGCGGGGACGGCCGGTACGGGCCAGAGCGGTGCGGGTGTGCGCGGTCAGCTGGGCCCAGGCGCGGAAGTTGCCGTGCGCGGCGTGCTGGTCGGCGAAGGCGATGTCCTCGGGGGCGGCGTCGGCCCAGACGAAATGGAACAGAGGGATGACGTCGAGGACCTCGTCGGGGGTGAGGCGGGTGAAGTGCTGCCAGATGAAGATGCGGGAGGAGAGCATCGGTTCGCGGCGCAGCACGGTGTGGCAGCCCGCGCCACCGACGAAGATGATCGCCAGCTGGGTGGAGGGCTCGTCCCACAGGTAGCGGAAATACTCGAACGCCTCGCCGTTGAGCCACTGGGCCTCGTCCACGAGGAAGGTACGGGGGCGTTCGGCCAGGGCCGTCTTCAGCAAGCGGTCGAATTCGCTGGGGTGGCGCGGTGGCTCGCCGGCCAGGTCGAGAGCGGTGAACAGCTCGTAGCGCACCGCTCGGGCGGTGGGACGGGCCCGGAAGGTGATCTTGCGGACGTCCTCGCCGGGTTCGAGTGCGCGCAGGCAGGTGTTGACGGCGAGGGTCTTGCCGAAGCCGGCACCGCCGTGGATGCACATCATCGCGCGGGCGGCGACCGTGTCGCTGATGTTCTCGCGGGCGGTGAGCAGGGCGCGGGTGGTGACCACGGAGGCGTCGGGCAGGTCGACGTACTGGTAGGTGGCCGCGGTCACGAGGCGTCTCCGTCTTCGTCGGTGGTGGAAGGTGCGGCGTGTCTGCCCAGGCCGTCGGGGACCGCAGAGGCTGAGTCACGGCCTGGCGGGCGCGGGGCGGGGCGGGCCGGCGTGATCAGCGCAGCCAAGGAAGCTGGAGTGCGCCAGTCGGCCGGGGGCGCGGCAAGCGGGACAACATCGGGCAGCGCGAGCTGCGACAGGTCGGCGTCAGCACTCTGGGCGAGTTCGGCATCGGCCTGCGCACCGGTCAGCGCGCCGAGCCGCCGAGGGGGCCCGGCCCGGGTAGCGGCGGCGTAGCGCTCGCGCTGGGAAGCCTCCAGGTCCTTCCGCAGACGGCGGGCGCGGGCCGCCCGAGTTTTCCGTACGGCGCTGACCTGCTCCTCGGTTGCCTGGTCGGCCAGGTCCGCGGGGCCGAGGTAGCGGCCGGTGGTGGCGTGGTAGACCTCGATGCGGTGGTCGTGGTGGGGCATGAAGCGGATACGCACCTGGATGCCGACCTGGCCGGTCATCCAAGGCCCCACGTAGTCGCGTTTCCTGAAGCGGATACCGCGGGTGGTCAGCGTGCGGGTGCCGGCGTCCTCCAGGGTGAACGTCCACAAATCCGCAGCCGGCACGTCCCGCAGCGGGGTGGGATCGTCCTGCCACGCCTCAAGCGGGGTCCGACCCCGCAAGGGCGCGGGACGGTGCTCGGTGTTCCACCACAGCGTCCAGGCCAGCAGCCGAGCGGTGAAGTCCTCGAAGCCGAGCAGCACCTCGTCCTTCGGGCGGGAAGCCCGCTTACCGGGGCGCGGCTGGCGGGCGTAGCCGGGCAGCGCGGCCAGGAACATGCTCTCCACAGCCCGGTTCAGGCCCTCCACAGTGCCCTTGAGGTGGGGGGTGTAGGCGGGCAGATCCTCCACCGTCACCTCCAGGAGATCGAACGCGGCCGTCACCGTTCGGGACAGAAAGTCCTTGCCGCGGTCCACCCGCACTTTCTCGGGCAGCCCGCCGAACGGGCCGTAAGGCTCTTCGCGCAGGACCGCGGAGCGCAGCGCGGCCAGCACCGACTCCCGCGACGGATGCGCCGGCGTAACCGCGACGCCAGTGATCGCGTTGGTGGCACAGTCGATGAACCACGTGATCCACGGCCTGCGAGCCCTGCCCTCAACCTCGACCAGCACCGGCGCCTGGACGTGATCGGTCTCCCACACCTGGTTCCGCCAGCCCCGCGGCCGGGCCAGGAACACATCGTGCTTGCGCGCCGCCCGCTCCCCACCGGCAAGTCCAGCCCGCTCCCCCGGCGTCAGATCACG
>NZ_JBWKJV010000167.1:0-2183 GCF_056432045.1 Streptomyces sp. NPDC045701 | reverse complement strand
TCAGCCTGCCTCCAGCTTCAACCGGTCCCTGCGAGGACCGGCGGCGGGCCTCTCATCCCGCGAGATCCATCAGCGCCTCGTGGCGCACAGCCGACTTCGTCCATTACCAGGACGCTGGGACGCAGGTAGGTGCGGAGCTTGCTGTTCAGCCGTCCTGAGGCTTCGGCGGCCGTGAGGTTGCGGACCATGTCGTCGAGGCTGGTGAAGTAGATCGAGTAACCGGCCCGGCAGGCCGCGACTGCGAGGGCGACGGCCATGTGGGTCTTGCCGACTCCGGGCGGCCCGGGCAGGGCAGCGTTCGCCTTGGCCTCGGCGAACGAGAGGGTGGCGAGGTCCTTGACCTTGCGTGGGTCCAGATCGGGCTGGAAGGAGAAGTCGTAGTCATCGAGCGTCTTGTGGTGCGGCAGTTTCGAGTTCCGCAGGCCCTGGCGGAAACGGCGGTCGTCACGGACGGCGAGTTCTTCCGGCAGCACCAGATCCAGGAAATCGGGATAGCCCATCTTGGCCTCGTCAGCCCGCTGTGCGTACTGGTTGAGGGCTTCGGCCAGGTGGGGAAGGCCGAGCTTGCCGGCCGTGGTGCGGATGCGGGTGGAGACCAGCTCGCTCAAGACGATTCCTTCTTCCTGGGTGCGGTGGTGAAGGGACGGGTGCCGGTCAGCTCGTCATAGACCGACAGCGGCCTGCGGCCGGCCGGGATGCTGGCGGCCGCGGCCCGGGTCAGCAAGGACTGCAGCGAGCCGGCCTCCTCGCCCAAAGGCGCGTCGTGGCGGGGCTTGGGCAGGGGATCTCCGGTGGTGACGCGGCGATTCTTGCCGTCGGGCAGACCGTCCCAGTGCTTCTCGTCGACGACGCGGACGCCTTTGCCGACCGCCCTTGGATGGACGGCCAGCAGGGTGGAGCCGTCACCGTCGGCGATGGCGGAGTGCAGCATGACCTGGGACTTCGTGGCCCTGACCTCGACGAGCTGGCGGTGGCGGACCTTGCGGGCCGGCACCGAGCAGAGGTTGCCGCCGAAGGCGACGAGACAGTCCTTGCCCACCGGCCGCAGGTGACGCTGGGCGACCACGAAGGGCCTTTCCGGCAGCGGCCTGAGGGCCATGTGATCCCTGACCGCCCGGTGGCCGATGACCTCACCGTGCGTCCGGTGGGTCCGTGCCCGCCGCAAGGGGACCCAGGCCAGAACGCGGAGTCCATTTCCTCGATGGAGGAGAAGGCCCGGCCGGCCAGGACATGGTCGCGCACGATGTCGACCTGCCGCTCGACACGGCCTTTGCCGGTGGGACGGTAAGCGGCCAGAACGTCGATATCGAAGTCGTAGTGCCCGGCGAAGGCCACCGCTTCGGGATGCAGCGGGACTGCCTCACCAGGAGCGACGTGCCGTCGGACCACTGTCTTGGTGCGGTCATAGACGATCGACATCGGCACCCCGCCGAAGTGGGCGAACGCCTGGCGGTGGCAGTCGAAGAAGGTGGCCAGGTCCTGGCTGGTGGTGAAACAGCAGAACGGGTCACGTGAGTAGGACAGGACCATGTGGAACGAGTAGACCCTCGGGATCCCGACATGGGCCAGGATCTTGCCCTCGTCGCCCCAGTCCACCTGGGCCTGAGCCCCGGGAACCACCTCAAACCGGCGGTGCAGACCAGCCAGTTCGTCGGGCGCGATGCCCATCTCTTCGGCAACCCGCGGCCGGGCCTCCTGCAGATAGATCTTCACCCGCTGGTAGGTGCCGGTGAAGCCGTACTCCGCCACCAGCCGCTCGTGGACCACGGCCCCTTTGACCGTGATCTCCGCCCGGAGCATTGCGTCGATCAGCGGCGCGACCTCATCGGTATTTGCGGACTGTCCGACGGTTCAGCCCAGTCTCCTTCGCGATCTCCGACAGGCTGATCGCACCAGACTCATACAGCCCGCGAAACCGACGAAGCTCCAACCACCGGTGCGGGTCCAAAACCATGATCAAACATCCTCTGCCGCCCAAACAGACCAAGCAGCAGAGTGCCCATGAGGTGCCCCGAAGTTTCCGGACAGACGTCCAATAGGATTGCCTTGAACGGAAAAGAGGACGCAAGAAGTGGCACCACCGAGCAGGTACACCCCGGAGTTTCGGGAAGAAGCTGTCCAGATTGCACTCCGGTCCAGCAAGACTGTCACTGAGACAGCCAGAGAGCTGGAACTGAATCCGG
>NZ_JBWKJV010000166.1:0-2229 GCF_056432045.1 Streptomyces sp. NPDC045701 | reverse complement strand
TACAAAAGCCTCAAAGTCGACCGACGCACCTACAAAGCCACCCTCAGCATCGACATCTTGCAACCAAGGCTCATCCCGTAACTTCACGGCCTTGGGCTAAAGCCGTGGAGCCGACCGGCCCAGCCACGACGTGCCCCTTCTCTGGCATCAGGTGGCTGAACGCTTAGTGCGCGGCACGGGCGCCGGCCGGGCTGGAGCGGGGCGTAGACAGGAGCGCAGGCCCGGCCGGGGGCCGGGTCGCGCGCGGTGAGCGGAGCGAGCCGCCTTGAATCCGTAAAGAAGGTTGTAACTCAGTCGTCGGAGGGGATGCGCCACAAGGGAGCTGCGTGCTGCTCCGGGCTACTGCTGATGAGTAGTTGGCGCAGGGCATCCCTGTGAGTACCGCTGAGGTTCAGGGCCTCGGTGAGGTGGCGGAACGTCGTGTGGGTGACTCCGCGGGCTCGGGCCTCACTTTGGAACTGGTCGAGTCGAGACAGCACGTCGTCGCGGTCCAGCTTCGTCGGCGGCCGCTCAGTGAGCCATGCAGCCTTGTTGCGTTCGTAGTCGATCTCCGAGAAGCCGCAGATCTCGCGGCTGTATGCCTCGGCCTCGTCCAGGGTGGCGGTCGTCATGATGGCGCGAGCCAGTCTGTTGCGGCCGACCGCGTCGTCCAGGTCGACTTCGTGAACCGTGGGGCCGTCGTCGGTGAGGGGGACGGGAAGGCCGGCGTCGCGCACCTCGCAGATGCCGCGGGCTCCTCGGGCTGTTGCGGCCAGCATGGCGGTGGCCTCCGAGGGGTGCCACTCCAGGATGCTGCCGATCGTCTCCACGTCCTCGGCCGTGAAGGTGTGGACGGGAGTGCCGAACAGAGGGCGCAGGTCATCGGGGGAGATCTCACCATCCAGACCGGGGCCTGCGACCAGGAGCCGGATCGGGGCGTTGACCTGGCAGCAGGCGGCGAGAGTGAGGGCGTCGGCGAGTGGGCTCTTGAGGGTGGGTTCGTCGCCCTGGGCGAGGATGTCGCCGCCGACATCGAGCAGATCGATCGATGCCGGCGCCAGGTGGGACACCAGCTCTTCGAGCTGGCGGGTGATGCCCTCGGCGCCGTCGTGCGGGTCGAGCAGAGCCAGTGTGTGCGGAAGCTCTGCCGCGAGGCGGGGGAGTGTGGAGCCTGCCGGGGCGATCGGCTGGGCCTCGGCCGACACCGACCAGACGGACTGAGTGACGGGTTCGAGTCCCGTGAAGCTGTCGGCTCCCCGTGGTCCCGGGAGGGGGTCGATCAGGAGGCGGTCCCACGCGTACGTGAGGATCACCGCCCGGTCCTCGTCGCCGTAGAGGGCGGCGTGAAGCATGGCGGCGGCGACTGCGTCGCCCCCTCCTCCTGCTGCGACGATCAACCGCGTCATGCGCTCAGAGTACGGGTTCACGGGTTGGCCACTCACCCTATAGTGGCCAAAGGCCATAGCCACTTGGACGAGGAAGGGAGGGGAGATGCCGCAGATCGAAGAGGCCCAGCCGAAGTATCTCCAGATCGCCCACTACATCCGTGACCAGATCCTTCGGGGTGACCTGCGACCGGGGGACGAGGTTCCCTCGGAACGGCAGCTCGCCGCGGACTGGAAGGTGTCCCGGCCCACGGCCGCGCGGTCGTTGGAGGCGCTGAGTCATCAGGGCCTGGTCGAGAAGCGTCAGGGCTCGGGGACGTACGTGCGCAGCCTCGAAGTGAACCGGCGCGCACGCGAGTTGTACGGACGCGCACGGCAGACCGGGAAGATCTACACGCCCGGAGAGTACGCGGTGATCACCTCGACCGGGTGGCTGGAGGCTCCGGACTACGTCGTCGAGGCGCTGGGGCTGGTGAAGGATCGCCGAGCCGTGCACCGCCGGCGGGTGACGAACAACCAGGACGGCCCGATCAACCTGTCCACTTCGTGGTTCGCTGCGGATGTCGGCCAGCGGGCACCCAAGCTCTTGGACCCCGAGCGGATCCAGGAAGGCACGCTCATGTACGTCGAGCGGATGACGGGGCGTCAAGGCAGTTACGCAGAAGACCGGATGTGCGCTCGTGCTGCCACGGATGAGGAGGCGGACGACCTGCGGTTGGAGCCGGGGTCCGCGGTCCTCATCGTCCATCACGTCGTCTTTGACCTCCAGGACGACTCCGTTGCCCAATTCGAGTGGGTTGGCTGTCAAGCCGCGAGTCGGTAGAGGAGCCGGGACAGGCGGCTGGTGCGGGTCTTCGTGGGCTGA
>NZ_JBWKJV010000165.1:0-2312 GCF_056432045.1 Streptomyces sp. NPDC045701 | reverse complement strand
CGGCACCCCGCCCGGCACATCGGCAGCCACCGCCGACACCACCGGAACCGCCGACACCCCCATCACCACCGCCGTCACCAAAGCCACCCGGCGCAGACCGCCCCGGAACCCTGGGCTGGCGGGCCTGGCCTGCGCAGTCAGAGCTGTGACAGGACCACAGACCGCAGCGGTGGCAGAACGTGGCATGGAAGCCCCCAGAAAAAGACGAAACCGTCGGACATACGCCTCCAGCCAACCCCGTCACGGCAGGGCCGCCACTCCCCCGAACGGCCACCCCTGAGATGGGGCTGTAAGAAAAACGGCTGACGGTGCGCTATCAGCGGCGACGACAGGCTGGTTATGCCGTGGTGCAGGTAGTCGTGGGTACAGCGCTCGGGCATGCTCGGCGTAATACCGGCTGGGACCGGTAAACCCTCCCCGGCTACTCCTTGGCGTTCAAACGGCAGCATTACCGGCGGGACCCCGAGAGCTAGCTCGTCACGGTTGCTCTCGGCTCCAGCCCGAGGAGGCGGACACCTCGTGATGAGCGGCATCGCCTCCGAAGGGGTGCTTAAGCGGGCGGTGTTCGGGGTAGAAACCAGCTTGAATGACTGCCCGGCCCGTATCCCCACAATACGGGCCGGGCACTGTGGAGCGAGCTGGCGCCTGGCGGGAACTCCCCAGCCCACCGGGCCGGTAGCTTGCCTCTGCGTCGAACTGCCCCTTGTCTTGAGCGGGCAGTTCGAACCCTTCGGCGGGGCTGGGTCAGCCAGAGGAGCACCTGTCGCACACGTCCAGGCGGCATTAGACAAGGCCGCAGGGGCGGGTCGCCTTCAGGCGGGGACTGAGTCTGAGCCGCCTGAAGAGCCCCTGGCCAGCTGCCACGCTGGGCTGTCAGAAGGCGAACAAGTCACCCGTGTCGGTGGCTGCGGCCATCTTGCAGCTGTTGGAGAACGTCTGCTGCCAGGAGACCCGCTGCCCTTGCCAGACACCCTCGATACCGATCGTCACCGGTGCATAGATCATCGGGCACATCCGGCTGTCCTCACCGGACGCGAGAGTGCTGAAGTCGCCGGCCGTCTGCCGCAGCTCCGCACACGCCGACGCAGGTGCCGGGTGGGTCCCCGTGGGGCGAGGTGTGCAGCTGAGGGTGGCGGCGCGCTGGATGACGGCGTCAAGGCCCTCACCGTTGGCGGTGGTGAGCACAAGCGCCGAAGGGGCGTACAGGCTGTTGGAGTCCGCTTGAGCGGCAGACGGGGTCGCAGCCGCGAGCCCGGCGGCGGCAAGGGCTGTCGCAACGAGGCCCGTGAGTTTGCGCATGATTCTTTGCTCCCTTTGTGTGGTCGAGGTCAGATCCGAGTCTGTCGTGCTCGGGTCAACCCGCGCCACCGTGCCCATACCGTTCCGGACGCCGCCCGAGGAGGAGGGTTGTGAGGGATATGTGCGCAGGTCGCTGAGGCTTGCGAAACGGTTGAAGAGCTGTATGCGACCGGCGAGAGCGTGACTGGATCTAGTCTTTGCTCTAGTAAGCCCTTGTCCAACGGGGCTATGTTGACCGAAAGCGAACAACCGGCGACGCTGCGAATGTGGCACCGGTCACGTGCACCTCACCAAGCGAGCGTTCCACGGCACCTGGAATTCCCTGGCGCCCGGCACCGGGGTACGCACGTCGCTCGTCCGGCACCCGGCCGCCGAAGGCTGGCTCCTGTCCCCTGTGCCAGCCGCACATGATCTATCGCAGTGCCAACGGCTGCAGGCCGCTGTTCATGCAGGGTGGGAGCCGTTGAGGTATGTGCTGCGGGTGATGCCGCGGGCGGCCAGGATGTTCCAGACATCGGTGGAGGTGTGGCCGGTGCGTCGTGCGATGCGGGAGACGGGTTCTCCGTTGGCGTAGGCGTGGAGGATGGCCTCGGTCAGTTTCCGGCGGGCTGTGTATAGCGCTTCTTGTGCCTGGTGCAGGGCCTGTGCTGCTGCTTCCAGCGACTCGTTCTCGGCGGTCATGCCCTCATCGTGCCAGCCAGGACACCTGCAAGCCCGACGGTCTGGCGTTGCCGCGTACGACATCAGGGATTGCTGGAGATCCGCTTCACAGCGCGGTGAGGCTGCGGGCTGCGTGACGGCAGTTCACAGCTTCACCAGTCCGAGTGCAGGGCACCTCGTGCGCTGCTTCCGGAGTGAAGCGATCTGGGAGTGTGGCGGAACCGGCAGACGCGCCGGATTCAAGTCCCGGTGCCCTAATACTGCAATCGCACTTGTTTGTGGTTGAGTTGGTGTATGGCTGAGCTTGGGGTGGGGCTGGTTGAGGAGTGGGACGGGGTGCTGGCGGGGTTGCA
>NZ_JBWKJV010000164.1:0-2494 GCF_056432045.1 Streptomyces sp. NPDC045701 | reverse complement strand
ACACAGTGGACGCGAGCAACTGAGGACAAGCCCTCGGCCTATTAGTACCGGTCAACTCCACCCATTACTGGGCTTCCATATCCGGCCTATCAACCCAGTCGTCTACTGGGAGCCTTACCCTCTCAAGGAGGTGGGAATACTCATCTCGAAGCAGGCTTCCCGCTTAGATGCTTTCAGCGGTTATCCCTCCCGAACGTAGCCAACCAGCCATGCCCTTGGCAGGACAACTGGCACACCAGAGGTTCGTCCGTCCCGGTCCTCTCGTACTAGGGACAGCCCTTCTCAATATTCCTACGCGCACAGCGGATAGGGACCGAACTGTCTCACGACGTTCTAAACCCAGCTCGCGTACCGCTTTAATGGGCGAACAGCCCAACCCTTGGGACCGACTCCAGCCCCAGGATGCGACGAGCCGACATCGAGGTGCCAAACCATCCCGTCGATATGGACTCTTGGGGAAGATCAGCCTGTTATCCCCGGGGTACCTTTTATCCGTTGAGCGACGGCGCTTCCACAAGCCACCGCCGGATCACTAGTCCCGACTTTCGTCCCTGCTCGACCCGTCGGTCTCACAGTCAAGCTCCCTTGTGCACTTACACTCAACACCTGATTGCCAACCAGGCTGAGGGAACCTTTGGGCGCCTCCGTTACTCTTTAGGAGGCAACCGCCCCAGTTAAACTACCCATCAGACACTGTCCCTGATCCGGATCACGGACCCAGGTTAGACATCCAGCACGACCAGAGTGGTATTTCAACGGCGACTCCACCTGAACTGGCGTCCAAGCTTCACAGTCTCCCACCTATCCTACACAAGCCGAACCGAACACCAATATCAAACTGTAGTAAAGGTCCCGGGGTCTTTCCGTCCTGCTGCGCGAAACGAGCATCTTTACTCGTAGTGCAATTTCACCGGGCCTATGGTTGAGACAGTCGAGAAGTCGTTACGCCATTCGTGCAGGTCGGAACTTACCCGACAAGGAATTTCGCTACCTTAGGATGGTTATAGTTACCACCGCCGTTTACTGGCGCTTAAGTTCTCAGCTTCGCCCTGTCGAAACAGAGCTAACCGGTCCCCTTAACGTTCCAGCACCGGGCAGGCGTCAGTCCGTATACATCGCCTTACGGCTTCGCACGGACCTGTGTTTTTAGTAAACAGTCGCTTCTCGCTGGTCTCTGCGGCCACCCCCAGCTCACGGAGTAAATCCGATCACCAGTGATGGCCCCCCTTCTCCCGAAGTTACGGGGGCATTTTGCCGAGTTCCTTAACCATAGTTCACCCGAACGCCTCGGTATTCTCTACCTGACCACCTGAGTCGGTTTAGGGTACGGGCCGCCATGAAACTCGCTAGAGGCTTTTCTCGACAGCATAGGATCATCCACTTCACCACAATCGGCTCGGCATCAGGTCTCAGCCTCAATGTGTGACGGATTTGCCTATCACACGGCCTACACCCTTACCCCGGGACAACCACCGCCCGGGCTGGACTACCTTCCTGCGTCACCCCATCGCTTACCTACTACAGGTCTGGTCCGTCGGCTCCACCACTCCCCTACGCTCCGAAGAGCTCAGGGCGGCTTCACGGACTTAGCATCGCCTGGTTCGATACTGGGCGTTTCAAAGCGGGTACCGGAATATCAACCGGTTGTCCATCGACTACGCCTGTCGGCCTCGCCTTAGGTCCCGACTTACCCTGGGCAGATCAGCTTGACCCAGGAACCCTTAGTCAATCGGCGCACACGTTTCTCACGTGTGTATCGCTACTCATGCCTGCATTCTCACTCGTGAACCGTCCACAACTCGCTTCCGCGGCTGCTTCACCCGGCACACGACGCTCCCCTACCCATCACAGTCCCCGTTGGGGGTATGTACTGCAATGACACGACTTCGGCGGTACGCTTGAGCCCCGCTACATTGTCGGCGCGGAATCACTTGACCAGTGAGCTATTACGCACTCTTTCAAGGGTGGCTGCTTCTAAGCCAACCTCCTGGTTGTCTCTGCGACTCCACATCCTTTCCCACTTAGCGTACGCTTAGGGGCCTTAGTCGATGCTCTGGGCTGTTTCCCTCTCGACCATGGAGCTTATCCCCCACAGTCTCACTGCCGCGCTCTCACTTACCGGCATTCGGAGTTTGGCTAAGGTCAGTAACCCGGTAGGGCCCATCGCCTATCCAGTGCTCTACCTCCGGCAAGAAACACACGACGCTGCACCTAAATGCATTTCGGGGAGAACCAGCTATCACGGAGTTTGATTGGCCTTTCACCCCTAACCACAGGTCATCCCCCAGGTTTTCAACCCTGGTGGGTTCGGTCCTCCACGAAGTCTTACCTCCGCTTCAACCTGCCCATGGCTAGATCACTCCGCTTCGGGTCTTGAGCGCGCTACTGAATCGCCCTATTCGGACTCGCTTTCGCTACGGCTTCCCCACACGGGTTAACCTCGCAACACACCGCAAACTCGCAGGCTCATTCTTCAAAAGGCACGCAGTCACGA
>NZ_JBWKJV010000163.1:0-2562 GCF_056432045.1 Streptomyces sp. NPDC045701 | reverse complement strand
CGGGCGGCTCATGCCGTTTCTTGTATTTCTTCACCCATCCACGTAGCGTCTCCGGATTCAGTTCCAGCTCTCTGGCTGTCTCAGTGACAGTCTTGATGGACCGGAGTGCAATCTGGACAGCTTCTTCCCGAAACTCCGGTGTGTACTTGCTCGGTGGTGCCACTCTTGCGTCCTCTTTTCCGTTCAAGGCAATCCTATTGGACGTCTGTCCGGAAACTTCGGGGCACCTCAATGCCTTGAAACGGGAGTTGATCCGCTGGCAGCCGATCCGTAGGCCCCGTTCGGACGGCCACGCTGCCGGGTTGCCGTCGGTCCCGAAGTGGGGCCGGACCTCGGTGAACCACTCGTCCAGAACGTCCGGGGTCCAGTCGAACACTGTCAGCACTCCGCGGCGCTTGGGCGGCGAGCCCTTCTTCGCCTTGCCGAACCTCACCTGGCAGCGGCCGAACTCGCCGAACTCGGCCCCGTGGGGGTTCCGGCCGAAGTCGGCGGCGTCGAGCATCCGTGTTTCGTTGCGCCGGGTCCCATAGGCGTAGGCGGTCTTGAACACGGTGGCGTCGCGGAACGCGGGCGCCAGCCCTTGCGGCCCAGCGAGCGGATGCGGGCGACCTCGTCGTCGCAGTGGGCGAAGAAGGCGTGCAGCTCAGCCTTGGTGAACGCCCGCTTCTTCGGGTCGGAACTCGTTGTCCTGGACGTGCACCGCGGTGTTCCACTCGTGCACCACCTGGACCGGGTGGGTGCCGAAGCGTTCCTCGCAGGTGGCGGTCCACTCGTAGAGGGGGTCGGTCACGAAGTGGCAGAAGGACCGGACGGCCTCGGAGTACGAACGGATCGTCGAGCGCTTGAGGTCGCGCAGTGAGCGCAGGTCACCGAGCCACTCGTCGACCATCGCCGGCGTCCAGTTCCACGGGTAGGTGTTCACGTACGCGTGGAACGCCTTCACCGCGTTCTCTCGGCCCTCCACGGTCGTGCGGGCCAGATTCCGCGCCAGCTGCTGATTGGCGAACCCCGTCAGCATCGCCGTGAAGACCTGTTCCTCCGCCCGCAGCAGCGCGACCCCGTCCACCAGATGGAGCCTCGCCGCACCCGGTATCGACCCGTTGAACCTCACCGATCCACCACTCTCCGTGACTCGCATCAGATGCGAGGAAATGGCATCCTGTGCGAGTCGCCAGGAAAACCGCAGTTCAGCCCCCTGCGCGAGTGGCGGCAAGGCCCCGCGTGCCGCTACTGTCACCGGTAGCTCGGGCGCCCAACGTGACTACCCCAGCGTGGTTGGCACCCTCCTTCGGAGCGATTCGCATACCGTCGTCAATTCGCATCGGATGCAATTGGCGGCGCTTCGACCATCGGAACAGCGATTAACGGTAGCGCTCGTTCCGCTTCCGGGTCCAGCTCCCGAAGCTGCCGCCAAGTGACAAGTAGCTGTGCGTGACGATCGTCGCGGACGGTGATTCTCATAAATGACCCGTTGCGGAGTTCTGCGAGAGGCCCGGAGCCGATCACGTTTCCGCAGGTCGCGATTCGCAGAAGTCCTCTCACAACCGAGGCGTTGTGCGAGAGGCTGACAGACTGCCGGGGTGGATCTGACGCCCGATCAAGCCGCATCTGCGGTAGAACGAAACGACTGTCCGAACTGTGAAGCCCCAGATCCATCCACGCGTCGGCGGCCGTACGGCGCCGGCACCACACCATCAGGGGGACCCGATCATGGGCAAGACGACCAAGAAGGCCAGGCAGGCGCCGCCGCTGTCCGCCGACCGCGTCCGCACCGGCTGGCAGGGCCCGGCCGACACCCGCATCCGCCTGGCCCTTGCCGCTGTCGATCCCCGCCCATATCCGGGTCATCATGCTCCTGACGTTCGTATTCGTTCTGTTCACACCACGGACGACCTCGCCGGGATTGCTCTACTCAGCGACTTGTTCACTGACCCTCCCCAGCAGACCCTTCCCAGCCTCCGCTGCGGCATCAGCGTGTCGGCATCCACGTGACCAAGGCCTGGGTCACCTCGACGAGCTCGGCGAGCGGTCACGCCCCTGATCAGCGGTCTGCCGATGCCTCCCGGTCCGGTGACACCACTCTTTCGGCCATGATCGACAAGGGGCGCAAGTCATGCCGGGCCCGGAGACCGGGAGCCCCAGTGCGGGGCCACGAAAACGGTAGCGGGGGCCCTGCAGAGGCAGCCGCCCGGCGGCATCACCACCGAGCCCGGCGACCACGGACTCTGGCGCTCTCGCGGCGGCCAGACCACGAAAATTCATCTCGCCACCGGGCAAGGGCAAAAGCCGCTGTCGCTGCACATCACCGCCGGCCACCGGCACGACAGTCCCTGCTTCCGGCCAGTCCTGGAGAAGATCCGGGGGCAAGGGCAAACGCCGCAGCCTGGGCGAGCGCGACTTCATCGCGCTGACCGACGGTGGCCGCCAGCTCGTCAAGGCGCCGATCGTGCTGGTGTGGGACCGTCTCAGTGCCTGACTGAGAACCGGTGACGGTAAGTGGAGTGGCACGTTCGAGTGGTGTGGCCTGGAATGCGAATGCCTGCAATGACGCCAGAGCTCCCG
>NZ_JBWKJV010000162.1:0-2583 GCF_056432045.1 Streptomyces sp. NPDC045701 | reverse complement strand
CCTGGCCTGCTTCGCCGTGCACGCGCGCGCACCGGGACCAGCTCCCCGCGCTGGTGCGGGTGGCGGGCACGAGGCGGGGCGTGGAGGACTGTTCCACCGCGGACGGAACCGGACTGCGGCCCGGACCAGTACGAGGTCGGCCACTGGGGACCATGGCACCGCCACATCGCCTTCGCGATCGCCGCATCCGCGCGCTTGGCGGTCACCGCCACCCGCACCGCACGGCTCAGGCAGCCCGACGAGCCCCGCCCTGCCCTGCAGCTGATCGAGTTCACCGCCGAGGAGATCCGCCGCCTGCTCCACCAGACCATCTGGCACGTGCGCACGTCCCACTGGTAGTCGCCGCCGAATCCCTGTGGCGCAGAACCCGCCAAACCGTCCAAAGGGATCCACTACGAGAAACGGAGACGCCCAACCCCCGAAGCTTCCCTGCAGTACCTGTCGGGGGATCTGTCGTCGTCCGGCTCCCGATGGCGCCTGCTACCGCCGCCCCCGGCAGATCTCACCCGTGCAGCCTGATTGACCGCTGTACAGGCTCAGGGGGAGCCTGAGGGAGCAGAGACGTTTGGCGGCACACCAAGGGAGAGTAGTCCCTGCCGCATCCGAGGCGGAGGATGAGGCACACGGCAGGGACTACCCGGCGGCTGTCGAAGTTCGCGCTAAGACAGCCTCCTCTACGGGAAGAACATCAGCCGGGGGATATAGCTGACGTTGCTTACGAAGCCCGCGTCCGCCCTCCCAGGGCGGTCAGCAGGGCCCCGCGCTTCCCACCAACACCATACAGGTCAAAATTAGCTGCCCCTTAACGTCAGGGCTCTGGCCTGAGGTGGACTGGGCCGCAGCTCCGCCGCCAACTCACCGTGCTGGTACCTACACAGCCCCTGCAGGACACTCAAGGCGTGGCCGTCGCAACCCACCAGCCGGTGGGTCGCGTGAAACTCCGGAAAAGAGCCTGCAGGACTACTGCAGCAACGGCCCCCGTGCGGAATCCGTCACCCGACGCCAGCGGGGAACTGCCGCCCCCGGCCCCGCCGGGGAGGACGAGGAACCCGAAATGCCCGAAAAAAGGGGGCGGTGACCGGCTCGCCGGCAAGCTGATCCGCTAGAGCGCCGAAGAGATCCGCCGCCTCCTCAACCGGGCCTGGCCCCGGCCACCACTCTCCGCCGCCCTCATCATCACCCAGTCCCTCTGGCGCCGCACCCACTAAACCCACGCTCGCCAAAGCCATCACGACCCCGCGACCGCAGAGACCGCAATCGCGACTCACGGCTGTAATACCAGAAGGAGACCACGCTGACAGCACGTAGGAACACTACAAAACACGTGGTGAAGAATGGCAAGTCCTCAGCACCTTATCCGGCGCGTTCGGCGAACAGCAGGCGGTGGGGGTGCGGCTCGCAGAACACACCCCCACCACCTCCATGCGGGGGTGGACCTTCCCGGGACCCTCCCCGTCTACAGCGGACCGACGCATCCATCGGCCATGATCAAACCGTCGGTCCGCACACCTGCATTTCAATCTCTCCCCGACAGGGAAGCAAGCACCTACGGCGTCAGAACTCGAATATCACCCATGCGGTGGCCCCTTGCGCCGTTATGGCGACTGGCAGCAAGAGCCCGTCGGTGGAGCAGTGCCTGAAGCCTATCCTTGTGTATCCGGCTGACTTTTGCTGTCGATCTTTGTTCACCACCCTGTTACTGACTTGGCTTGTTGGGGTGAGTTCGTACTGTTTCGCTGACGCGGGGCTGGCGCTTCCGGTAGACGGTGCGGTATGCGGGATGGGGGCGGGTTGACGGCCAAGGCACGTCAACGCCGCGAGAGTGTGCGGGCGGAGGCGGCGGAACTGTTCGCCGCAGGGGTCAGGGCTCCGGAGTGGCCCGGCGGCTGGGGGTGAGAGCGAGAAGTCGGCCTACCAGTGGCAGCAGGTCTGGCGGCAGGGCGGGCAGCCAGCTCTGGTCTCAAGGGGGCCGGGCGGGCGGCGGTGCCGGCTGTCGCCGTACTGTCTGGAGAAGCTGGCCGTGTATCTCGAGCAGGGGTCGGCCCCCCACGGCTAGTACTGCAATCACAGTTAGGGAGTGTGTCCGCGTTGTTTGTAGTGACTGTTGCGGGCGCGTGTCTGGCTGAGTCTTCGCCAGAGTGACCAGTGCAGATGGTGGCGGATGGTGAGGTGGGCGGGGTGGAGGAGGTGGCCGATGAGGCGTCGTATTTCTGCCACGGACAGCGGTATCAAGCCACCGTTGTTTCCCCTTTTTGCAGTTCCTGGGCGCGGATGGCGGTCAGGGCGGCGAGGGCGGCCATGGCGAGGGTGATGTGCCGGTACCAGGCGTGGTAGAGGCGGACCTGGTAGTGGTCCAGGCCGCACTCGCCCTTGGCGGTCTGGAAGCATTCCTCGATGGCCCAGCGGGCGCCGGCCACCCTGACCAGGTCCTTAAGCCGGGTGCGGAGGGGGCCGTAGCAGACGTAGTAGGCGATGTCGGCTGGGTCTTTCAGGCTGCTCTACCTTTTTGGACGGGTTGGTCCTCCCATTCGTAGGGTGGGGACGCCCAGGGGTATCGGGTGTGGCTATCAGGCTGCTGCCGCT
>NZ_JBWKJV010000161.1:0-2603 GCF_056432045.1 Streptomyces sp. NPDC045701 | reverse complement strand
CGTTATAACCGGCGATACCCGAATGGGGAAACCCAGTGTGTTTCGACACACTATCATGTCATGAATACATAGTGGCATGAGGCGAACCGGGGGAACTGAAACATCTAAGTACCCCGAGGAAAAGAAATCAACCGAGATTCCCCCAGTAGCGGCGAGCGAACGGGGAGGAGCCCAGAACCTGAATCGGCTTGTGTGTTAGTGGAAGCGTCTGGAAAGTCGCGCAGTAAAGGGTGATAGCCCCGTACACTAAAATGCACAGGTCGTGAGTTCGATGAGTAGGGCGGGACACGTGACATCCTGTCTGAATATGGGGGGACCATCCTCCAAGGCTAAATACTCCTGACCGACCGATAGTGAACCAGTACCGTGAGGGAAAGGCGAAAAGAACCCTGGTGAAGGGAGTGAAATAGATCCTGAAACCGTGTGCGTACAAGCAGTAGGAGCCCGCAAGGGTGACTGCGTACCTTTTGTATAATGGGTCAGCGACTTACTGTTCGTGGCAAGCTTAACCGTATAGGGGAGGCGAAGGGAAACCGAGTCTGATAAGGGCGCATAGTCGCGGGCAGTAGACCCGAAACCGGGTGATCTAGTCATGCCCAGGGTGAAGGTTGAGTAACATCAACTGGAGGCCCGAACCCACTCCCGTTGCAAAGGTAGGGGATGAGGTGTGATTAGGAGTGAAAAGCTAATCGAACCCGGAGATAGCTGGTTCTCCTCGAAAGCTATTTAGGTAGCGCCTCATATGTATCCTCTCGGGGGTAGAGCACTGTTATGGCTAGGGGGTCATTGCGACTTACCAAACCATGGCAAACTCCGAATACCAGTACGTACTATCCGGGAGACACACGGCGGGTGCTAACGTCCGTCGTGAAAAGGGAAACAACCCAGACCCACAGCTAAGGTCCCAAATTCATCGCTAAGTGGTGAACGATGTGGAAAGGCACAGACAGCCAGGAGGTTGGCTTAGAAGCAGCCACCCTTTAAAGAAAGCGTAATAGCTCACTGGTCGAGTCGGTCTGCGCGGAAGATTTAACGGGGCTAAGCGATGAACCGAAGCTTGGGGTGCATACTTTGTATGCGCGGTAGAGGAGCGTTCCGTAAGCCGATGAAGGTGGATTGAGAAGTCTGCTGGAGGTATCGGAAGTGCGAATGCTGACATGAGTAACGATAATGCGGGTGAAAAGCCCGCACGCCGAAAGCCCAAGGTTTCCTTGCGCAACGTTAATCGACGCAGGGTGAGTCGGCCCCTAAGGCGAGGCAGAAATGCGTAGTCGATGGGAAGCAGGTTAATATTCCTGCACCTCGCGTAAGTGCGATGGAGGGACGGAGAAGGTTAGGCAGGCCAGGCGTTGGTTGTCCTGGTGAGAGAGTTGAGGCGGTCCCCTTAGGCAAATCCGGGGGGGCAACGTTGAGACTAAGGACCGGCCCATTAGGGCTAGGCTGCTGATATCACGCTTCCAGGAAAAGCTCCTAAGCTTCAGCTTACGCAGACCGTACCGTAAACCGACACAGGTGGGCAGGATGAGAATTCTAAGGCGCTTGAGAGAACTCGGGTGAAGGAACTAGGCAAAATAGCACCGTAACTTCGGGAGAAGGTGCGCCCTCCATGGTTAATAGCTAAGGGGGGCCGCAGTGACCAGGCCGCTGCGACTGTTTATCAAAAACACAGCACTCTGCAAACACGAAAGTGGACGTATAGGGTGTGACGCCTGCCCGGTGCTGGAAGGTTAATTGATGGGGTCAGCCGCAAGGCGAAGCTCTTGATCGAAGCCCCAGTAAACGGCGGCCGTAACTATAACGGTCCTAAGGTAGCGAAATTCCTTGTCGGGTAAGTTCCGACCTGCACGAATGGCGTAACGACAGCGGCGCTGTCTCCACCCGAGACTCAGTGAAATTGAACTCGCTGTGAAGATGCAGTGTACCCGCGGCAAGACGGAAAGACCCCGTGAACCTTTACTATAGCTTGACACTGAACATTGAGCCTTGATGTGTAGGATAGGTGGGAGGCTTTGAAGCGTGGACGCCAGTCTGCGTGGAGCCATCCTTGAAATACCACCCTGTCGTGCTTGACGTTCTAACCTGGGCCCGTTATCCGGGTCGGGGACCATGTATGGTGGGTAGTTTGACTGGGGCGGTCTCCTCCCAAAGTGTAACGGAGGAGCACGAAGGTACGCTCAGCGCGGTCGGACATCGCGCACTGTGTGCAAAGGCATAAGCGTGCTTGACTGCAAGATCGACGGATCAAGCAGGTACGAAAGTAGGTCTTAGTGATCCGGTGGTTCTGTATGGAAGGGCCATCGCTCAACGGATAAAAGGTACTCCGGGGATAACAGGCTGATACCGCCCAAGAGTTCATATCGACGGCGGTGTTTGGCACCTCGATGTCGGCTCATCACATCCTGGGGCTGTAGTCGGTCCCAAGGGTATGGCTGTTCGCCATTTAAAGTGGTACGCGAGCTGGGTTCAGAACGTCGTGAGACAGTTCGGTCCCTATCTGCCGTGGGCGTTGGAGATTTGAGAGGGGCTGCTCCTAGTACGAGAGGACCGGAGTGGACGAACCTCTGGTGTTCCGGTTGTCACGCCAGTGGCATTGCCGGGTAGCT
>NZ_JBWKJV010000160.1:0-2608 GCF_056432045.1 Streptomyces sp. NPDC045701 | reverse complement strand
CACCGGCGCGGCGACCCGCTACCCCCCGCCTCCGCCCCCGGCGACCACCACCCGACCACAACCGATCACACCACGAAGATCTGAGGCTGTAGTACGAGCCCGTTCATACTCACCATCGCTGCCTTCGGGCGGCCCCCGGGCTAAACTAGGCCAAGGTGACAGCGTTGACGGCCCTGGTGCGCGACCGCGACTATCTGAAAGATTGCCATGGCGTGATCTTCAGAGTGATTGGTGACGTGCACCCGGCGAGTCATTTCCTGGGCTTCGCTAAGTACTACCCGGACTGGAACGGTGGCCGGGTGCTGGAGGGGCAGCGCTACAACCTGAACACCTCCCCGAGAGAATTCCCGGGCAATCTGCGCGACAGTGGGGAATACCGCGTATTTTCACCGGTTACAGGTTGCATCATGCCAGCAGTGCCCCGCAGCGCTGTGATAACCCACTACTCCTGCCGCCAAGCCCTTCGCGCCCTCCATGACGACCCTGCAGTGCTGCAGCGCACCCGTGCAGGCAACGATCTTCTGTCTGTCATCCGGTGGGCAGCCCGGCATAACGCCCTCCATCTGTTCGGAGTTACCGGGTCCTTCCTTACGCGCTGCTTCAACCGGAAATCAGACATCGATCTAGTTTGCTACGGAAGATCAGGCTACGAAGCTGCCACACAACTTTTTACAGACGTGGCACTGATCCGACCCTACGAAGCCGGCGACTCCCTCCGCTTATATGAGCGGCGCACTTCGTATGTGCACCAGGCGGACACCACAGCTCTCCTTTGTCAGGAAAAACGCAAACTGCAAGGAATCACCCAGGGAGCTGATATCCATATCAATTGTGAACCGCTCCGCGACGACGACGACACAACCTTCACCAGCGTCTCGGCCACAGAAGTAGCGGAAATCACGCTTAATGCAGTAATTGTCGATCACGGACAGGGCCTTATGACGCCCTCGCTCTACCGGATCCGGGTAACCGAAGTCATTGCAGTGAGCGCGGGTCATCCAGCCGCCGAGAAAATTACCGAACTTCGTTCATACGACGGAACCTTCACCCGGGCGTTTCGAGGGGGCGACGCAGTACGTGCCGTCGGCAAGCTGATAGAACTCGGTGGTCATACAGGCGAGCGTCTCGCTGTTGAGCTAGCCCCCTGGAACACCCCAGCGCCGTACGGAGCAGGCCTCCTCGCTTGACAGGCAGACGCTGCGGCCTGATGTGGTGGCCGCTCTGGGGGTCGTGTCCCTCGGCCTCGGGCTTCAGCGCGCTTCGCATCGTGGGTGTTGGCAGCAGTAAGAAGCCGTTGTCTTTCCGGATGTGATCGCTGAGTTTCCGCTGTTAGGCATGGTGTCGGCGCCTTGGAGGGAGGGAGCGTTCAGTCCGGTGGCGCGCTCCGGGCTGAAGCGGACCGCGTCGTGGCCGAGGGGTGTGGGCACGCAGGGTGATCGCCCGGGGGAACTGGTCGATACCGCCACCACCGGTCTGCCATCAGCCAAACGCCAAGATTCGTCACCTCATAACGCTGAAGTCAGTAACCGCATCTGCGAGTGTGCCGACCGAACGCTCCTGGCCCTGGGCCGACGCGTTCGTCCTGGCCTGGCAGAGGCTCTACGTCCTTCCGGCAGTCACCTGACCACCGGCTCACGCCCCGGCGAGGACCAGGAAGGAGAACAACCCGCAACACTCCGGGCCCGTGGAACCCGGCGCCCCGCAGCGCCACGCGAAGACCCCGCCCGACACCCACGGGAACAAAACGGGGTGAACCCACCACCTCACAAAGCAGCGATCACCACTGAAGGATCGAGGCTCACTACGCCCGTAATCCGCTGACCAAGGTGCCCAAGGACCACAACCTGAAGTCTCTACGAAACCCGGAGCGGTTCATCGGCTGAAGTGGTCCGATTGGTTGATGAGCTCGGGCCTCGCAGGCGTTCGTTCGGAGGACTTTCCAAGCCGACTCCAACTGCAAAACTTGTTCAAGTTACCAATGGGTCAAAGTGGCCAACATGCACTTCCTTCCTCCATATCAGTAAGGCCTGTTATGCAGCTACTAACTACTTCCGTTGCCCGTCTCGCGCTGACAGGTGCTGTGCTTGCCGCGTTCGCTTCAATTGTAGGCCCGTCCGTACAGGCGCATGCGCAAACGGACACCCTGGAGCCGAGAGAAAGGGCCGCTTACATCCAGAACGATACGGATATTGGCCTCTCCCTGAGCAAGGCTGAGGGGGGGCATGGAAACTTCATCCGGCAACCTGATTCGGCAATCGTCCCAGGAGGCAAGGGCGGTTGGAAGTTCTGGGAATGGAAGTATGCCTATCCTGCTACCGTCGAGTACAAGATCGGGAGTACTGGGCTTACGGTAGCCACCAAGACGGGTTACCCGGGCGGTAGTCCCATCGGTAACAAGCCGACGGGTAAGTGCGAGGTTCTCGACGATGCGAGCAAGCAGCCGTCGTCTGCATTCGCATGCTCAGTGAGAGAATTCGATGGCGCGTATACCTATACCCTGAAGAACATTTCATACTGAGGTTTTCTCAGCGAAATGATCTCGCGGCTGCTTGGACGTGAAGCCGGCTGCGGGCAGACGTGAAGCCCCTGGTAGGACAGGTCTCTCACA
>NZ_JBWKJV010000159.1:0-2665 GCF_056432045.1 Streptomyces sp. NPDC045701 | reverse complement strand
GCATGGCAGCATAGGTGACCAACGTGAAGCCCCCGGTGAACAGGCGGTCTTGTGAGAGACCTGTCCTACCAGGGGCTTCACGTCTGCCCGCAGCCAGCTTCACGTCCAAGCAGCCGCGAGATCATTTCGCTGAGAAAACCTCAGTGCTGTGCCGGTATCCGGAGGAGTTCTGCGCTCTCCTGAGCTCGGCGCAGATCTGCTGCGCCGGACGTGCGCCGTCTCCTTCACGGGGAGTGGCGGTGAGGGTGGGCCGGAGCTTGGGCGTTTGAGGTTGCTTGGAAGGACGCCACTGTCCCGCAGACGCCTCGGGCTTAGGCGGTGTCGGCCGAGGAGCTGCTGTAGCGGGCTCAGCGGGCGAAGGTGTCCCTGCCTGAGCCGTACCGAGCTGGCGGAGCATCTTTGTGTGCTGGGACCGACCCGTCTCCAAGCCCTGTCCGGAGTGAGCAGGCGGACGAACCCAGGCTGGTTGCGAGCCGACGCCTGAGCGGTCCTCTGAGCTGCGGGTCTGGATGTGCGAAGGACCCTGCCCTCCGCTCAGTGAGGGCAGGGTCCTTAGCCGTCGGCTACGCTTCCTGGAGCAGGCCTGCTGAGACGCGCTGGAGGATGGCGGCGAGTGAAGCGCGGGCCTGCGGGTCGAGGTTGCCGCGCATGTCGGCGATGACGGCTTCGACTCCGCTGCTTCGCTGGAAGTAGCGCAGGATGAACGCACTACGCTGGGCGGGATCCAGCTTGTCGAAGGCGACGTCCATGAGCGCTGCCCCATCATGCAACGGGATCTCGACCGCATCGCTCTCGGGGGGTGCTATGGTCCGCGGCTCGGGAACTGCGACCGGGGGCTTGCTCGGCTCGGAGACGGTGATGACCGCTCCCCCGCTCCTCGGGGCGGGCTCGCTGCCGGAGTCCAAAACCGGGTTTTGAACCAGCGTCGGCTTCGGGGAGGTACCGCGCTTCCGCGGGACCTTCGGCTCCTTCGCCTTGCGGATCTCCTCGGCCGCGATCGCCTTCTGCTCCTCGGGGTCCTGGATCTTGGCGATCTTCTCGGCGGTCTTCACCTTGATCTGCTTGGTGTCGACAACGTCCCTGAGCTCGGGTGCGAGGTTGAGCAGGGCAAGGCGGTTGGAGACGTACATCTGCGACTTGCCGATGCGCTCTGCGACCTTCTCCTGGGAGCCGTGGCGCTCCACCATCCGCTGCAGGAACTCGGCCTCCTTGTAGGGAGGGATGCTCTTGCGGTGGATGTTCTCGATGACGACGGCTTCGTCGACCTTGTCGTCGTCCTCCTTGCCGAGGCGGTCCCGGACACGGATTTCGAACTTCGTCCAGCCGAGCTGCTTCGCCGCGTGGAAACGGCGGTTGCCGAGGATGACGACCCACTGGGCATCGCCGAGACGGGCGCCGTGCTCGGGCTTGACCCGGAGGAACGCCTCGCGGGACATAGCGACGGCCGGCTGCAGCTGCCCGACCGACTTCATCGACGCCTTGAGCTCTCGGAAATCGGCGTCGAGGTCGGTGTAATCCGCTTCGGTGCGCGGGTTCTCGGGGCTGCCGACGATCGTGTGCATGTACACGGTGGTCGGCTGCGTTTCCGTCTTAGACGGCTCGGGGACGGTTGCGCCCTTGGCCCCCGGCTTGCCGGGGCCTTCGAGCAGGTCGGCCCAGGGCTTCTTCGGTGCCATCAGCGCGCCCCCTTCTTCCCCGCGCCCAGCTCGAGAGCGAGCTGGTAGAAGTCTTCGCGGGCTTCCATGGCGACCCGGTTTTTCTTGTACTGGGTGACGACGGTGCCTTCGAGTGCCGCCCGGGTGTGGACCTTGTAGTGGCGAACCACAGTGTTGGCGAGGTTCCACCCCTGGGCGCGGACGAAGTCCTTGGTCTGATCGAGATCGGCTTCGCCGTCGCGCGGGTCCCAGTTGTTGATGACAACCAGGTAGGGG
Organism: Streptomyces sp. NPDC045701; assembly: GCF_056432045.1. Lineage (NCBI taxonomy): Bacteria > Bacillati > Actinomycetota > Actinomycetes > Kitasatosporales > Streptomycetaceae > Streptomyces > Streptomyces sp. NPDC045701. The sequence goes on along the minus strand of NZ_JBWKJV010000159.1, from coordinate 734 downwards.
ATCCCGAGGGGCTTGACCACTTCCTCGATGGTGTCGCGGGTCGGCATGAAGCCGAGGGGTTCCGGCTCCACGGGCACGATGATGTCGTCGGCGTTGGCCAGCACGGCGCGCATGGCGTCGGCGGCAGTGCTCTTGCCGAACGGGTCGCCGGCTTCTTCCTTCTCGTCCTCAGGCAGGTCCATCCAGCCGGGAGTGTCGATGAAGGCGTGCTTGACCTTGCGGGACCTCTTCAACGCGGAGAACAGTTCCAGGTCGTCCTTGGAGTTGATCTGCTCGAAGGAGAAGGGCAGGTCCTGGCCGACTCGCTCCGACCACCACGTGGTGGATCCCTGAGGGTCAGCGGAGACGGCGGCGACGTAGTGGGGGTCGCGTTCCGGGGATTCGCCCAGGACATGAGCGGTGATGGCCGCAGTGTTCACGGTGAGAGTCGACTTGCCGACTCCACCCTTGCGGTTGATGAGCGCGGTAATCCGTGCCATGAGTGGTGCTCCTGATGCTCCGTATGCTTCCCGGCCCGGCTTGGGTCGGTACTAGCGGACCTGGACAGGATGCCACGTACCGCCCGAGTGAGGCACCCACGGCGTGTCGGTTTCAAAACCCGGTTTTGAAAGACATCTCACGTGCTTAAGAAGTCAAGCCGCTCTACCTTTTTGGACGGGTTGGTCCTCCCATTCGTAGGGTGGGGACGCCCAGGGGTATCGGGTGTGGCTATCAGGCTGCTGCCGCTTTGTGGC
>NZ_JBWKJV010000158.1:0-2693 GCF_056432045.1 Streptomyces sp. NPDC045701 | reverse complement strand
ATCTTCTTCGCCGTCGCCGCGGAGGGCAGGTCGCTGGAGGACATCGCGACCCCGCTGTCCGCGCAGGCCGCCGAGGCATCGGCTCCCGGCGGGGCGGCCGGTGCCACCGCGCGCACCGCGGCGCCGTGACAGTGGCATGAGGGCGTCCCGATTGGATCGAACGCCGCGGGATGGTTTATCGTTCATGTAGTCGGTTGTGAAGACGCCTTCACTGCCGCCACACACTGCCCCGGCTGGTTCCCCCGTCCAGCCGGGGCTTTTCTCATTCCCCTTCACGTTCCCTCCACCTTTCCTCCCGGCTTCAGTCCGGGCAGGGAGGGCACCCGTCACCGCGGACACCCCCGAGCCGACGAACGAGGAACGGTGGAGCGATGACCGAGTACGAGCGTTCCCGCACCATGCCGGCCCTGCCCGAGCACGTCTTCGATCAGGCCGCCAACATCGACCAGCTCGACAACTGGCTGCCCGAGGCCCTGCACGTACACCCCGGCCGACTGCCCGCCGTCACCGTCCACGAGGACCGCACCGACGAGGACACCTCCGCCCTGCTGCGCGCCCGGAAGGACCAGATGCGCATCGAATGGGGCACCAGGGAACACGGCGGCTACGCGGGGTGGCTCCAGGTCGCCGGCATCGACGGCGGGGCCAGCGAGGTGACCGTGCACCTGTCGTTCTTCGACGAGAGCCACGACCCCGGCGAAGCCCCGGTGAACGACGCCCTCGACCACAGCCTCCAGCGTCTGGAGGACCAGGTGCGCCTGCGCGTCGACAACGCCGCGGGCTGACCGGCCATGCCGAAGCGGAAGCAGTACGCGGTCGCCGCCTCCGGGGAGTGGACGGACGAGGAGGAAGGCCGCCGGCGGCTGCCCGCCGGGGAGGTCCACGCGTGGGAGCCCGGCCTGAACCAGACCGTCTGCGGCCTCTCCCTCAGCAGGTCCCGACTCGGCCGCTTCCCGCACGTCACCTGGCAGGACGCGCTCCCGGAGTCCGGCGGCTCGGCCGACCGCGTCCGGCGCGTCTGCCCCCGCTGCGCCTCCGTCGCGGGCCGCCGGGGCGCCGACGCCCGGCCGCGCTGGCAGCGCGTCCGCCCCCGGCCCTGACCGGGACGGCGGCCCCGGCCGTGGCGCGGAGCCCCGTCGCGTGGACGACCTTGGCCCGTTTTTGCCCCACTTCGCGGGGCACTGGGGTGGCATGGACCACTCACAGGCGCCCGTGCTCGACGCGCTCGTCGCGTACCACTACCGAGAAGCGGACACCTTTCACCCCGCCCGGCCACAAGCAGGGCCGGGGTGCCGATCCGCGGGTGCGCGCCGTCCTCGGTGACGCCGTCTTCCGTTCCGACGTGCTCGCGACCAGCGGGCTGGACGACCGGACCTCCTCCCACGGCGTCATCACCAAGGCGCAGGAGCTGATGGCCGACGCGGTCGGGGCGGACCACACCTTCTTCTCCACCTGCGGCAGCTCCCTGTCCGTGAACGCCGCCATGCTGTCCGTCGCCGGGCCGCACGAGAAGCTGCTCGTCGGCCGTGACGCGCACAAGGCGGTGGTGTCCGGCCTCGTCCTCGCCGGGATCGTGCCCATCTGGGTGGAGCCCCAGTGGGACCCCGAGCGCCACATCGCCCACCCGCCGTCCGCCGACGCCTTCCGCGCCGCGTTCGCCGCCCACCCCGACGCCCGGGGCGCCCTGGTGACCACTCCGACGCCGTACGGCACCTGCTCCGACCTGCCCGCCATCGCGGAGGCGTGCCACGAACGCGGCGTACCGCTGATCGTCGACGAGGCGTGGGGCGCGCACCTGCCGTTCCACCCCGACCTGCCGACCTGGGCCATGGACGCGGGGGCCGACGTCTGCGTCACCTCCGTCCACAAGATGGGCTCGGGCCTCGAACAGAGCTCCGTCTTCCACCTCCGGGGCGACCTGATCGAACCGGAGGTCCTCAAGAACCGCGAGGACCTCCTGGGCACCACGAGCTCCTCGGTCCTCGTGTACGCGGCCCTCGACGGCTGGCGCCGCCAGATGGTCCAGCACGGCCACGCCCTCTACGACGACGCACTGGCCCTCGCCAAGTCGGTACGGGCCCGTATCGCCGAGATCGACGGCATGCACGTGCACGGGCGGGACGACTTCTGCGGGCCCGGCCGCGCGGCCGACCTCGACCCGCTCCAGGTCATCGTCGACATCACCGGACTCGACACCACCGGCTACCGGATCGCCGACTGGATCCGCGAGCACCACCACATCAACCTGCACCTGTCCGACCACCGGCGCACCAGCGCCCAGCTCACCCACGCCGACGACGAACGCAGCGCCGAAGCGCTGATCACCGCGCTGCGCGACGTCGCCGACCACGCGGACGAACTGCGCCCGCCCCACGGGTGGAGGTGCCCGACCCGGCCGACCTCCGACTGGAGCAGGTCATGCTGCCGCGTGACGCCTTCTTCGGCCGGGTCGAACAGGTGCCGTGGGAGAAGGCCGTCGGCCGTGTCACCGCCGAAATGCTGACGCCCTACCCGCCCGGCATCCCGGCGGCGCTGCCCGGCGAACGGCTCAACTCCGAGGTGCTGCACTATCTGCGCAGCGGTGTCGACGCCGGGATGGGAGCAATAGTCAAGACTTGTGGATCAGTTGGTGTGGTTCATGCTGCGAGGGTCTCTTCTTGTTCGATGAGGTGGCCCTTTTCGAAGCGTGCGCC
>NZ_JBWKJV010000157.1:0-2754 GCF_056432045.1 Streptomyces sp. NPDC045701 | reverse complement strand
CGCGTCACGCTCAGCCCCGGCCGGATCGGCGCCATCACCAAAGCCGCCCTCGTCCTCAACAACGCCTGGCGATGAATTTCGTCGAGAAAACCTCAATAGTAGACGGTACAGACATCGCGCCGGCCGGCCGGACGGAACACCGGCTACGGCAACTTCCGCCGGTCGGTTACTGACTTGACTCGTCGGGTGAATCTTCGCGGATGGGGGCGGGCTGGCCCCTGCGGGGCGTCGGCGCCGTGAGGGGGTGCGGATGCAGGCGGTTTCGAACAGAGGGCCAAACCGTCGGAGGTTGCGCGACGGCTGCGGGCGAGCGTGAAGTACGCGGAGGTCCCGATCAGCTGCACGAGCGCGAGGGGGAGTCCTACCACCCACTGATCCTGCCAAGCCGGCGCCCCCGCCCAGCAGCACCGCACACGCCGCCTGGGCGCACAGCGCCACCGTGAACGACTTGGTGCTCACCTCGAGGTGGGACTGCTCCAACCTGGCCGGCACCTTCCGCCTCGGTAACTGGATAGGTGGTTCTGGCTGAGGGCGTGCTTGATCGCCGGTTGGTGGGAGCGGTGGGGATCAGGTGGTGGCGGGCGTCCAGGGGCTGCCGCGCATGGCCTGGACGAGGACGTCGAGCATGGGTTGGTCGTGCCGGGCGGCGGTGGCGAGGCAGGTGCGGACCGCGGCGAAGTCCTGGGCTCCGAGCAGGGTCTGCAGGCATCCGGAAACCTTGATCCTCAGTTTCCCCATCCTGACCGTCTGTTCGGCGGGGTTGTTGTCGAACGGCAGCCGCAGGTCGTGGACCCAGCGCAGGTAGTCGTCCCATCGCCGGTGCAGGCGCTTGAACAGGGCGTGGTGCTTGGCCTCGGTCTTCGAGGCGCGGGAGGCGGTGGCTGCCAGCCCGTCGTTGACCGCGATGCGCAGGGCCTGAAATTCCCCGGTCCTGACCGTGTCCTCGATCTGTCCGGCCCTGGTCATCCGGGCCGTGTCGGTGGCCTTCTTCAGCGCCAGCAGGGCGTCGATGGCCCGGTAGGCCGCGCACCGGGCCTGCTCGCCACCGCGTCCGGTCACCGCGACCAGTTCGCGCAGTGCGTGCGCCGCGCACAGGGCATGGGTGGCGTCGGTATAGGTGTCGTAGGGGGCCCAGGCGTCGTGCATGGCCACCCCGCGGAAGCCCGGCAGTACCCCGGCGGCGTCGATACCGTCGACCCCGCGCCGGCGGTGGACGCTCAGGTGAACGAACGTGCCCGTGGAGGCGGAGTGCAGCCAGTGCAGGCACCCGGCGGTGCGGAACCCGGTCTCGTCGGAGAACGCCAGCGGCGCGGCGGCGGCTTTCGCGGCGACCAGCCGCCCGAAGGCATCCAGATTCTTCGCGCAGCGCCGCACCCAGGAGGCCACGGTGCCCGGCGCAGCCGGCGCGTCGAACAGCTCGGCCAAGGCGGTGGCGGTGCGGTCCCTGGACAGGAACTGGCCGTGCATCAGATACACCCCGTGGCTGCCAGCCGCGGCCCGTACTGCACCGGGGCGGCCACCGTGTCCGGGGCCGCGGCGCGGGCGGTCGTGCCGCAGGCACACCGGCAAGTGACCAGCCGATGCCCGGTCACCTCCACACCGATATGCTCGGGCAGGTCGAAGACCTGACGCCGCTCCACCCCGACCCGCTCGGCATCGGCCAGATCCCTCCCGCAGCCGGCACACGGACCCTGCGGCCGGTGTTCCACCTCATGGCCGGGATCGGCGACCCGGGCCAGCGTGACGCCTTCCTGCCCCTTCGGGCGGCCCGGACCCCGCCCGGACCTGCCCCGCAGAGACTCCGGGGCCGACTTGGCCGGCCCATCCGAGGACCGTCACCCACGGCCGGATCCGACGCCGGCCGGCCCTGAACTGGGCCTTCGCCTCGGCAACCGTGCGGCGGGTGGTCCGTTCCCCGCCCGTGAAGCCCATCGCGGCAATCCGCTTGTGCACCACGTCCGCGCGGATCCTGCCCTGCGAGCGGACCACCAGCTCTTCGGTCTTCGGCAGGTAGTCGTCGATCGCCCTCGCCCGGTGACGGTGCCGGCCAGGGCTCTGCCCAGCCGCCCGCATCTTCACATAACGGGCCACTGTGTGGTGGTCGCACCCGGCCAGCCCGGCCGCAGCGCGGTAACTCCCTGTGAGGTCGTATGCCTCAAGGATCTCCATGATCTCCCTGCTGTTCTTCACCCGCTCGAGCCTCGCCGAGCAGGACCTGTCGGGGCGAGCGGGGAGAAATCTGGCCGTACGCGGGGAATCCCGTGGCCATCAGTGGGGCGGTAAATGGCCGCCTATGGGGAGATTGCCATGGCCGCCGTCACACCAGACATCGTCATAACGCCGTGACCTGCCCGTTCACACACCCGCCGAGACTTTGCAACCGCCCTGCCTCAACTCCTTATCGGATCACGACTCCACGCTACGAGGGGAAGCACACAGACCCTCACCGGTTGGTGGGTCGGGATGATGAATGAGCGGTGCCCTGTGCCTGACCGTTTGGGGGAGTGTGCGGCCATCCCGAAAAAAGGTTGAGTAGAAGTACGTCTTTCCAATCTCGTCTTTCTGGGGTCTCCCGTGGCAACTTCTTCCACCAGCAGTGGTTACGGCTCGGTCGTAGCGCGGGCTGCAAGCGTCACGCCCGGTACCACGGGGTTCCGTGGTGGTTTGCGCCGGGTGGCGTTGGCGACGGCTGTGGTGATGGGGGTGTCGGCGGTACCGGTGGTGTCGGCGGTGGCTGCCGATACGCCGGGCGGG
>NZ_JBWKJV010000156.1:0-2835 GCF_056432045.1 Streptomyces sp. NPDC045701 | reverse complement strand
GACGGCAGCCGCCTGAAAGCCACACCCGGCACCCCCGGGCGACCCAACCCTACGAATGGCTCGATCAACCCGTCCAAGAACGTAAGGCAGCCTGAAAGACCCGGCCGGCATCGCCTACTACGTCTGCTACGGCCCCCTCCGCACCCGCCTGAAGGACCTGGTCAGGGTGGCCGGCGCCCGCTGGGCCACCGAGGGATGCCTCCAGACCGCCAAGGGCGAGTGCGGCCTGGACCACTACCAGGTCCGCCTCTGCCACGCCTGGTACCGGCACATCACCCTCGCCATGGCCACCCTCGCCGCCCTGACCGCCATCCGCGCCCAGGAACTGCAAAAAGGGGAAACAACGGTGGCCTGATACCGCTGTCCGTGGCAGAAATACGACGCCTCACCGGCCACCTCCTCCACCCCACCCCTCTCACCATCCGCCACCATCTGCACTGGTCACTCTGGCGAAGACTCAGTGCCTGATCCTGAACCGGTGGCAGGCTGTGGCTGCGAAGCCGGCTGCTGGTTTGGGCGGGTACTTTTCGCGTTCTGCTGCGGGCATGGGCAGGGCTCCTGTATCAGCGAGGGTGTCGAGTCCATGCGCTGTATCCAGGAGCCCTGATGACACTCTGCCCTGCCGACGGTGAAGTTGCCAACACTGCTGATCGGAGCGGGTGTTCTTGCCCGCCGTGTGCGACGGGTAAGGTGTCGGGCATGGTGTCCCGGCCGCGGCGCTACCCGTCGGACATGACCGATGGTGAGTGGTAACAAGTCGATCGAGGTCACCCGCCGCTACTGGTTCAGGATCAGGCACTCAGGCACGTTCCCCTCCGCCAGCTCGTCGTACTTCGATCCCGCAGACGACCTCGCCGACGTTGTCCTACAGCAGCGATCGAGTCGCATCTCCCAATTGGCGGTCGAGCCGTCGCGGGGCTCCGGGCGGCCAAGTTCCTAAGCCATCGAGAGGTCTCCCGCATGACAGCCATACCCAGAGCCCCTGGGCCCTCCGATCTTACGAATGACCAGAGCAGACCCACACCTGAAAGGTAGGACAATCATGAAGAACATCACCATCACGGACAACCGCGGGGAGGTTATCGAGACCACGGTCTCGGACGGCGAGACCGCCCGCGAATACGACCTGGCGTTCGAGCCCGGCGGGCACAACGTTAAGGTCGTCCTCACCAACGCGACTGAACAACTCCGCCCCGGGCGGGAGCCCCCAGAGCTGCCCGCACTGCCAGCACGGCACGACAGCACGAGCCCGGGGCCGCCAAAATCGGCCCCGGGCTCATCACGAGAGGATTCCCAATGGCATTGTCAAGCCGAGGCGGTGAGGCCTCGTGATGGGGTCATGCCGCTGCGGCTGGTGGGCCGGGGGCGATCGCTTCGAAGGTCCTGTGGTCGCGTATGAGGGCCCAGAGCACGTTGAGGCGGCGCCGGGCCAGAGCGAGGACGGCCTGCTTGTGGGACTTTCCCTCAGCGCGTTTTCGCTGGTAGAACGCCTTGAAGACTGGGCAGAACACGGCGGCGGACTGGGCGGACAGGTAGAACATCCGCAGGAGCCGTCGGCTGGAGCGCCGGGGCCTGCGCAGGTTGCCGCTGACTTCGCCGGAATCACAGGGCACGGGGGCGAGACCTGCGACGCCTGCGAGGCGGTCAGGGCTGCCGAAGGCGGCCATGTCTCCTCCGGTGGCGGCGATGAACTCAGCTCCGAGCAGGTCACCGATGCCGGGGATGCTGGTGATCACCTCGGCGTCGGGATGCTCGCGAAACCGGCCCTCGATGAGGACGTTCACCCGAGTGATTTCCTCGTCGAGGGCCATCACCTCCCTGGCCAGGGTGTGGACCATCTTCGCGGCGGTCTTTTCCCCAGGGACGGCGGTGAACTGGGCCTCAGCGGCGGTAACTGCGGCGTCAGCGGCACTCTTGGCGACGGTGAGGGTGCGGGCGCCGTGGTTCTTCAGCCAGGTCGCCAACCGGGCCCGGCCGATCCGCCGCAGGGCGGCGGGAGTCTGGTACCCAGTCAGCAGAACGAGCGCCGTCTTGGAAGTGCTGTAGTCGAAGGCGCGCTCCAGGGCGGGGAAGTACTCCAGCATTTGTGCGCGGAGGCGGTTGATCGCTCTCGTGCGGTCCGCGGACAGGTCCAGGCGGCGGGCGGTCAGGATCTTGAGGTCGACCGCGATCTCGTCCCATTTCTGCAGGGGTTGCAGGTCGCGGCGCATGCGGGCTTGGTCGGCGATGACGTAGGCGTCCTTCGCGTCGGTCTTGCCGTCGCCCCGGTAGGAGCCGGAAGCGTGGTGGACCGTCCGGCCGGGGAGGTAGACCAGCTTCTGCTCGTGGTTGACCAGGAGCGCGATCCAGAGCGCGGCACCGCCGGCGTTCAGGTCCACCGCCCAGGTGACCGGGCTGCCATCGGCCAGCTCCAGGACATCGCCCATCAGTTGGAGCAGCTCGGCCTCGTTGTTCGGCACCCGACGCGAGAGCACCTTGGCACCGTCCGTATCGATCACGGTGCAGTGATGCTCGGCCTTGCCCGCGTCCGTCCCCGCCCACAGTTCGGGCACCGGAACCCCTTTCGTCGATCTCCGGTTTCGTCCCAAGACGACCTCGCCGACGTGTCCATACGAGCGATTCAGTTCGCGCATCCCAATCAGCGGCCGAGTCGTCGCGGGATGCCGGGCGGCCAATCCTCTCAAGCCTCAACAGCGGCTACACCATGACAGCCACACCCGGCATCCCTGGGTGTCCCGATCTTACGACCTTGGGGGAAATACGGGGCGGCCCGGCCCGTGACATGAGAAGGGCCGTGCGGGTTGGGTGAGTTGTGATGCTTACCTGGGCCCGCAC
>NZ_JBWKJV010000155.1:0-2841 GCF_056432045.1 Streptomyces sp. NPDC045701 | reverse complement strand
GCGTGGGACCGCATCCAGCCGCTCCCCGGCCCCGGCTGACCACCACGCCTCATCCCGACGCACCGGAAGGAGGAGCCCGCAGCATCCTCGGCGAGCGGACGCCGGCGACACCCGCGACGACACGCAGCCCGACGGCCTGACCCGCGACAGCCAGCCCGCGGAACGAACCATCAGAAACCAGATATCTCAGCCGATCCCCTCACGCCGGCGCGCGCACGTGAATGATCGAGGCTGGAGACACGAACTGGCCACGGCCTTCCACCGCCTCGCCGCACTGCCCCGGCCCCCCGGCTGACCGACAACCCCCTGCCCGCCCACGACCCGAAGGACCTCGGAGAACCCGACCACCGCGCCGGGACCCCGCCATGCCCGAGCAACGAAATCACCCCACGCACCCGGCAGCAGACGATCAGCGACGTCTCATCACCCCAACCGAAACAGCGAGGCTAATGGTTGATGTAGAAGTTTGTTGTCATGCCCACCCCCAGGGCGCGCTGAACCGTTACGCTGGCTTCCGGGAAAGCCACGGAAGCAGTATCACCACCGAGCTGGTTAGCGCGGGCGATAAGACTGTATTCGCCCCCTTCGTGGTCTGTGAAGTCCAGGGCATAGTAACTAGAAAAGCCCTGCCAGACATCTCTTTCGATTTCAAAATATGCGGCACTATGGGCCGGGAGGGTCCGCACGCTTCGCATGTCGCACTGCCGGGAAAGATTCCGGCTGCTACTTCCCTCATCCTCGATGATTCGTATGTTGGTAAGATCCAAGGTCTTATCGGTGTGATTTTCAATCACGTAGCCGCTCGTTGTTCTCGACGGCTTCACCGGGCTCATACAGTTCAGGGCCGTGTCAGCCTCCACTGGCGCGGCCTGTGCAGCGCTGGGTACCAGAGCGCCGACCATCACGATTCCTGCCAGAACCGAGCAGGCCGTTACTCGCCTCACAAAATTCATACTCCCGCCCTTTCTTGAGTGCCGTGGCCACCGATGGACGGCCGGCGATCCACTCGAGTATCAGCCACCTTCACATTCCGGGCTGTCAGCCAATCGGCCATACAGCCGCCGCAGGACCCCCGGGCCGCCGGAGCGCCGCTTCTGGATACGGGACCGGGCGCACACTCTTCTGAAGCAGAAATTGTGTTCAGATATGAGGCGAGGCACTCGAGAGCTGCATCCGCCGTCTTAAGCCCAGACGCAGGACCGGGGCTGGTGTTTGCGCGCGCCGGTCCAGCCGCGGATGTCCTCCTGGGCCGGGACGGCCTTGCGGACACCTTCTCTTTGCCCGTCAGCCCGACGAACCACCGCTCGGCGAAGCCGAGCCAGGAACAGCCAGCGGGTGTGAAGTGCAGGCGGAGGCGGGGGCGGGCCAGCAGCGAGGTCTTCATGGCCGGGCTCTTGCGGCGGCGTGATTGCCGAGGATCAGGTGCCAGGCCGTCCGGTCCGGTACTTCCTGCGCAGCCAGAAAACCCGGCCGGCTCCCCCACCATCACCTCCGCCAACGGGCCACCGAGCAGCAACCCAACCCGCCTGACGGCTGAGCACCCATGCCCACCACCAGCCCCAGCCGAGCGCTGCCGGCGGACACGGACGAGGCCCTGCTCACCCTCATCTGCCTGCGACCACACCTGCCCGCACAAGGGCGCTCTTTCGGCCTGCCCGGCATCCCCCTCACCATCGGCCCAGCCCACCAGCGCCACCCAGCAGCTGCTGGACGGACAGAGGACCAGCATCACACCGGCCGCCGTGCGCAACTCCACCCGCCCCGACGGACTGCCCGCCGGGGCAACCGGCGCCTGCCCGGCCCGGCGGCACCCGACCGCAGCGCCCACCCGCCAGACACTCACCGGCAAGCACTGCAGCCTCCGCTGCACAAGCCGGTCGTCCCCCGTGCCGCCGCGATGGAACAGCGCCGCCACCGCGGCGGCGACCGCCGCCCGCGCACCCGCGGCGCCTTCCGGCGCCTGCAGGTGAGGCACATGCGCTGGGTGTCCTGTCCTGCTTCCGGGTGGAGTCCTACGAGTGCCCGTCCGCCCGCGCGGATGCGCTCCTGGAGTTCACGGACGCGGTGCTGTGTGCGGACGGGCCGGTGAGGACGCTGGCCAAGCTGCCGCTGGCGGCCAGGCACCCGCACCGGCGCCCTGTACACGGCGCTGGACCAGCTGGGCAGAGCCGGCACGGCCGCGCCGCACACTTGCCAGCCTGCCGGGACCCGCCTCCGCACCGTCCCGGACCCCGCCCTCCACGCCACAAACCGGGGCCACCGGCCCCGCACGTCCCGGATGCCGAAGGCGGCCGGCGGGCGCCTCGTGCTGACCGCCGACGCAAGCAACTGCCCCCGCCCCCCGCCACGCCGATCTGCCGGCCAGCGGTGCACGGCTGAAAGAACCTGAACGCCGCATACCCGAAGCCGAGATGGAGAACGCCCTCCAGAAAAAAGCCCCCGGATTCAGCCCGCCGACGCAACACCCCAGGCACAACAGACGCCGGAGGGGTCGAGGACCCGCACCCACTCCCCCACCCAGAACGCCGCCCAGCAGTACCTCCATTCCCGCCCCGCCCGCGGCGCCCCGGCCGGCACCAGCCGCAAACCCCGGACCACCCGGCCCGGAGCGAGCCCGCAGGCCCCCGGCAGCCGCCTCACCGGCAACCTCCCGGCAGCCAGACCTGACCCGGCCAGCCAGCCAGAGTTACACCGGAATTCCCGACACACCCCTACACAGCCCCCGGCGGCGGCACGTGCCCGTCCCGGTACTACAGCCGTGAGTCGCGGTTGCGGTCTCTGCGGTCGCGGGTGGCGTGATGGCTTTGGCGGGCGCGGGTCTGGTGGGTGCGGCGCCAGAGG
>NZ_JBWKJV010000154.1:0-2857 GCF_056432045.1 Streptomyces sp. NPDC045701 | reverse complement strand
TTCCTGCCCTGCGGCTTCGTCCGGTCCTTACGGATCTCGAACTCCATCGAGCACCCCTATGCACTGGGGTGTTGCGACGACCGCTAGAACTCAAGCCCTGGAGGCTTACGGCTGAAAAGACTCCCGGCCTGCCCGCCTGCTCACCCGGCCTCAACCCGGTTGAGGACGTGGGGGCGCACGTCAACGCAGCCTCGCCGACCTCGCCGTCACAGCCCCCGACCAGCTCGAAACCCTCGTCCGCAACCGGCTCAAACGCCCCCAGTACCAGCCCGATACTCTCGACGGCTTCATAACCGGCACCGGCCTGCCTTTTACGAACCAGCCCCACCCTGACGAACTGAAATCAGTAAGCCGCTGCCTACAGAGAGTAGTTTCCCGGGTTTTCCCAGCCGGCCGTGCAACCCTTCGGGGTGCTTCCCCGTCTGACAGACCACACACGGTGTTTGATCACCACAGGTGGGGGGCGTAGAACCAGCGGGAACTGAGGAGAACATGGCCGAACAAGGCAGCAGAACCAGCCGAATACGTGCCACGGGACGTCGCCGCAGGCAGCCGAACAAAGGCCGCAGGGCGCTCACCGTCGCTGCATGGTCCGCCGCGGGACTGGTGTTGGCCGGCGGGTGCGGCCTCGGCTACGTGTATTTCACGCTCAGCGGCAACATCGAGAGTGTTGACCTCCACTCGCAGCTGCCCGACGACGACCGTCCGCAGACCGTCGACAATGGCTCTCTGGACATCCTGGTCCTCGGCTCCGACACCCGGGCCGGCGCCAACGGCGAGTACGGCAGGGACGAGGGCGCCGCCCGCTCCGACACCGCGATGATCCTTCACGTGTACGAGGGCCATCAGAAGGCGAGCGTCGTCTCCGTACCGCGCGACACGATCATCGAGCGCCCCGACTGCACCGACCGGGCCGGCGCGGCCGTACCCGGGCAGCGCAAGGCCATGTTCAACACGGCGTACGAGGTCGGCGGCCCCGCGTGCGCGGTGAAGACCGTCGAGAAGATGTCCGGCATCCGCATGGACCACTACATCGAGGTGGACTTCACCGGCTTCAAGAAGCTCATCGACGAACTCGGCGGCGTGGAGATCACCACCACCGAGCCGATCAAGGACCCGAGCAGCCACCTCGATCTGGCCGTCGGCCCCCACACCCTCACCGGCGAACAGGCCCTCGGGCTCGTCCGCACCCGCAAGGGCGTCGGCGACGGCAGCGATCTCGGCCGGATACAGCTCCAGCAGGCGTTCATGAAAGCCTTCATCGAGCAGACGAAGAGCGTCGGCGTCTTTACCAGCCCTAAAAAGCTCTGGGGCCTCGCCGACACCGCCACTAAGGCCATCAAGCTCGACTCCGAGCTCGGCTCCGTCAAGCAACTTGCCGACTTCGCCGGCGGCCTCAGCCAGCTCAGCCCGAATGACGTCGACATGATCACGCTGCCGGTACGGTACTACCCGGCTGACCCCAACCGCGTTATACCGCTCCAGGCCCAGTCCCAGCAGGTGTGGACGGCCCTCAGGGCCGACCTGCCGATCCCCGCGTCCGCCACCAAGGACACCGCAATGGGTCAAGCCGACGGAATCGTGAAGTAGGCCCTCAGCTTGTACTTGTCCTTGTGCGGGGGCTCCTTGATCGACTCGGCTTATTAGTTGGCCGACAGCAGCGATTTACTTACGTTCGCCTTTTCTGACGCCTCTTACGACGCCTTTCCCTCATCGCGTCACAGCCCCCGATCGCCAGCCATGACACCCGCGAACGCGATGAGAAGCGCTCAGCGGCCATTCTGGGAAGGCGTACTGCCAGCCGCAGCAAGGGGCTGGCCTACGGCGTATGTGAGCGACTCTAGGACACCTTCCCCTTTCTTGTGGCCAATTTCCCATACGTAATCATCCGAGCTCAAGCCGGACACCATCACCTCAAGTTCCGAGGGTGTATACGTTCGAAGATTGGAGACTGCGGCGTCCCAGGCATTAACCAATGGTACAATCGGAATGGGGAAAGCAAGGAGGAAGTCGGGGAGACTCACCGGATGCGCCAGGAGTCTGGATCTCCAGGCGACGAGCAGTGCCGTCACGGCCGCTCCGATCACTGAGGCAGCCTTCCGTTCCGTGAATTCGAAGACGCAGATGGGACGGCGCTGCTCGAATGCATCCCGAAAAATTTTCTTGGCATCTTCGGGGCGGAAGTGATGGAGACTTGTAAACATTGTCCGAACACCGTCGAGGCCAGCAGGCACCTTTGTAGCGTCCACTGGTCGAAGCTCGTATCTGATGGAGTTGTCTGCAAGCCTTTCCTTCACTGCGTCAAATGCCTCCCGATTGGGATACTTATCGGTGAAGCACAGGCTAATTGGTCCGCATGCCTGGTCAAGCTGAGGCTTGAGCGTGATCCACGGACCGGTTCCGCCAGAGCACACATCCACCACAGACCGAACGCCAGTATTGTTGATCACCCGAACAAGGATTGGCAGGGCCATACGATATACATTCCAGCGAAGTATGACTTCATCACGCAGGATGTCGGTGATCATGTCGCGAATCCGGGAGGACAGCCAAGGCTGATCCTCGAATTCGAAAATATGAACGCGTCTCACCGCATCAACCCTTCAAGGAGAGGGCGAGAGTCACTGGGGCTCATCAGCCAGCTTCACAGGAGTTGAGTAAGCCTTCATGCCCATCCTTCAGATATGCTAGCATCGACTACCCCTAACGCCCAGACCGAATACCGTGTCTCGGGGCTCAGTCGGTCACCTAATCGCTCAGCCGACCCTGATGGTTAATTCGTGCGGCTGAGGGTGCTGGTGGGAGTGGATGGGCAGCTTCCTCTTGTGCCGGTAGGGTCCGGCCGGGGAGGGGGGCT
>NZ_JBWKJV010000153.1:0-2890 GCF_056432045.1 Streptomyces sp. NPDC045701 | reverse complement strand
TGAGAGACCTGTCCTACCAGGGGCTTCACGTCTGCCCGCAGCCGGCTTCACGTCCAAGCAGCCGCGAGATCATTTCGCTGAGAAAACCTCAGTGGATGCGTCGGGCGGGGGCCTGGTGGGCTCGTCGCCACAGGGACTGGGCTGCGGTGACGGTGCCGTGGTGGTGGACGTGCCAGAGGGTCTGGTGGAGCAGGCGGCGGATCTTTTCGGCGGTGCGGGAGATCAGTGCAGGACGCTGTCCAGCGGGAGTGGCAGGTTCACCGGGGGCCGCATGGGGTGTTATGACGGGGTCTGCGCCGACCATGCCGGTGTCCGGTCCGTCTTCGGCGCGGCCCTGGGCGGCGGCGCGGGTGGCGGTAATCGGGAGATTAGGCGAATGCCGCGATTGCCAGGGCGATGTGGCGGTGCCAGGGTTCCCAGTGCCGGACCTCGTACTGGGCGGGGCCGCAGTCGGATTTCGCGGTCCCGGAGCAGTCCTCCACGGCCCATCGCATGCCGGGGACGATCGTGGGCAGCGCGGTGTTCTCACGGGCGTGGTCGGCGAAGAACGCGAGGCCGGCCGGGTCGCTGACCGAGCGCCGTGCGAGCAGCAGGTGTCGCCACCCCTTGCGGGCCGGCCCCGCGTCGGACGGCCATCCGGCGTCGGCGAGCGCCCAGTCGCAGTAGCGCTCGCTCGCCCTTGGCGCCCCTGCCGCACGGACGACGCTCCCATGCCCAGCGGCACTCCCGCGGCCAGGGACGTCCACCCGCACCCGTCCCGTCCTGGGCGTGGTCACGGTCTCGTCGCACGGTGCCGCCATGACGTACCCTTTCCCGCGCGGTTCCAGGGCGGGCCCGCAGGGCGCGGTCCTGCCCGTAGAGGGCGTCGGCGGCCACCCACGCGAAGGGCACCCGGGCGCACCGGGTGCGCTCTCCACCAGGCGCCGGCCCGGTTCAGGCTTGGTCACCACGGCCTTCGCCCGGCCGGCCGGGACACCGGCCTCACGGCACCGCTGGGCATCCCCGGCCCAGGCCCGTCCCAGGTACAGGGCGAAGTCGATCAGTCACGGCAGCTGTAGTTCGGGTGTCGTCGCTGGTCAGTGGATTGCAGGGCGGGTGCGGACTGATTCGGGCGTGACGGAAGATGCGCCACTGCTTGATCCGGGAGATTGTTCGCTCTACGGGAGCCCGCAGTGCAGCGTGTGCCTTGTCCGGCTTCTTGTGCTTGTCCGGCAGTTCGGTGTCCGGGCGCCGCTTGATGGGGGTGATGACAGTGCCGCCGACGCCGGTGTAGCCCTTGTCCGCAAGGACCTGAAGTCCCAGTGCGGCGCAGGCGTCGATAATGCCGTGCTCGCGGGCGGCTTTCACGTCGTGGATGCCTCCGGGCAGGGCAGGCGAGAGCCACAGCAGCTTTCCCTCTTCCGCAGTGATGACCTGCAGGTTCACCCCCTCACGGCGGACTTTTCCGGAGAAATGGCCGGGCTCTTGTACCCGGTCGGTTTCCGCGACGGTGCCGTCCAGCAGCACGTATCCGCCGGCGTGATGGCTGGTCAGCGCTTCTGTCAACGACGGGGCGAAAGCGGCAAGGCACTCGATCGTGTCGTTCGCGTAGCGCCAGGCCGTGGCCACCCCGATACCGAATCCTGCGGCTGTCAACGCTCCGCGAAAAATGACCCCCTCCCGCTCCTTGGGTTCTAAGGCGGATTCGCGTGATCGTCGCAACGTTGCAGGGTTCATGGTGTCAGGGCGGCGGTGAATGCTTGTGCTGGGGTCTGCCAGCCGAGGGTCTTGCGGGGTCGGTTATTGAGCCTGTCCTCGATCATCCGGAGGTCCTCGGGAGTGTGCAGGGAGAGGTTCGTGCGCTTGGGCAGGTACTGGCGGATGAGCCCGTTCGTGTTCTCATTCGTACCGCGCTGCCAGGGGCTGCCCGGGTGGGCAAAGAACACGCCGTCGGCGAAGTACGGGGCGAGTTCGTGATGTCGGGCCATCTCTGAGCCCTGGTCCCAGGTGAGCGTCTGGCGGGCGTGTTCGGGCAGGGTGCTGATGAAGGCCGTGATGAGTGCGTCGCGGAGCTGGCCGGCCGAATGCCCCTGGGGCAGGGCGATCAGGCGGAGGTAGCGGGTGCGGCGGTCGACGAGGGTTGCCACCGCGGACTGGCTGCGGGGGCCGACGATGAGGTCTCCCTCCCAGTCGCCCAGGCGTGCCCGCAGTTCGACGGCCGGCGGCCGGTGGTCGATGAGGACGGGCGGGGCGATGAAGCGGGCGGCCCGCTGATCCGAGCGTCTGCGCCGTTTGCGCAGGGGCCGGCTGGTGCGGAGCCGCTTGGTCAAAGTCCTGCTCAGGCCGCCTCTGATGCCCTGGTAGAGGGAGCGGTAGATGGTCTCATGGCACAGGTGCCGCTCGGGCTGTTCGGGCCATAGGACACGAAGGTGGGCGGCGATCTGTTCGGGGCTCCACTCGAGATTGAGCTTGTCCTGGACCTCGTCCTTCAGCACCGGATCGGCCGCCAGCTTCACTCGCCGCGGCCGCCGGAACCGCTCCTGGGACCGCTGGTGGGCCAGGTCGGCGTCGTAGACGCCGTTGTCATGACGGCGGCTGTTGCGGCGCAACTCGCGGCTGACCGTCGACGGCGCCCGTCCGAGCCGCTCGGCTATCTCACGGACGCCCAGGCCGCGTTCGCGCAGGGTGGCGATCCGCTTGCGTTCCAGAAGCGAGAGATAGCGGTCCGAGCGGGATGCCTCCGGAAGATGAGCCGGCGGGACTCCGCCGCTCTCCTCCCTCCACCGGTAGCCGGTCTTCCTGCCAATCCCGAGCTGCCTGTACTACAGCCGTGCGTGTCTGTTGGGTGCGTGACGCGTTGTTCCGTTCGTGGAGACGGAGCGCGCGGTAGAGGTGTGGTCGGGCTGGTTCG
>NZ_JBWKJV010000152.1:0-3000 GCF_056432045.1 Streptomyces sp. NPDC045701 | reverse complement strand
TAGTCCGCCAAGAGTGCTGCCACCCACGGAGCTCCGTTGCCTGTACGTCATTGTGCCCTGCCGCCTGGTGTGACAACCGTGTCCCGCCGGTTCACAGTGGCCGGAGGCCGGTTCGCTCCCGGTCATCTGGGCGAGCTGACCCAGGTGCTGCCCTTCGAACTCGTTGACGCGGTCCTGGAAGAGACGCTGACCGTGCAGCGCCGGCTGCGGGATCTGCCCTCTCGGGCCGGGATGTATTTTCGTGTTTCCGAAAGGCCGGCTACCGGCTGGTGTGGCATAAGCTGACACCCGATCACGCAGCAGTCCCGACTGTCACGGGGACGCCTTGGTGAGCCGGCTCCAGGCTCCTGACTTGTTGAATCCACCCCACACGCTCGGTCTGCAGCCGTAGCGTCCCGGGTGTCGGCCGGCACGGGCAGCCAGTGCTCCTTGCCGCCCTCGGGCTGGCTCACTGATAGCGTGCCGCCGACGGCCGGCACCCGCGCGGTGTGGCTGGACAGAGGCATGAAGGTGACGCAGTGACTTCAAGTCAGGGTGCCCACCGCACTCCCCTTCCTGTCTCATCGAGTGCGAGGCCAGCCTGTGATCCTGATCGGTGTCGATCCCCACAAGTCGTCCCACACCGCCGTCGCCGTTGACTCTGCCGGTCATCAGGTGGCCCAGCGCCGGTTCGTCGTCAATGCCGGGACCTTCCGCCAGCTGATGCGCTGGTGTCAGGTCACGTCCGTCCGGCGGCAGCGCGTCTGCGTGCCAGGACGGGCGGTCGACAGATCAACGCCAGGACACCCGCGGGTCAGTCATAGCAGGAGTCAGGCCGCCTCGGCCGGGACTACCCAATCCTTGCGGGATCCGGTGCGAGAAGACTGACAGTCGTACGAGTCGCCGACTGAGCCCAAGGACGCCCGGGTCCCGGCCCTGAACAGGCGGGTTGTGAGCTTCACGGACGTGTATGACAGCCCTGGCCCGCGTGGTGAATGAGCTGGCCGGGCGTGACCTCGCGGCTGGTCAGGGCGTATTCCAGCGAAGTGAGGACCAGGTCCGCATCGGCGCGGGCGGAGGTTTCCCAGGCCACTGCCCGGCGGGAGAAGACCGCGGATCGCGGACAGCCACAGTGGGCCTTCCGGCGTCGTGACCATGGTCAGGTGGCTGACCCGCAGCCGGTTCGGCCCGTTCGCGGTGAAGCGACCGCAGTGCAGGCGTCAATTGGGCCAGGCGGCGGCAAGTGTTCCAGGCGCCTTGCGCGTTCTGCGGCCATGGGCCGCCCGGGGGAACCCGCCACGGATTGCCTTGCCGTCTGGGTGTGGCGGTTCGCTTCCCGCCCCACCGTCCCGGAGGCTGGCAGGTACCCGGTCGACCCTGCGGATCGAGGGACTATGAGGCCTGCACCCGAGCGAGTGGCATACACGGCTTGCGCCGTCTGGGCAATGGCAGTGGCCGGTGCCGGCCTCCTGGCCTCGCCGTCCCTTGCGCTGAGCCATCACCAAGGGGAACCGGCCCGCCTGATGGCGGCACCCTTCGACGGCGACCACCGGCACGAGACGCCGCAGCACACCACCACCCCGGCACTGTGCGTGCTCACGCCCACGCCCGCCCCCCTGCACCCCCAGACGCCACATCTCACGAGTGTGCCTATCCCCACAGAGTCCGGTCCCACGCCCACACATACCGGGCCCGCCCCCACCTTCACCACTGCCAGCCCAAGCCCGAGCCACAGCAGCATCACCCCGACGCTGGTCCCTTGCCCGACGCCCTCACCTCCACTGGCGCGTACGGGAGTGAAGGGCACCGGGCCGCTCGCAGTGCTGATGTATGTGATCGGCGCTGCAGGGCTGGGTGCCCTTGTGTACGCCCACTTCACCCGCCGGCGCCACTCGCGGCGTCACTGAAGCGGTGTTGTGCGTTCCGGCTTCGGTGAGGACACCGCCTGGCATGAGGGGCTAGACATCGGACGCCTCGCCGGCGGTCGCGGGGCCCGGCAGACTCATAGCAGCGGCCGTTCTCGTGCTTCGTGACTCGACATCTCGAAGCATGAAGAACGGCCGCCTCCGCGGGCCCGGGAAGAACCGCAGATCCGCAGGCCGCGTGACCTGCGAGGTTAAACGCCAAGCTTAGTGCTCGACCTGGATCCCGTCGATATTATTCTGCTCTCCGTGCGTGATCAGAGACGCGCTGATTTTGTCACCTTCGTAGTGCCCCGGATTAGTGTTGAAGTCCATACCATTGATACTGGCAGTATTTCCACTGATAGCCACGGGGCTCTTGCGGAGCATTCCTCCAGTCGGGATTTTTTCACTGCCGGGCCCGTAGAGCGGCAGGTGGTTGGGGCTGATAGTCGCGAACGCGTTGAGTTGTATTCCTATGCTGGGCACTTCGCTGTGGGGATCAAAGAGGACCGGTTTTTGGGCCGGATCGGGCAAAGTGCATGGGGACTCGATGCATCCGGCCAGCTGGATCCGGTCACTTGTGCTTGCTTCACTGAGGGAGGGGGCAACAGTACTGGCGTCCACACTTACACCCATGCCGGTCCATCCCCATTCCTCCCCGTGCCAGACCACCGGAGTCACCGTCTGCAGACCGGCGTTCATCGTTGTGAGGTAGGCGCGGTGACGAGTAGCGGCGGCGCTCATGGTTTGCTGGCCGTCGTTGGGATAGGCGCCGCGGTAAGCGGTGACGGAAGTGTACCGCCCGGGGTCCCGGGGATCGAGAAGCCCGGTGACAAGCCGCCTCGTCTCGGCGTCCCGGTAATACAGACGCTGAAAGCTCTCATGAGAATCGGGAAGATCATGCTCGTTCCAGTTCTCGTCCATCACTTTTACCCTGACCTCGAAGGGTTCCTGGTCAAGTCCATTTGCGCGGGGCATCGCCACACCGTTGCTGCCGCTGACAGCGGACGAGGAGACGCCACTGATGTTTTCTTTGAGGGGGGCGGGGGGTGTGATGGTGTTTTTGTCGAGGGTGATGGTGGTGGGTTTGTTGCCGTTGGTGACGCGCAGGTGGGTG
>NZ_JBWKJV010000151.1:0-3068 GCF_056432045.1 Streptomyces sp. NPDC045701 | reverse complement strand
GGCGACGAGGGCGGCGCGGGCGGACTTCCTCCAGGACCGGGCCGTGACCGTGCGGGTCCGGCGGCGGGCCCGCCGCTGGTGGCTGGTGGGTGCGTTCGTCGCCGCCCTCGCCTCCTCCTTCGCGCTGCCGGGCGCGGGAGGGGCGGTCCTGGCGGGCGCGGGGACCGGGCTGTGGCTGAAGGCGCGGTGGCTCGGACGCCGGGAACGCGCCGGGGAGACCCTGTGGTGGGTACGGACCGACCGGCTCGCCGAGGGGCCGGTCGGCGGGCCCGTCGAGGCGTACCGGTCGACGGGCATCGCGGCGGGCGACGCCGCGCCGGGCGGGGCGCGGCGCCGCTGAGCCCGCGTCAGATCTCCAGCTCGGCCTCGATCTTCCTGAGCTGGTGGCGGGCCATCGCCAGGTTGGCGCGCTGCTTGTCCAGCGCCAGGTAGAGGAACAGGCCGTTCGCGCCCCGGCCCTTGAGGAGCCGGATCAGGTGGTACTGCGTGCCCAGCGTGATGAGGATGTCCTCGATCTCCTCCTGGAGGCCGAGCATCTCCATGGTGCGCACCTTGGCGCGTACGACGTCGGTGTTGCCGGCGGCGGCGACCGTCAGGTCGAGGTCCTTGCCACCGCCGATGGTGCCGAGGGCCATGCCGCTGGTGTAGTCGACGAGAGCGGCGCCCAGGGCACCGTCGATGACGGTGGTGGCTTCCTTGAGGGCGGTTTCGATGTTGGCCATGGGGGTCACGCTTCCTTCGGTTTGTGGGACGGGAGGGGCGGAACGGCTTGTCGGATGGGCAGGGGCGCGGCCGAGGGGGCGGGCGCGGGACACGGCTCGCTCTGCGGCGTACGCCGGTGCAGGGCGCCGTCGACCAGTTCGCCGATGCGGGCGCTGGACCGGCGGGCCTCCAGGTGGAGCCGGCCCACGTTGATGCGGGGCTCGGCGAGGAGCGTCAGGACGGCGGAGGTGCCCGCCGCGTACGTCGCGACGTAGCCGTGCTCGCCGCGGACCAGCAGCTCGCGGAACCCGCCCTGCCCGGTGGCGTCGGTGAGCCGCAGCGCGACGCCGAGCGCGGCGGCGGTGAGCGCGGCGACACCCTCCGCGGCGTCGGCGTCCGCCGTGTCCCGCGCCAGGACCAGTCCGTCGGTGCTGGCCGCGAGCGCTCCGGTCACCTGCGGGACGCGGGCCCGCAGACGCCTGAGCTCGCCGAGCACCTCCGCTTCGGCCGCCGTCATCAACTGTCTCCTCTCACTCCTCTCACTCCTCTCGCTTTTCTCGCTTCTCTCGTTTCTCTCGGCGAGCTGTCGCAAGGCGCGCCTCATGAGTGCGTACGGGACGTACGAGCGGTCACAGGTGGGCCTCCAGGGCGTCACGGAGCCGGCGGAGCAGGGCGATGTCCGGTTCGGGTGCGAAGCCGGCGGGGTGGTGAGGCGGGGACTCGTACGCGACGGCCTCGTGGGTGACGGTTCCGTGCGGGAGCCGGCAGGGGTGGGCGTCCGCGTGCGGCTCGCGCGGGGCCGGGCCGGGCGGTGCCGGGTCCGGCGGGGTGGTCACCAGGCCGGCCGCGGCCAGCCGCCGGATCTCCAGCAGGACGTGGAAGGCCGGGCGGCCCAGCGCCCAGGCGAGCTGCGCGGGGGTGCGCAGGCCGTCGGCGTGGGCCAGCAGGGCCCGTTGGCGGGGGGTGACGGTCTGGCCGGCGGCGGCGGGCCGCGGGACGACCGGCGCGGCGTCCACGGCGGGGTAGGGCCACACGCTGTCGAGCAGCTCCCGGCGGCGCAGCGTCTCGCGCTCGATGTCGGTCGCCGGCACGGGGCGTACCGCCCGCGCGGCCGGCGTCCCGTGGACGGCGCCGTACTGGAAGCGGGCCGGGCCCCGGCCGGGGGCGAGGGCGAAGAACGCCGCGTCGAACAGGGCGCCCAGGTGGCATATCTCCAGCTCGCCGGCGGCTATTCGGCCCTGACGGGGCTGCCGGCCGGCCGCCGTCAGCAGGACGTCCGCGCCGGGCGCGACCGGGCTCTCCGCGTGCACGACCCGCCCGTCGACGAGGTACAGCGTCCCGTGGTCCCGTATCAGCGCCCCGGTGGCGTGCTCCTTGGCCAGCCGCAGCAGCATCGGGGAGACGATCGCCCCGGCGGTGCGCGCGCTCATACCAGTACCAGCCGTTCGGCCAGCTCCCGCAGGCGCAGCCGGGCCAGCGCCAGGTTGCCGGTGGAGCGGTCCAGCCACAGATGGAGGAACACGCTGCTGTCGAAGGTCGTCTCGACGAACCGCAGGACGTGGTAGCCGGTACGGGTGGTCACGATGACGTCCTCGACGGGCGGCGCCTTGGGGTCCACGCCGATCGGCGGCGCGGCCGCGAGGGGTGCGGGGGTGCCGGGGCCCGCCGGCGGGGCGGGCCGCCGTTCCGGTTCCGGTGTCCCGGGGTGCGGGCCGGCGGGCGGACCGCCGGGCCGGCCACGTCCGTCGGGGGTGCCCGGCGCCGGTACCGGGGTCAGGCCCGGCTGGGGCCCCGGAACCCGGCCCGCCGCGACGGCCGGCGCGGGGCCGGGCGCCGGGGTGGGCGCCGGGCCGGGCACGGGTAACCGCGTGGCCGCCCCGGCCCGCGCCGGGGGCAGGGCCGCCGGTATCGCCTCGGGGGAGAACGACTCGTACTCCGCGGCCGCCCGCGCCAGTTCCGCCGTCTCCGCCGCCGTCGTCTCGTGGTCACCCACCGGGGACCGGCCGGCCGTGCCGAGAGCGAGGCCACTGGTCCAGTCGACGAGTGCCGCCCCCAGCGCGCCCGGCAGGCTCATCGCTTCGCGCAGGCACTCGTCGATTCCGGGCACGCGGGCTCCCCTCCCAGTTCCCCGTTGCGCATCCAAGGCTGTGACCACGACGCTACGCAACGTTCGCTCTGCTGGTGGGAGTTCTGGCATTTTCCGCAGGAACGTGCCCGGGACGGGATAGGGTCGCCGGTTACCCCTCTCCGCGTACCCGCATCACCACCCTGTTGACGGCCCACAGCCCCACGCCGATCGCCACCAGGACCCCGGCGCGGACGTACACCTCGGCGTCCCGGTCGGCGAGCGGGCTCGCGAGGATCAG
>NZ_JBWKJV010000150.1:0-3188 GCF_056432045.1 Streptomyces sp. NPDC045701 | reverse complement strand
GTCACCGGTGATCTTCCCGGCGGTGATGTTGTCGGTCTTCTTCTCCACCCGCCCCAGCAGATCCCGGGTCTCGGTGGTGACATGCCCGTCGGGGGCGGTGAGCGTGGTCGAGGTGGGGCTGTGCGCGGCGGTGGTCGTCAGCCCGTCCGGCCCGGTCTCCCTGATCACCCGCCCCGCATCGTCATACACCGTCTTCGATGCCCGGCCCGCCGCGTCGATCGTTTCGACGACCTCGCCGGTGGCCAGGTCGGTGACCTGCTTCACCGTCCCCGCCGGGGTGGTCACCGCATCGGTGCGGGTATGGGCGCCTGTGTCGATGCTGGTGGTGTAGGTCTCGGTCAGCTTCTGCGGCCCCTCATCACCCTCCGGGCGTGCCCCCTCCGCCCAGGTGAGAGTCTTTGATGCCAGCTCACCGTGCCCGTCGACCTCGAAACTGGTGGTGGTGCGTGCCCTGGGGGTTTCGCCCGGCTTGTTCGCGATGGCTTCGGTGGTGGTGGCGATGTGCTTGCCATCGGGGGTGAGGGTGTTCTTCGTTTCGGCGACCGTGCCGTCGGTGCCGGTGGTGACCGATTTCACCGGCTGCCCGTAGGGCCCGTACTCGGTGCGGGTCACCGCCCCGGTCACATCCCGCCGCTCCACCTGCCGGCCATGATCATCGAAGACGGCGGTCTCGGCCGTGGTGCGCTGCCTGCCGCCCGGGCCCAGGTGCGTGACCCGTGCCTCGGTGGGTTTGGCGTAGTTCGCCGGCAAAGCTGACGGTGAGGGCGGAGTCTCGTCCTTCTCCCCCGCATAGTCCAGGCTCTGCTTGTGCAGGCTTATCCGCTTGTCCCCGGCAATCAGGAACGTCTCGCGCTCCTGAAGAAGGTGCAGCTTGTTGTAGGTGGAGCGCACCACCGACACCCCGTCGGACAGCTCGGTGGCGTACCGGTAGCCCTGCGCTGCGGTATCGGCGGCGTCGAACAGGCCGAACGTGGTGTGCTGATACTTCGGGAAACCCGTGTGGTTGTGCAGCTGGCCGTCCACCGGCACCAGGGAGAAGCTCTTCGGCGCGACCAGGTCCTTGCCCGCAGCGTCAGTGACCCGCACGGTTTTGACCACGCTCATCCCCGCCGCGGTCTGATAGTCCACCATTGTCTTCGCGCCGGTGGGGGTGACGATCTCACTCAGCAGCGGCTTGTTGCCGGTCTCGCTGCTGGCACGGTAGCCAAGGGTGGTGACCTGCCCGGCCGGGTCGGTCACTTCCGTCAGCCGGCCGCCCTCAATCTTCAGCTGCATTGTCGGTGTCCGCCCATCCGAGCGGGCCGGTGAGGTCACCGTCAAACCGGTCGCGGAGGGGGTGAGGGTGGCTTTCTGCCCGTAGGTGTCCACCACCTGCACCAGCCGGTGACCCGACCCCCACACCCAGTCCACCCGGTTACCCGACCGGTCCTTGCGCCCCAGCAGATCCCCCTCAGCGGAGAAGAAATCCACCCGCCCGTCCTCATACGACAGCACGTACGTATAGGGGCGGGCCGGGACGCCGTCGCGGGCCGGAACCGTGCCCGCCCTGCGCTCAAACTCCAGGTCTTTCAGCGGGTAGCGCTTCAGGCCGGTCGCGGAGGCCTCATCGGCTTCGAACATGCCCCCGGAGGCGGGGAACACCCGCACCCCGCCCTCCGTCTCCACAAACGACAGCCCCAGACTCATCCCCGCACCCAGACCGTGCCGGTCCACCCCCGCCGCCGCCAGCTGCTGGTCATACGACAACCCCACCGACGCATCCAGACCCCCACGCCCCCCCAGCGTCACCAGCGGCAGGCTCATCCGCCACAGACCCGTACGCTCATCCAGCGCACCTGCGGCCGCATCACCCAGCGGAACCGAACCCGACACCGGCGCCGGCACCCCGCCCGGCACATCGGCAGCCACCGCCGACACCACCGGAACCGCCGACACCCCCATCACCACAGCCGTCACCAAAGCCACCCGGCGCAGACCGCCCCGGAACCCCGGAGTACCTGGCATGATCAATGCCGGTGACCCGGTGACCGAACCGCGACCCGTGACAGCAGAAGATGACATCGAAAACCCCCAGAAACACGCCATGCGAAGATGTGCTCCAAACCAACCCGGTCCGCGAAGGGTCACACACTCCCCCAAACGGCCAGGCACAGGACACCCCTCACTCCTCCACCCCGGCTGCAGACCGCAGGACCGCAGACACCAGCGGCAGGCTGCCAAGCACCCCCCGGCAGGGAAAGACTCCCACGGCGAGCGCCTCTAACCTGGCCACCGAGGAGCGCCTCCAGATCACCGCAAAATGGTGCAGCCCGGACCGCTACCAGGTCCGCCTCTGCCACGCCCCTGCCGGCACATCACCCCGCCATGGCCTCCCCCCTGCACTCACCGCCCCCGGGGCCCGTGAACGTCCCCGGAAATCACCCGAAACCACGCGCCGGGTCCCTGGCGGGCACGCCCGGGCATATGCAGTCAGGTCCGCCGGCGGAACCAGCCGGAACGCCGGATGAGCCGCCCGGCGGTCTTCCCGGTCCACCCCCAGCCATTTGCCGACTTCGGTACACAGTGCACCCCGCTATCGCTGTGGAAGATCGCCCTGCGCAGGCCCCCGGCACCGCAGGCCCCCGGCACCGCAGGCCCCCGGCACCGCGGCCCGCCGCGGCGGCCCCGAGCGCGTCGGTGACCAGCCCCATACGCAGGTGGCCGGCGGTCGACCAGCCCGCCAGCCGCTTCGAGCACAGGTCCAGCACCGTTGCCAGACAAAGGAACCTGCCGCCCCCGATGGAGAGGCAGGTTATGCCACCCGCGTACCTGGTGCTCGGCGCAGTCGCGGTGAAGCCGCGCCGCAGCAGGACCGGCACCAGTGTCGCCGACGGCTCGGGAACGGCGCTGCGGACCTTCCTGCACAGGTGCAGCCCAACGATGCCGCACCTGCCCATGACACCCACGACACGCTTGCGGCTGACCCGGCTCCCGACCCCTCCCTTCACCTCCTCCGTGACACGCCGGACCCCGCAAATGCCGTCGGCCGCTTGACGCCGAAAACGCCACGGTGATCGTCAACAAACTGGAAGCGGCTGCACACCAGCTGGTCCCGACCCTGGTGGCTAATTCAGTGCTCGGTTGATGCTGCGCCAGCGGGTTCGGGATCATGGGGTGCGGTCGTCACGTCTGGTATCCGGCCGTAGGAC
>NZ_JBWKJV010000149.1:0-3240 GCF_056432045.1 Streptomyces sp. NPDC045701 | reverse complement strand
CCACCCCCAACCGGCCGCACGACAAGGAAGCGGCCACAGGAGCGATCATGCCGGAACCGGCACACCCGTCACAGCGAATTGGGCAACGGAGTCCACCCGAGGCTCAAAGCCGCTGCTGCTGTCCACGACCCGCACAGGGCCGCGGAGCCGCGCGCGAAGCGAGCTCCCAGAGGCCCTTGCCTCATGAATTCACCATGGGGGCAGGGCGATGGTGACGGAGCGCACGATCAGCGCGCGCACGTGAATGATCGAGGCTTGGCCCGGGCAAACGGAGCGGGTCCCTTGGCGCTGCGCGCCAAGAAAGGCGGAATTCCCGCTTCGCGGGAATTAATAACGGAGCGTCAATCCCCCCTGCGCGGGGGGATTGCGAATTACGCTCGCGCAATTTTTGTCTTTACTCCGCTCGCGCTGGGTAATATCACCGCCAATCGATCTCTCGTACATCTATCGCGTCCATTCCCGCTTGAAGTGCGGCCCAGCAACCGGCATCGCTATCTTCGTAAACGAGACAACTTTCGGGCCTCACTCCCATAAGGGAGGCCGCAATTAGAAATGCGTCAGGCGCCGGTTTAATTTCTTGTACATGTTCACGACAGATGATAAAATGAAACAAGTGGTCGAGCCCTGCAATCGCAAGCCCCGCCCTCACCAGATCACCATCGTTGGCCGAGGCCACTGAGACAGGCGATAGCCCAGCTGCGCGGGTCGCGACCTCTCTCGCTGCAGCTATCGGCTGAATGTCATTCGCATTTTCAAGCCAGAATCTTTTAGCGGCGCTTATAAAATCCCTTTCGAGCTGCCGGTCTAGGATCAGTTTTTTTTCAACGAAAAGCCGGTCCCGCAATCCTTCGACCGACACAAAGGGCCGCAAGGCCAGCCAATCAAGACTCGCCTTGATGCCACAATGAGAAAGTCCGGCCTGCATCGCTCGCAGATTGAGGTCACCCGTATTCACTAAAGTGCCATCAAAGTCAAATATGTAAGCATCATATTGCCTTACACAGAAAGGAGTGCTCTTGAATCCACGGCATGGCATTCTAATGCCTTCTTTTCCGCCGATAAGGTTATTCGCTTTCTGGGAACCGCTCCGAAAATCATAATACGCACCCGGTCGGCTTCACTTCAAGACCTTCCCGTATCCGATGCTGCCTGGGTGGGCAAAGAAGACGCCGTCGGTGAAAAGTACGGGGCGAGTTCGTGATGGCGGGCCATCTCTGAGCCTTGGTCCCAGGTGAGCGTCTGGCGGGCGTGTTCGGGCAGTGCGCTGATGAAGGCCGTGATGACGAGACCGTTGCCGAGCTCTCGATGATCGCCGGGTTCGACGACGATCTCGCGGGTGAGTCCACCCGGATCGCTCACCGTCTCCGTGGCCTGCTCACCCAGATCCACCCGTCGCTCGAGCGTGTCCTGGGCCCGCGGATCCAGCATCCGGCCGTGCTCAAGTTGCTGGACCAGTTCGGATCCCCGGCTCAGATCCGCAAAGCCGGACGCCGTCGCCTCGTGACCTTGATACGTCCCAAAGCGTCACGGATGGCCGAGCGGCTGATCGAAGACATCTTCACCGCACTCGACGAACAGACCGTCGTGGTTCCCGGAACCGATGCTGCCGCGCTGATCGTTCCCAGCCTCGCGAGCTGCGACCCGCTGGTGAACACGTCGTCGACGAGGAGGATGGTGGATCCCTTGACGTCGCCAGTGTCTCCGGTCCAGGTCAGGGCGGCGGCATGCGCGATGGCAGCCGCGCGCTTCTCGTCCAGGGTGCGGTTCGCGGACCGGGGCGTCTCGGTTTGCTTCACCAGCTGGTGCGCGCCCGGCGGGCTGAGCGGGAAGGCGCGGGTCACGTCCTCGGTGTAGGCCGCATCCATGATCCACTCGATGTGCTGAATGGGCTCGCGGCCGGTGTGGGTGGGATTGCCGACGACGTGGTCGACGCCCCGCATCTGGTCGGGGTGGCTTTCGATCCAGCCGACGAGGAGCCGACCGAAGATCATCGCCCAGTCGGCTCTGCCCTCGTACTTCAGTTTGTGGATCTTGTCGCGCAGGGCTCCGGAGTACATGGCCACCGCGTCGACGCGGGAAAATCCACGCTCGGCTTCCGGTAGCGCGCACACCCGATTGCTGCACTGCCTTCCGGGCGCGACGGCCTGGGAGCAGACCGGGCAATGGGACTCGGCGACCGGCTGAAGGGTGCGGCCAGCGCAGTCGGAGCACAGGCGGGCGGTGCCGGTGATGCGGTAGGCACAGACCGGGCAGTCGGGGAAGCCTGCCGGATCCGGGAGGCCTGCCGTCACAGGCCGGCCAGGGCGAGCTGCTGGCGCTGCTGGCCGGCGGCCTGGATGTCCGCAGCCTGACCGAGGCGGTCGGTGATGTCGCTGGAGGCGGTGACCAGGATCGCCCGGTCCTCGTCCAGCATCTTCTTGGCCCAGGACTGGGTGTCGGCGAGGGAGCGGATCAGGAAGACGAGTTTGCCGTGCTCGGCGGCCAGGCGGGCCTGCATCTTGGCGCCCGACGTGCTGGAAGCCTCGATGACCACGCTGCCCAGGGTTGTACCGGAGGTGACGACGTTGCGGCGCGGGAAGGTGTACTTCGCCGGGGGGCTCGTGGGCCAGAACTGGCTCAGCAGCGCTCCGCCAGCCGTGAGGATCGCCTTCGCCAGGGGCCGGTTCTCGGCCGGGTAGATCGGGGCGGCGATGCCGGTGCCCATGACGGCGAAGGTCCGGCCGCCCGCGGTGAGCGTGGTCTGGTGGGCTGCCGCGTCGATGCCCTTGGGTCTCTAGGTTCAGAGCTGTTGATGCGCTCTGCCTTGATGGGCCGCTGGCCTGGCTCTTTCTCTCATCTGGCACTGCATGTTGCTGTTGGTGCCGTTGGCCCTCGAAGAATGTCCTCGGGGTGGGCAATGATGAGTGAGTTCTCTCTTGATCAGAGCCCTGGAGATCGTGATGACCCTCGAGTTGAGCGTCCCCCGGGTCCTGGTGTGCGGGAGTCGCCGTTGGCCCTGGTCAGCAACGGTGAGGGCAGTCCTGGATCGGCTCGCCGCTCGTTATGACGATCGGCTCATCGTCGTAGAGGGTGCGGCTTCCGGTGCTGACCATGCCGCTCATGACTGGTGCACTGCCCGTGGCCTGGGTGCCGAGCGTCACCGCTGGGTCGCGTCCTCGGAGCGGTGTAAAAGCTCGACGAGGGGTTCCGTTGTGGTTGATGTTATGCGGCCTTGGTGAGGGACACATGGGCTGTGGGTGC
>NZ_JBWKJV010000148.1:0-3246 GCF_056432045.1 Streptomyces sp. NPDC045701 | reverse complement strand
GTCGACGTCATGCTCAAGCCGGAGATCCTCGACCCGCAGGGACAGGCGGTGCAGCGTGCACTGCCTCGCCTGGGTTTCGGGGGGATCGCCGACGTTCGTCAGGGGAAGCGTTTCGAGCTGGATGTGGAGGGGCCGGTCGATGACGCCGCGCTCGCTCGTATCCGTGAGATGGCTGAGACGTTCCTTGCCAACACTGTCATCGAGGACTTCGTCGTGAGGGTGGAGTCGTGACCGCTCGGATCGGGGTGGTGACCTTCCCCGGGACGCTCGATGACCGGGACGCGTTGCGCGCGGTCCGGCTCGCGGGCGCGGAACCTGTGTCGCTGTGGCACCGGGACGAGGATTTGAGGCGGGTCGACGCGGTCGTGCTGCCGGGTGGGTTCTCCTATGGGGACTACCTGCGTGCGGGTGCGATCTCGCGGTTCTCGCCGGTGATGGGTTCGGTCATCGAGCGGGCGGGGGCCGGGATGCCGGTCCTGGGGATCTGCAACGGTTTTCAGGTGCTGACGGAGTCGCATCTGCTGCCGGGTGCGATGCTGCGCAACAACCATCTGCACTTCATCTGCCGTGATCAGAAGCTGCGGGTGGAGAACGCGGGGACCGCCTGGACGGCCGACTATGAGCGGGGCCAGGAGATCCACATTCCGCTGAAGAACATCGACGGCCGGTATGTGGCCGATGAGCGGACTTTGGATGAGCTGGAGGGCGAGGGCCGGGTGGTGTTCCGGTACGTCGACTTCAACCCCAATGGTTCGCTGCGGGACATCGCCGGCATCACGAACGCCGCGGGCAACGTGGTGGGGCTGATGCCGCACCCCGAGCACGCCGTGGAGCCGCTGGTCGGTACGGGCCGCAGCGACGGGCTCGGTTTCTTCACCTCGATCCTCAAGAAGCTGGTCAACATCTGATGAGCCTCGACACCGGAACGGCCGAGGGAGCGACTGAGCGCCCCGCGCCGCGACGACGGCACCACCCCGCGCGAAGGAGCGACCGAGCGTGACCCTCGACACCGTCAAGCATGCGACCGCGACCCCTGATGTCGAGCAGCCGTGGGCTGAGCTCGGGTTGAAGAGGGATGAGTACGAGCGGATCCGGGAGATCCTTGGCCGGCGCCCGACGGGGGCGGAGCTGGCGATGTACTCGGTGATGTGGTCGGAGCACTGCTCGTACAAGAGCAGCAAGGTCCATTTGAAGCAGTTCGGTGAGAAGGCGCCGGCCAACGACGCGATGCTGGTGGGTATCGGTGAGAACGCCGGTGTGGTGGATGTGGGTCAGGGTTATGCGGTGACCTTCAAGGTCGAGTCGCACAACCACCCCTCGTACGTCGAGCCGTATCAGGGTGCGGCCACGGGTGTGGGCGGTATCGTCCGCGACATCCTGGCGATGGGGGCGCGTCCGGTCGCGGTGGTCGATCCGCTGCGGTTCGGGGCTGCGGATCATCCCGACACCAAGCGGGTCCTGCCGGGTGTGGTGGCGGGTATCGGTGGTTACGGCAACTGTCTGGGGCTGCCGAACATTGGTGGTGAGGTGGTCTTCGACTCCTGCTATCAGGGCAATCCGCTGGTCAACGCCGGTTGTATCGGTGTGATGCGGCACGAGGACATCCACCTCGCGAAGGCTTCCGGCCCGGGGAACAAGGTCATCCTGTACGGGGCGCGGACCGGCGGCGACGGCATCGGGGGTGTGTCGGTCCTGGCGTCGGAGACGTTCGACGACACCAGGCCGGCCAAGCGGCCGGCGGTGCAGGTGGGTGACCCGTTCCAGGAGAAGCTCCTGATCGAGTGCACTCTGGAGATCTTCGCGGAGAAGCTCGTCGCCGGCATCCAGGATTTGGGTGGCGCGGGCCTGTCGTGTGCGACGTCCGAGCTGGCCTCGGCCGGCACCGGTGGTATGCGTGTGGAGCTGGATTCGGTGCCGTTGCGTGATGCGTCGCTGTCGCCGGAGGAGATCCTCATGAGCGAGTCGCAGGAACGCATGTGCGCGATCGTCGAACCGCGGCATGTGGAGCGGTTCATGGAGATCTGCGAGAAGTGGGACGTCATCGCCACCGTCATCGGTGAGGTCACCGACGGTGAGCGGCTGGAGATCTTCTGGCACGGTGAGCAGATCGTGGACGTGCCTCCGGGCACCGTCGCCCACGAGGGCCCCACCTACCACCGCCCCTACGCCCGTCCCGCCTGGCAGGACGCTCTCCAGGCCGACGACGCGGGCAGGCTCCCCCGCCCGCGGAGCTCCGAGGAGCTGCGGGAGCAGGTGCTGAAGCTGGTGTCCTCGCCGAACCAGGCGTCCAAGGCGTGGATCACCGACCAGTACGACCGGTATGTGCAGGGCAACACCGTCCTGGCCCAGCCGGAGGACTCGGGCATGATCCGCATCGACGAGGTGACCAACCTCGGTGTGGCGATCGCCACCGACGGCAACGGCCGCTACGCCAAGCTCGACCCCTACACCGGTGCGCAGCTGGCGCTGGCGGAGTCCTACCGCAATGTGGCCGCCTCCGGTGCCAGGCCGCTGGCGGTCTCCGACTGCCTGAACTTCGGCTCTCCGGAGGACCCGGCGGTGATGTGGCAGTTCGCCGAAGCCACCCGCGGCCTGGCCGACGGCTGCCTGGCCCTCGGCACCCCCGTCACCGGCGGCAACGTCTCGCTGTACAACCAGACCGGCGACACCGCGATCCACCCCACCCCCGTCGTCGCCGTCCTCGGAGTCATCGACGACGTCAACCGCCGCACCCCCATCGCCTTCGCCGAACAGGGCCAGCTGCTGTACCTGCTGGGCGACACGCGGGAGGAGTTCGGCGGCTCGGCCTGGTCCGAGGTCATCCACGACCACCTCGGCGGCCTGCCGCCGAAGGTCGATCTGGACCGGGAGAAACTCCTGGCCGACATCCTCATCGCCGCCTCCCGCGACGGCATGATCGACGCCGCCCACGACCTGTCCGACGGCGGACTGATCCAGGCCGTCGTCGAGTCCTGCCTGCGCGGCGGCAACGGCGCCCGCCTCATCGTCCCCGACGACCTGGACGCCTTCACCTTCCTGTTCAGCGAGTCCGCCGGCCGCGCCGTCGTGGCCGTCCCCCGGAGCGAGGAACTCCGCTTCACCGACATGTGCGGCGCCCGCGGCCTGCCCGCCACCCGCATCGGCGTCATCGACGGCACCCGGATCGACCTCCAGGACCAGTTCACCCTCACCCTCGACGAACTACGCCAGGCCCACGAAGCCACCATCCCCGGCCTCCTCGCCTGA
>NZ_JBWKJV010000147.1:0-3389 GCF_056432045.1 Streptomyces sp. NPDC045701 | reverse complement strand
CGCCGGTGTGGATGCGGATGGTGGCGCGTCCGGCGAGGCGGACGTCGTTGAAGCGGTAGCGGTGGCCGTCCTCGTCCTTCAGGGTCCAGCCGTCGAGGTTGATCCCGTGGCGGGTGGTGTTGGTGATCTCGACCCACTCGGCGTTCAGTGACCGGTTGGAGCGGTTGTCGCGTCCGGGGCTGTCGGCCTGGACGCGGCTGATCTCCACCTTCGGCGTCCGGTGGCGGTCGCCGTCGTGGGCGGAGGCCGGCAGGGCGACGATCGAGACCATGGCGCCGGCCGCGAGGACGGTCGCGGCGATACGGCGGGCGGTCGAAGAAGCAGACATGGGTGATGTCTCCCGAAGAACAGTGCTCCACCAGCCGAAAAAAGAGGCTGGTGAGAGCGGTGCGAATCCCCGGTCCGGTGTGGCCCGAGGACCCGAACTCTGCCGCCCCGACGCCCCCGCCGGAATGCGCGCCAGGGCCCGTTACCAGTTACGGACATATCCGTAACTGACGCCTGTATCCGGCACGGACATTAGGCGGCGTGACCCTGACATTCGCTGACATCTACACCCACCCGTTCAGTGATCAGCCGCAAGCCCTCCCACACTCCGGCACCCACCCCGTACGCCATCGGGCGCACTCCGCCGGTGGAGTGACCAGCCCGGGTAACAGCCGTTCTGCCGCTTTTCTTCGCACACCTCGACCCCCACCGCACACCCGTTCCTCCACGCCTACGCCCGCGACGTGTACGACCCCGTCCTGGTGCGGGCCGCGCTCTTCGACCTGGTCGTCACCCTCGCCGAACGGATCCGCCGGCGCGAGCAGATCGCCCGCAAGATGACCCTGTCCGTACGGCTCGCCAACGGCTCCACCGCCGACCGCACCCGCGCGCTCCCGCAGGCCTCGGCCCATACCGAGGGCCTGCGTTCCACGACGTTCCGGATCCTGGACTCACTCGCGCTCCAGCGGGCCCGGATCCGCCGGATCACCCTGACCGCCGAAGACCTCCACCCCGCCGACCAGGGGCCGGGCACACAGATCTCACTGGACCCCGCGAGAGAAGACCGGCTCTCGCTTGCACCCGTCCTGGACCGGATCAACCACCGGTACGGGCGGCGCCTCGCCGGACCCCGTCGCCTACCGGAAAGCCAGCTGACACCGACCGGAGCATGGGCGTCAGGAACGCATCGCGCCCCCATACCGGGGATCACTCGGTACGGGGGCGCCAGGGAAGCGGATCAACGATGAGCCGGGCCCCAGCCGTATCCAGCAGCGCGTCGACGGCATCCGTGTTCGCTGCCGTAGCGAGCCGCACACAGGCGCCGGCGGGGCCGGGCCAGCCCTTTCCCGGTCGACGGACAGCCGGACGGGCCCGCTGCTGCCCTTCTTCACGGTGCGCTTGGCCATGGACAACCCCCTGGAATCGACACGGAACTGGGGCGGTGCTGAGCGGCGAGAACGGCACGGGCCACGCCGTCACCCGGTGCTGACGTCAGCGCGCGGGGCCCGGCAGGATGCCACGGATGACCAGCTGCCGAACGTAGGGGGTGGGCATGGGCTCCATCTGGACGCCCGTGCGCAGCGGCTTCACCGAGAACCGGAAGCCCTGGATCGGGCCGTGGCAGATGAGCCCCAGCGGCGTGGGGATGCCGATGCCATCGGGGGAGAGGGTGAAGCCGAGCCCGGCGTAGAAGTCTGTCAGCTCCGGCTCGTGCGTGACGTACATGAGGGCTGCGCCGAACTTCCCCTTCTCATGGGAGGCCATCGTCTTCTCGGCTTCGGCGACCAGGGCGCGCGCGATGACTTTCCCGCGCCACTGGTCGACCATCGCGAGGGAGTCCAGGCTGGCGACGAGTCCGGCGATGATGTGCGCGTTGGGCGTTCCCGCGAGCATGCCGTGGGTGTAGGCCCACACGGTCGGCATCGCGAGCATTCCGCCGATCAGCGCGCCGGACGACGTCTCCTCCACCACGCGGGCGCACGTGTACTTCTCCGGATCGAGACTCTGGTCGATCACGGCCGGGAGGATCCGCCAGGAGCCGTCGGGGTTGTCCGGGTCGGCCACCCGGAGCACGGGCTCCAGCGGGGCCGCGTCGGCCCAAGTCGCGTCCCGGAGCTCGAGGCCATCCGGCAAGGCCGGGACGCTCACGGGGATGATGGTGGCCGGCTGCACCGCGCCGGGCCTGGGGACCGTGGCGGCGTACATGCGCTCGCCCATCACGTGCCCCGAGTACAGGCGCTTCGCCTCGCGACGTGCCGGATTCCCCGACCGACGGGCGCACCCTTGCGCGCCCCGTTCCGCTTCCCTACGGTGTCCCTCCCCTTGTCACCGTAACCCTTCCCCACCCAGGCCCTGCTTAACACCCGGCCCTGACAGGCGACTTACTGCTCGCCGAAGCCTTTGAGGACGGGGTCCAGTTCGGCGGCCGCGCCACACAGCGAGCACAGCCCAACGCCCGGCTGCTGCGCCACGTCCAAGGCCCCCTCCAGGGATAGCACCGGCGCCCCGGGCCGGAGCCTCGTCGCAGTCGACAGCGTGCACGACACCGCCGCGGCCGGGACCGCGGCCGCCGGCCTTCGCCAGCACCCAGCCCGACGGGCGGCGGGGCCCGAGGACCTGGTCCACGATGGACGGCTTGGGCAGGTACTCGGTGGGCACGTCGTCGTACGAGACGCCCTCCGGCGGGCGCACGTGCTGCGGAGCGCGTACCCAGACCCGGTACTCGGCGGGCTGCACCGAGTCGCCGCACTGGTGGAGAGGCGGTATTCCCATGCTGCGCAATTCCTGGCTCTCGATCCATTTTGGACATCAGGGCAGGGGTCAGGTGGTGCTGGTGGAGTGTCAGACGGCAGGATGAGCACAGGCCGCACGGGGGTAGATCGCTTCACACGTTACTGATCCCGTGCGGCCCTCTGTAGGCACCTGTGCTGTCCGCTCTTCCTGTGCAGTTGTTCTGCTACGACAGTGTCTTGGTGGCCACAGATGCCGCTTCGGCAATCAGCTTGTTGTCGTAGTCGGCGTCTTTGATCCTCGGTTTGACATGATCGCCATGACGATGGGTGCGGCGCCCGGGGGCCACACGACGGCGATGTCGTTTCGGACAGCGTAGACACCGCCTCCGCCGGTCTTGTCCCCGACATCCCATCCCTTGGGTACTCCGGCCCTGATGAGTTCGTCTCCGGTGGTGTTGGTCCGCAGCCACTGAGTGAGCTGTTCGCGTTCGTCCTTGCCCAGGGCGTCCCCGAGAAAAAATGCCCGCAGGTCTGCTGCCCACGCGCGGGGTGTGGTGGTGTCTTGTGTGGCACCGGTACTACAGCCGTGCGTGTCTGTTGGGTGCGTGACGCGTTGTTCCGTTCGTGGAGACGGAGCGCGCGGTAGAGGTGTGGTCGGGCTGGTTCGAG
>NZ_JBWKJV010000146.1:0-3397 GCF_056432045.1 Streptomyces sp. NPDC045701 | reverse complement strand
ATCATGTCGTATGACGACGTGGCGAACACCAAGACCACGGCTATCCTCCCCGCCGGGGAAACCGACCCCGCCAAGGCAGTCACCACGACAACCGAAAAACTCGATGATGCCAAGCGCCTAATCAGCATCACAACGGACCACGGCGATGGCGCCCACACACCCCCTTCTACGCAATCGTATGACGGCCTAGGACGTGTGACTCGTGTGATCGCAGGCGACGTCTCCATGAGTCCCCGCTATGGCAGAGCTGGGGAGCTGGACGGTGCGGTCCTGGCACCCGCCAAGCCCAAGGAATTTGCCGGTGTTCCTGTTACTGCGTATAGGGCGACTGATCTGGCCGGTCCAGTAGTCAAACGCCTGGATGCTGGCGAAGGGCTGCGTTCGGGCGCATGGGTGAAGCGGGATGGGGCGGGGCGTGTCGTGGAGGAGAAGGACCCGGCTGGCGGGGTTATCTCCACGGTCTATAACGAGCGGGGTGAGGTGGAGAAGGTGACCGGCCCGGACGGGTCGGTCACCACCACCTCCTACGACCCGGCCACCGGGCGTGTCCTTGGGACCGCGACGGTCTCGGCCGACGGCAGCAGGACGGTCAGGAAGGCGTACACCTACGACAAGGCCACCGGCCGGGTGACGGAGGTGTCCGACCCTGCTGACAAGGACGGCACCCGGATCGGGTACGAGTATGACGCGGATGGTCATGTCACAAAGGTGGCCTATCCCGACGGCAGAACCCTCACCCAGGAATACGACACCCACGGCCAGCTCGTCGCTGCCACTGACGCCGCGGGTGCGAAGACGGTCTACACCCACAACGGTGACGGAACCCTGCGCTCGGCGAAGCAGACCGGCACCGGCGGCAAGACTCTCGCCGAAGTCACCTACACCTACGACGGCCTGGGCCGGGTGGAGAAGGTCGACCGCGGCAATGGCGTCACGACCACGTACACCTTCACTGACGCCAGCCAGATCAAGACCGAGAAAGCCGTGGAGGCGGACGGCACCCTGGTCAGTGAGGCGTCCTACAGTTACGACTCCCACGGCAACCTCACGGAGCGGTCCGACACCCGCCCCGCCGTCAACCACACTGGCGCGGTGCTCAAGGACAGCCAGGGCACGGTGACGAATGCGGTCACCACAACCGGCTACCGGTATGACGCCTATGACCGGCTGACGCGTTCGGTGGTGAAGAACGAGCGGGGTGAGCCGGTTACCGAGACTGCCTACACCCTCAGTGTCTCCGGCGACATCACCCGCACCAAGACGGCCCGCCACGACCAGGGGGGGAAGGAAACCCTCACTGAATATGAGATCGACCCGGCCGGCCGGCTGACCGCCATTACGGCCGACGGGCAGAAGAAGACCCAGGAATTCGACCAGGCCGGGAACCTGGTCCGGGACCACCGCGGCAACACCTGGACCTACAACCCCCTCAGCCAGCCCACCTCCCTCACCACCCCCGACGGCACCACCACCCGCTACACCTACTGGGCCGACGGCACCCGCAAAACCGCCACCACCACCCCCGGCAGGGAAGGAACCGAGGACGGGAGCAGTGGCGGGAGCACGAGCGTGACCGGGTTCTACTACGACCCGGCAACCGGCGGCATCGCCAACGACACCCACACCACCACCAGCGGTGAGGGCGGGGGCGGGGTGCAGCCTGTGGTGGTCACCGGCTCCTACCTGCAGGCAGCTGCCCGGGAAGCCCGCACCCTCACCGCCCAGGCCGGCACCCCCGCCGAGGCAGCGAATACGGTGCAGGCGGCGAACACCACCGGCGGCGGCTACCTCCACCACGACCGCCACGGCAACACCACCACCCTCACCGGCGACGACGGCCACATCAACGCCGCCTGGCACTACACCGACTACGGACAGCACACCACCCACACCACACAACCCCTCCAACCCACCACCGGCACAGCACCCGCCGGCACCGCACCCGCCGCACCCGCCGCAGGCGCGGCCGGGGCGGCCGGGGCGGCCGGGGCGGCCGGGGCGGGGGTCAACCCGTTCACCTACGCCGGCGAATACACCCACCGTGCCACCGGCATCCAGGACCTCAAAGCCCGCTTCTACGACCCCGCCCAGAACCGGTTCCTCACCCGCGACCCCGCCCCCCAGTTCAACCGCTACATGGCCTTCGACGCCAACCCCGTCATGAAAACCGACCCCACCGGCAACACCGCCATACCCGACTGGGGCCAGTACCTCATCTACGGCATCACCCTCGCCGCAGCCGCCATCACCACCGCCCTCACCCTCGGCCTCGGCGGCAGCGCCGCAGCCGTCGGCATCGCCCTCGCTGGCGCCGCCCTCGACGGCGCCTCCGCCGCCCTCGACATCACCGCCCTCGCAACAGGACGCAACCAGCTCGGCGACCCCCTCAACATCGCCTCCCTCACCCTCGGCACCATCGGCATCGCCCTCGGCGGCAGCGCAGCCATCGGCACCGCCACCAGCAGAACCGCCAAAGTCGGCGAAACCGCATTGAATGGCTCTGCCGAGCAGTTGCTTAAAGGTATGATCCATTCGGATAATTCTACCTACGCCAAGCAAATGATTTCGACCATCAACTATATTCCTGAAAAATACTTGAAGGTCATAGCCGATTACATGAGGGCGGGCTCTCCTGGAGAGTCAGGTTTTTATGTCGGCAACACCACAAAAAACAATCTGCCTGACATCGGAATAAATGTTTCGGGTACGCTTCTAATAGAGAAGGGGTACTCGGAGGAAGCGCTGGGCATCCCGGCTTTCTATCCGCAACACCGAGCCGTCCTCATTTCACGCGATAAACCGTGCAAAGTTTCGAACCTCCGCCCAGGCACAAGATTCACCCTCCTCCACGAGACAGGGCACGCGCTGTATGCTGCGCTGCACAGGATCAGAAAAACGTATCCAGTGAAGAAGATGAGAGCACTAATTTCGAACAAGGCTAAGACCGGTCTGGACTTTCAGGACTATAGATATTTGATTGACGGGGATGGGGAGGAAATGGTGGCTGACGGTTTTGCCCTGTGGTGCATGGGGGCCAGCAAGCCTTATTTCGGTTCCCGTAAAGCGGCAAAACTGAATAATGAATTCTGGTCCCAGCTCGATTTTTGATAAACCGTCGGCTGCCTCACCGGCAGGGCCTCTTTCCTGCGTCTGTGACGTGCACGGGAGCCTCCCCCGCCCGCCACTTGCACACCGGCGCGGGCGTGACCACGACGACTGCCTACCGGCTACGACAAGGGCGAGCCAAGTCACCGAGACCGTCTGCTGGCTCGATCCAAGGCCGGGTAGTTAACGCATTCGTGCCAGTGAGGTTTTCTCGACGAAATTCATCGCCAGGCGTTGTTGAGGACGAGGGCGGCTTTGGTGATGGCGCCGATCCGGCCGGGGCTGAGCGTGA
>NZ_JBWKJV010000145.1:0-3499 GCF_056432045.1 Streptomyces sp. NPDC045701 | reverse complement strand
CACACACCGGGCCAGGCACCACGACGTCGGCAAGACGGTCAAACGTGCCGAGTCGATCAAGGAGCACCAAGCCCGCAGAGGTTAAACGTCAAGCTAACACCATGGGGATACGCAGAGCCCTGGTGTGAAGAGCCAGGTGAGTGCACTTTGGTAGCCGTGGCGCCAGCCGCGGGTATGGACAGCGTCCGGGCGGGGATAGTCGCCGTCAGTGGCTTTCGCATCGACGTTTTGCCCCCTGTCAAGGTAGGACTGCAGGGCCTTAAAACCATATCCCTCGTCGCCTCCGAGTGAGAAGTACTGCTGGTTGCGGCTCGAGGGGTCGTAGGTCTCCATGACCAGGGGGCCACCGTCGCCCCCTTCATAGGCCATAACCTCACCCTTCTCCGGGTTGTACATGATGAAGTGGCCACCCAGGTCGATCTTGTACCACCAGCAGTAAGGGTTCGCTGCCCCTGAATGGTTCTCAATCCACAACGAGTTGTTGGAGGCGCTGGCGCATAGTTCGTCGTAGAACGCTCTATTGACCACCATGTTGGTGCCGGGCAGTGACTGGATGTTCCAGGTCAGCGCCATCTGATCGCCGTGGCGCCAGCCTCGAGTATGAACGGCGTCCCTGCGGGGGTAGTCGCCGTCAGTGGCTATAGCGTCGACGTTTTGCCCCCTGTCGAGGTAACTCTGTAGTGCCTGGGCATCCCAGGATTCCCTACCGCCCAGCGAGAAGTACTGCTGGTTGCCACCCCAGGGGTCGTAGGGTTTCATGACCAGCGGGCCTTCGTTGCCACCTTGGTAGGTCATAACTTCGCCCTTTTGCAAGTTGTACAGCACGAAGTGGTCGTTCTGAATGAACTGTTTCCACTGGCAGTACCGGTTGTCGCTGGAGAGAGTGCCGAGCCACACGGAGTCACCCAGCGGGCTTGCGCACAGCATCCGATCCTTCCACCGCCCACTGATGATTAGTTTGGGTTCGGACTCCAGACCGGCGATGGAGGGTTCCTCGGGGACTGCGGTGGCCCCGTTGAGAATCCACTGCTGGCTGCTGCGGCAATCGCTGACCAGCTGCAAGACATCTGCGACGGTGTCCAGGCATTGACCGCCGGCACGGTTGACCAGCAGGCCGCCCGGCAGCGACGCGCCTGCCTGTGTCAGGTCCCACTGCTGGCTCGCCGACTGGTCGCAGTCCTGCCAGACTGCCCGGGAGGTGACCAAATCATGGTCGAGGCATTTGGTGTCCTGCCGGATACTTCCGTCTGAGGCGAACGTCCAATCCAGATCCGTGGAGAACACGCTTTCCAGCGGGCGGTCGCATCCGGACAGGTGCGCGCGGATGCCGTTACCCTTCTCCGCCCGAGCCAGAAAGCACGCCGCGCGCTGCTGGACGGTTCGGATCTTGCCTACCGTGGTACCTCGCAGCCACTGCTGATCCTGGGAGCCGTCGCATGTCTGCAACGACAGCGAGCCGCCTGGTCTGGTGGTGATACACAGGTGAGCGGCCAGATTGAACAGGCTACCCTTCGCCCCGAAGATCCACTGCTGTGCGCGGCTGGCGGTGCAGGCTGACACGAGGAGGACAGCGCCTTCCCCGGAGCCGTTGCCGGTTAGACACCGGCCGGCACTGCGTACGGTTTGGTCAGGCTCGAACGTCCAGGTCTGCGTCTTGTTGCCGTTGGTCGAGCATCCCGTCATGCCGAGCAGTTCGTCCTGCCATATACCCACGCACTCGGTGGTATCTCCGGCAGAGCGGATCGGGCCGCTGGTGACCGGAAGGGTCCACACCTCGGAATCATTGGACGGATCACAATCGGGAGACATCACCAACCGGTATCCGTTGCCGGCTTTCCCGCCGCTGAGACACAAGCCACTGGCGTCGTTGCGTACGGTCCCGCCCGCTGTCAACTCCCACCACTGCTCGGGGCTCTGGTCACATGGCTGCACGGTGACCCGGGTCGGATCCCCACCATCGCCGGTGTCCAGACAACTCTGCCGGTTTTGAATCATCCCTTGTCCCTGGAACGTCCAGTTCTGCTCCACCAGGTCCGCGCAGGAGACTCGCTCTACTGCGGTGTCGTTCCCGCCACCGGCGGCAACCGCCGCGCATCGCCCCGGATCCCGCGTCAGCGACATTCGTCCGCTCACCGTCGCCGCCGCCTGCAGGCGGAACCCGAACCGTACCGGGTAGTGGTCGGATATGACGCCACCTGCCCGCGCAGCCATGAACCCGAGGGGATAGTCGTTGGTGACCATATAGTCGAGCTCGTTGCCGTTCTGCTGCGTCGGCTGGCCCGAGGTGATCGTGCGCACTCCCGCCGGAAAGGACGCGTCCGTGTTTAACCGGGCGGGGGTGCGGTTGAAGTCAGCGAGCAGTGCCCAGGAGGCCACGCCCTGAGCAGCCATCCGTGTGTTCACGGCCGCGACGATACGCCCGGCATCATTGCGGGAGTTGGGTCCGTAGGAGCGAGCATGGGCGTTCCAGAAGACTGAGTTGTCGGCCAGTTGAACGCCCAGGCTGGGCCGCCCTAGGGCCCCAGCAGGGGTGTTGTCAGCCTGCGGAGCGAGCACCATCACGTCGGTCGCCTGCTGCCGTGTCACGATAGCGAGATTTACACGGTTGCCGTTTGGATCTGTCTGCAGGAAGTAAATATAGTTCCTGCCCCAGCTATATTCCGGGACGCTGTAGGCGACTCCGTTCTCGACGATGTTGATCACCTGCAGCTGACGCGCGCTGGGAGGGACCTGCCCGGCTTCCTGGAGCGCAACCACCTGCGCACCACCACGCAAGAGAGCGTTCACCCCGGTCGTCCACTTGTTCTCGTCATTGGCGTTAGCTCCCTGCATGTTCCATGTCGCGGAAGCATGGCCGGAGATCGCCTGCACGTTCGGGTACTGCGCCTGGGCGGGTGTCGCTACTACCGCAAGCAACACCGCAGTCGTTAACGCGACCTGTCTAAGGCTCCGCAACCAGTTCACCCATGTACCACCTCTCACCCAGACCGGTTAGTCCGATCGAGTGGCGCGAGCATGCCATGTAGTGACTGCTGTGCCAAGGGGGAACAAGCTTGCCTTGCTCGGGGCTGCAGCAGGGGCCCTTGACCCTCGCCACGGCAGCTGTAGTTCTTGTTTACGGCTGTTATCCATAGGTACACAGGCCCGTGGGTGTGTTTGAGGTGGTTCCCACCTGGTCGTGTGGTCTGGTTCGGGAAGCGGTGCTGATTGCGGGTGGGGGTTGGTTGTGTTCGGTGGGTGGAGCAGACCTACGTAGCTGAGAGCTCGATCTCCCCCTGCGAGTCGGGGAGGCCTTGCGCCTGCGCCAGGAGGATCTGCACCCCCTAGTGTCCTGCGCCGGAAATAGCGAGACTAAGTCTGCTTCCGGTTTTCAGTGGTTGGCGGGTTGATTTTCGTGAGGTAGTCGGCGAGGGAGTTCAGGATCTCGTCGGCGGTCTTGGTCCAGGTGAAGGGCCTGGGGTTCTTGTTCCAGTCGTCAATCCAGGCTCTGATGTCGTCT
>NZ_JBWKJV010000144.1:0-3504 GCF_056432045.1 Streptomyces sp. NPDC045701 | reverse complement strand
GGTACAATCGCAAACGCCTTCACTCGGCCATCGGATACCGGCCACCCCAAGAAGTCCGCGCCGAGTTCGAGAACCTGCGGCTCGCCGCATGAATTGATGGATCAGACCCTGTCCGGAAAACGCGAGGCCCCTCAGCAGGCCGGTGTGGAGGCGGAGATGGATCTGCACCTGGCCGAGGAGGCTGGCCGCACCGGCGGCCGGGGCTCGCGGTCCGGGGGCAACGCCCGCAACGGCTACCGTTCCCGGAAGGTGATGACGGAGGTCGGCCGTGTGACGGTACAGGCCCCCCGGACCGGCTGGGAACTTTCACTTCCGGCCTGCTGCCGAAGTACGCGCGCCGCACCGGCGGTCTGGAGGAGATGGTCCTCTCGCTGACCGCGAAGGGGCTCACCTCCGGGGAGATCGTCGCGCATCTCGCCGGGACGTATGGCATGCAGACCTCCAAGGAGACGGTCTCCACCATCACCGACAAGGCCCTGGACGCCATGGCCGACTGGCGCACCCGCCCGCTGGATCCGGTCTGTCCGGTCCTGTTCGTGGACTGTGTGAACGTGAAGATCAGGGACGGTGTGGTGGCGAACCGCCCCATCTACGTCGTCCTCGCGGTCACCTGCGACGGCCACCGCGAGATCCTCGGACTGTGGGCCGGGGACGGCGGCGAGGGCGCCAAGTACTGGCAGAACGTCCTCGCCGAGCTGCAGAACCGCGGCGTCAGGGACGTACTCATGCTCGTCTGCGACGGCCTGAAGGGCCTGCCCGAGGCGGTCAGCACCGTCTTCCCCGCCACGGTGGTCCAGCTCTGCATCGTCCACCTCATCCGCCCACCCCCGATCCGGAAGATCATCTCGACCACGAACGCGATCGAGAGCCTGAACGCGCGCTACCGGCGCTCGGTCAACGCCTGTGGGCATTTCCCGAACGAGACCGCCGCTCTCAAGCGTCTCTACCTCACCACCCTCGCCCTCGACCCCACCGGAAAGGGCCGCAAGCGGTGGACCAGCCGCTGGAAAGAGGCCATGAACGCGTTCG
Organism: Streptomyces sp. NPDC045701; assembly: GCF_056432045.1. Taxonomy (NCBI): domain Bacteria; kingdom Bacillati; phylum Actinomycetota; class Actinomycetes; order Kitasatosporales; family Streptomycetaceae; genus Streptomyces; species Streptomyces sp. NPDC045701. The sequence continues at coordinate 2,475 of NZ_JBWKJV010000144.1, read as the reverse complement.
ACATCGCCTTCGACGGCCGTCTCTCGGCCGAACGAGTGTGAGCCAACCAGACCAACGAGAAACCTCTACGCCAACCGAGTGGTGAACACCGCTTTCGTGATACTCCCCCTAATACTGCAATCACAGTTAGGGAGTGTGTCCGCGTAGTTTGTAGTGGCTGTTGCGGGCGCGTGTCTGGCTGAGTCTTCGCCAGAGTGACCAGTGCAGATGGTGGCGGATGGTGAGGTGGGTGGGGTGGAGGAGGTGGCCGATGAGGCGTCGTATTTCTGCCACGGACAGCGGTATCAGGCCACCGTTGTTTCCCCTTTTTGCAGTTCGTGGGCGCGGATGGCGGTCAGGGCGGCGAGGGCGGCCATGGCGAGGGTGGGACCTGTCCCCGAGTGGTGGACACCTCTGATCCCGGCCGCCCCGGTAGGGGCCGGGTAGGAGGCATCTTTTATGGTGATGAAGATCTACTCGCCCGGGTTCAGGGCGGACGCCGTCGCGCTGTACCTGTCGGACCCGGGCCACACCTTCGAGGGCATCGGCAAGGACCTGGGGATCAGCCGGGAGACGCTGCGCAACTGGGTGCGGGCCGAGCGGGCCCGCCACGGCGGGGGCAGCACGACGAGCACGAACACGAAGGACATCCCGGTGAGCGAGGCCACGAAAGAAGAGCTGGAGGCTGAGGCAGCGGCCCTGCGCGCTGAACTGAAGACCGTGCGCAAGGAGAACCAGAAACTGGCCACCGAGCGGGACATCCTGCGTAAGGCAACCAAGTTTCCCGCACAAGAGGTGACCTGGTGAACCGCTGCCAGTTCATTGAGGACCACCACCGCGCCTGGGGCGTGAAGCGGTTGTGTCAGGTGCTGGAGGTCGCCCGCTCCAGCTTCTGACACCACCGCGCCTGGGGCGTGACGAGTACACTCAGCCGAATTCCGCAGTCAGACAGCGGAGCTGAGCCTGCGGCAAAGCTGCGGACGCACTGGATCATGTGCTGTCAACGCTGCCGCCGAGAGCTTCTGGGCCCTCCTCAAGGAAGAGACCGCCACCGGCACCTGGCCCGGCCGGGCGAGGTGCGCCGAGGCCTTCGACTTCACCGAAACCTTCCGCAACCTCCGCCGCCTGCGCAAACACAAGATCCTCAGCTGCCTCACCCCGGCCGGGACCAGGCAGCGGCATCAGCACGCCCTCGCGGCGCAGACATCGAGTGTCCAGGACCACGGGAAACTTCAGCAGAGGCCGATGATCCGCGTCCTTTTCCCTCGGAGTCACGGTCCTTCGACCGCACCCAGGAGCGGGTACGGCGCCAGCGCACGCCCTCGGCCAGCAGAATCCGGCGGACCTGGGACCGGCCCACCTCAATCCCGGACTGCCGGGCGGCCTCCGCCGGAGACTCAAGCGTCCACTCAGGCGCGCCTGTCTCGTCGTCCGCGGCCAGTTCGCCGTCCTCGCCCCTGGTCAGAGGGCCCGGTGGGGCCTGCCTGACCAGGGCGATGATTCCCGACCGACCCGGCTTCGGTGATCCGCCGGGGACGGCCGCTGACCGGCCGGTCCTCCAGCCCCTCCAGCCCGGACCCGTTGAACCGGTGCAGCCATCACCGCACCGTCTTCGCGTGACAGCCCAGCTCCGTCGCGATCGCTGCCGCCCGCAGGCCTTCCCAGCTCAGCGTGATGATCCGCGCTCTCATCACGAGATTGCCCGGCGCCTTACCGGCGCCCGCCAGCCTGGCGACAACCCTCTCCTCCTCCGGCCCCGAAGCAGTCCGGGCACACAGCAACACCGGCTCAACCCACCCCCTGACACCACCCCAACGAGGGGTAAATTCCCACCACTTGAGGAATCAAGCATTTTAGCTTTAGGCCGAACCGGTCGGCCAGCTGGGCCAGCATGTCCGCTTGCCCCACCAGTGACGCATCCAGCTGGTGGAAGTTCCCCCCGGCGGCGGCGGGTTCCGGCGCAACGACCGCGAAGCGCGCACCGTCACGACTTGCCGAGCGGGCCGAGTGCCGATGTCGGGGGAGACGATCAAGGGTCTGTGCGCGTCGGAATGGGTGAGTGAGGGGTGTGTTATGGCTGGCAGTTTGGGCCGTTTGGGGGAGTGTGCTGCCCTTCCGGACAGGGTTGGTTGGAGGCGTATCTTTTCGATTGCGCGTTTTGGGGCTCCCATGTCATCTTCTGCTACGACCGGTCGCGGTGCGGTCTTCGCGTCATCGGCGCGGGGCAGGCCCGGTGTCCGATGGTTGCAGAGTGGTTTGCGTCGTGTTGCTTTGGTGACGGCTGTGGTGATGGGGGTGTCGGCGGTTCCGGTGGTGTCGGCGGTGGCTGCCGATGTGCCGGGTGGGGTGCTGGCTTCGGGGTCAGGTTCGGTTCCGCTGGGGGATGCGGCCGCGGGGGCGGTGGATGAGCGGACGGGTCTGTGGCGGATGAGCCTGCCGCTGGTCACGCTGGGGGGGCGTGGGGGTCTGGATGCGTCGGTTTCTTTGTCGTATGAC
>NZ_JBWKJV010000143.1:0-3560 GCF_056432045.1 Streptomyces sp. NPDC045701 | reverse complement strand
GCCGGAACCGTGCCCGCCTTGCGCTCGAACTTCAGGTCTTTGAGCGGGTAGCGCTTCAGGCCGGTCGCCGTTGCCTCGTCGGCTTCGAACATGCCGCCGGAGGCGGGGAAGACCCGCACCCCGCCCTCAGTGTCCACAAACGACACTCCCAGGCTCATCCCCGCACCCAGGCCGTGCCGGTCCACCCCCGCTGCCGCCAGCTGCTGGTCATACGACAACGCCACCGACGCATCCAGACCCGCACGCCCGCCGAGGGCCACCAGCGGCAGAGTCATCCGCCACAGACCCGTCCGCTCATCCACCATCCCCGCAGCAGCATCACCCAGCGGCACCGAACCCGACACCCCAGCCGGCACCCCACCACCCGGCGTATCGGCAGCCACCGCCGACACCACCGGAACCGCCGCCACCCCCATCACCACAGCCGTCGCCAAAGCAACATGACGCAAAGCATGACCAGCACGCCGGGGCGTGGATGCAGCCGCACGTGCATTTCTGCTTGTGTTATCCGTCGAAACGGACCGAGAAGCCATTAACGGACTCCCTGCCATGAGCTATCAAGGGGACAACAGGCGTATGGCCTCCAACCAACCCTGTCCTGATCCGGCGCGGTGTCCTCCAACTAGCCATCCTCCTGTATCAGCAGCGCTCGTACGGGGGACTGTCAAAGAAGCGCTGTAACTCCGATCATGGAGGATTGCGCCTGTGACCATCGAGAACATAGGCAGCATGGCCCGCATCTCCTGCCCGGCGCCGACGGGGTCGCCAGAGCGGAGCCCGCGGCTCTGCCAGGGGGGTGTGCCGCGGCGCGAAGTATGCGGACTCGTGCTCCCACCGCTGGTGGTATCGGGCGACCAGGGCTCCGGCGGGGTAGCGGCGTGCGTCGGTCAGGGTGGTGGCGAGGCGATAGGAGTCAGTGAACGAGGTGCCGTTCTTGCAGGTGTCACGGTGATGGTCGCTTCGACGATGCGGACCGGGACGGTCCCGAGGACGGACAGGCAGGATCCGTCCGCGGGGCGGGCCAGGACCGGGGTGCGGCGGTTGGCGCGGATCCGGCCCAGGAACTGGGCGCCGACCACGGCGGACAGGAAGGCGTTGGCGTCGAAGCCCTTGTGCATAAGGCCAGCATGTCGGGGCGCAGGTGGTCAGCAGTCGGCCCCGTCGGTCGCGGTGGGGCCCGAGCACTGCTCCGGTCAGGGCCCGGGTGCCGGTCACCCCAGGGTCATCAGCTCCACCATGGGGTAGCCGCCGCGGCTCTGCGGTCCGAGCCACTCCACATTCCTGTCGCTCTCGGGGACCTTGATGGAGCTGCAGCGGTCAAAGGAGACCGTCCGGAACGGTCCGAACCGCACGCCACGTGTCGTCGGCCGGGCCAGCGGCCCAGCCAGTACCCCGGACAGGTTCCGCATCGGCGCGGCACCGATGCGGCGACAGGTCTCGCAGGGCCTTCGCGGTCGGCCACGCGATCTGCAGCCCTGCCCCTGTCAGCGCTGCGGTCAGCTTATGCCACACCAGCCGGTAGTCGGCCTTTCGGAACAGGCACATCGCGAGCACGAAAATACATCCCGGCCCGAGAGGGCAGATCCCGCAGCCGGCGCTGCACGGTCAGCGTCTCTTCCTGGACCGCGTCAACGAGTTCGAAGGGCAGCACCTGGGTTGGGCCAGCTCACCCAGATGACCGGGAGCGAACCAGCCTCCGGCCACCGTGAACCGGCGGGACACGGTTGTCACACCAGGCGGCAGGGCACAATGACGTACAGGCAACGGAGCTCCGTGGGTGGCAGCACTCTTGGCGGACTACCTGCTCCAACGGGGCTCCGTTGCCCGCTTTCACCCGGCGTCGCAACGCCTGCCACTCGCTTGCCGCTGGCACGAATGCGTTAACTACCCGGCCTTAGATCAAGCCCAGGTCAAGGCCCCACGCCTGGCTCCGCTCACCTGTGGAACGGGCCTTCGCACGGCTCAAAGCCTGGCGGATCTTCCGCAAAGCCCGCGTCAGCCCCAACCGACTCACGTCAATCGTCAAGGCCGCCCTCACCCTGGAGAAGCAACGCTGAAGAACCTTAGCTTGGCGTTTAACCCCGTTGTGTTTGGTGTTCCTTGATCGATTCGGCGCGTTTGATGGTTTTGCCGACGTCGTGGCGCTTGGCCCGTTGCTTGTTCTTCCCAGCCGGGAGGCCGGCCGGGCCCGGGCTTGGTTGGTTTCGGTGCGGCCGCTGGACGGGATGCCGTCGCGCGGATGTTGCGGAACCCGCGACGGACCCGGGCGGGGGTGAGGCTGCGGGGTTCGGTCGCTGGTCGTTCCCAGGGGCGGCGGAGGTCCTCGGCAAGGACTCGGGCGAGGCGAAGCTGGGTGTGTGCGGCAATGATCAGCCAGGTCCACAGGTCGGCGGTGTCCGCGTGTCGGACCTTCGGGCGTGTCCAGCCGAGTGTCTGCTTCATCAGCCTGAACGTGTGCTCAAGGTCGAACCTGCGCAGGAACGCCTGCCACCAGCGGTCCACGTCCGCGCCGGTGGCGCCGGTGGCCGAGCACCACAGCCACACCGGCTTGGGGGCGCGGTCACCCGGCAGGCGCTCGGCCTTCAGGCGGATCAACGTGCCGTGCAGGACGGGCAGTTCCTTCTCGGCATGGTTCAGCCAGGGTCCGCGGTGGGTGAGCCGGGGTGCATCCGTTGCCAGGCTCTCGCCTCGGCGGTGCCGTAGCGAGTGGTGTCCGTGGACGTGGTCACCCCGGGGCTGTGCCAGGTCCCGGGCCGCGACAGGGCCAGGACCCCACCGTGCCGGCGCGGGCGGCCGCCCCTGGGCCCGGACCGGGCCGGGCCAGGGTCTCGGAGCATCACCCGGTCCGAGCGCAGACGCCCGGGCAGGACGACGGGCAGGTCCGCCAGCGCGTGCGGCAGGCAGGCGACGTCATAGCCGGAATCCATGACCACGAGGACCTCGGGATCTCCGGGATTCCACTGCCCGGCATGAAGCAGCCGCCCGACGGTGTCACGGAGCTGGTTGGCCGTGACCGCAGTCGCGTCGTCGGCCGGCCCCAAACGCACCGCGTCCAGCATGCCGGCCCAGGAGGTACGGCCCGTTTCCAGCGCGGCGACGAAGGAGCAGGGCCAGCCCGGCACGAATTGGTCCTTGCTCCGGGCACCACGTCCGCAGACGTGGCACAACAGGCGGTCGTCGCTGGTCGCAGCGCCGGGACGGAGCCAGTTGCTCACGTCAGCGGCCAGCACGATCCGCCCGTCGGCCGCCATCGGCAGCGGCAGGCCGGACAGCGCGCGGCGCAACCGCGCCGGCTCCGCCCAGCCCCGGTCCAACGCCGCGTACATCGCGCCGTGCCCACGCCGGTGCTCGACCGCCAGCGACAGCTCGACCAGCGTCTTCACCGGCCCGTCCGCACACAACACCGCGTCCGTGAGCTCGAAGAGCGCATCCGCCCGCTTGTACAGGGATTCGCAGAACTCGCCCCGAAGACCCTGGTGGCTAATTCGGCGGCTGGTCAGGCTGCGAGAGTGAGGTTGAGCCGGGCGAGGTGGCTGGTGCGGGTTCGGTCGAGTGGATGA
>NZ_JBWKJV010000142.1:0-3562 GCF_056432045.1 Streptomyces sp. NPDC045701 | reverse complement strand
TCACGCTCAGCCCCGGCCGGATCGGCGCCATCACCAAAGCCGCCCTCGTCCTCAACAACGCCTGGCGATGAATTTCGTCGAGAAAACCTCAGTGGAAGCGCATGTCGGGCATAAGGTCCTGGATATGTTTCATCGTGGACTCGGGGAGGGTGCATGAGCCGGCACCTGCCCACTCTGAATGCTTCTGCCAGGAGCTGGGATTTCGAGGTTCTGGCAGAGGTACGGTCTTGTGCGGCACCGGTATACGCAGTGGCCCAGCCCACGGTGCAGGGAGACTGGCAGGTATTCCTGCTGGAGCGCCCCGACGCCGCTGTGCGTGAAAGCTTCCGCGTCGGGCCCGACTGGCCCCGCTCGGCCGACTCGCAGCTCGCCGAACGCGGCTACGTCGCCCTCGCCTCCCTGCTCTGCATGAACTGGACGCCCCTGCCCGGCGGCGGGCGGGGGTCTCAGGTTTTCCGCGACCAGGATCACGGCGACGAGGAAACCTGGTAGATCAACCGCCGGCTGCAGGCTATTGGCTGGGCCGTGCCCTGCAAGGGACACATCAGGAAATTGCTCCTTGTGCCGCTATCTTGATGCAGCCGTTCGGCTCACCTTCACATAAAACATCTCAGAAAGAAGCCGAAGAGGGTATTGCGCGTTTTGAGGATATCTCGTCGTCCAGCGAATGAAGGAAGAGGCCGACCGGGCGGCATCTTCCTTCGCCGAGCAGCTGTCCTGGCTCGGGCCTGCCGAGCGAGCCGAAGTCGCACACCTCTACGCGCCAGCAGTCATTTTTCACAACAGCAGCAGATGCTATGCGAAAACTTCGCTCCCGTTTGTCAGATTCGCGCAGAGTACAGCCAGCGCTATCACGCCCTGCGCCAGCGCCTGGCAGTCCTGACCGCCTGCTTATTGTTATGGCCCTCTGCCTTATCCCCCTCACCCTGCGAATCGTTACCTGACTCTTCGGCCCGGCAACGTGACGGGAGGTGGTGTGGTGCCGGGCGGGTGCTCTTCTCACCGCCCGGCACCACACGTTCAAAAGGGACCATGCCAGCCCGCCCTTTCCTGCGGGGCCGACCAGGGTCAGGTACGGGTGAAGTGGGTGCGGCGGCGGAGCAGGAGAACTGTTCCGGTGGCGAGGGCGAGGGCGGTCAGGGTGCCGCCGACGGCCGTTGCTGTGGTGCTGGGGACTTGGGTGCCGCCGAGGCCGCCTTGGGCGGGAGTGCCGGCCAGGACGGTGAAGGAGGCGTTCGCGCTTCTGCCGCCGCACTGCACGGTCAAGGTGGCGGCGCCGGTGGTGGCGTTGTTATTCACCCGGGCGGTGGCACTCGTGCTGGCTCCGGCAGGCAGGGTCACGGCGGGGAAGGCGGCGGAGGTGATAGTGCCGCCGCTGGTACAGCCCGAGGCGGTGATGGTCAGCAGCGCGCCCTGATGCACCTGGGAGGGGCTGACGCTGATGTTCGACGGCCCCGTACCGGCCGTGCCGCCTGCCTGTGCCACCCCTGCCGACCCCAGCCCCAGGGCCAGAGCCCCGGCCAGAACGGTCAAGAGGTGTGATGACCTGCACAAGACTCTCCCTGCTCCCGTAAAAAGGCATCGCTTGCCGGTATACCGGCGTCTGCCAGAGTCGGCAGAGGCCCACCGCACCCTCAGCCTCGCCGCAACCCTTGGCCTCCCGCGCGTTTGCGCCTCACCTGCCTGACAAGGCGCAGACGGCAATACCACAGGTGACGGCAGACTTGCGCGAAAAGAAAGACGAATCGGCCTGCTGGTGCAGACGGCCTACGGCCGCCTGCGGTGCACGCTGGATACCGGACCGGGGAACCCGCCTGCCACGGGCGACGACGCCAGTAAAAATGGCCGCTGCCAGAGACGGGCCAGGGAGGTCTGCGCGTAACGCACTGCCCGGTGGTGTCGTTGAAGCAGCGGACGTGTCTGCCGTGCTCCCCTTTGTCACATGGCAGACGCCGCTGCCGTGCCGGGGGCTCTGGACAACGCCTCGACCAGAGCCCCCACCCCGGACGATCTTCCGCGATCTTGTCAGGGCAGGGGTCTCCAGGCCCGGCCGCCGCACCACCGCACCCAGCGCGGATCGTCGAGTACTTCCTCCGGGTCACTCAGACCCGCGGCCTGCAGGATCGCGACGACATCGTGATCGGAAAACGCCGTACCCACATACTGAGCCTCGCCACGGCGCATCACCCGCACCTGCCGGCCCTTCAACGCCGATCCTTCACCCACCACAATCAGCGCAGCCATACTCGCCACTATGACGCTCCCTTCTTCTCGCCGCCACGTGCGCCGCTGTCACCCCGGCGCAAAAGACCTTTCTCCGGAAGAAGGAATCGGGGATGCGAGGGCATGGGAGGGATGCTCTGCTGGTTTCTGCCCCCGCTCTCTTCCTGCTTTGCGTAAGGGGTGATGGTGAGTATGACCAGTGAGCCGGACCGGGTACGGCAGATGCGTGAACAAGGCCGAGGAGTTGCAGGAGCGCGCCAAGCGCGTCGGTGATCCTGCTGAGCACAGACGGCTGAGCGAGAAGGCCCGTCGGCTGCGTGAGCAGAGCAAGGAATCCGGCAGAATACCGGCCGCCCGGATCTGTACTCGCTTAATTCTTCCGGCCGATGGCCTGCGGGCGTTCCCGAGGCGCCTGCTGCGGGCCACCGGCCGGATTCTCCTTTCTCCCCGCCCACCGCGTACCGCGTCGCGTATTTCTGCTGCGTGACGAAATAGGAAGCAGAGCGGTCTTTCCTCGGCCGGACGAGTGCGGGGAGGGTGTTATCCGGCTGCGCGGGAGGCGCTGCGGGCACCCTGGCCTGGAGGTGTGTGCCGCGTGGGGGTGGTGTGGGCGAGGAGGCCTACGGCGTTGTGCCAGGAGGTGCGGTGCATCCCGGCAGCCAGGTCTTCGGCGCTCTGGCGCGCTTGGGCGGGGTCGTGGTGGGTGTGGTGGTGCGGGAGCAGTACCAGCCAGGCGCCTTGCTCCAGTGGGGCGAAGAAGGCCAGGTAGACGCGCCAGCTGGGCGGTGAGGGGGAGGGATTGGGGTGGGCCAGGAAGAGCAGGCCGCGGCCGACGAACACCGTCCGGGTATAGAAGGGGTCGGCCGTCATGCGGTGGAAGAACACCCCAACGCTCCCGCCGGGCCTGTCCTCGCGGCGTGGGGCATCGACACCGGCGCCAAGCCCGTCTTCATCGGACTGGAAGCCGCCGGCCCGGAGTCCCACGACGCCTGGGCCGGCTTCCTCCAGGCACTCCCCGACCGCGGCCTCACCCCGCCGCTGCTGGTGATATCGGATGGCGGCGCCGGACTGATCTCCGCCTGCGAACTCGTCCTGGGCCGCTCGCTGCGGCAGAGGTGTCTGATTCACAAATGCCGCAACGTCACCCCGAAGGTCAGCCGCCACGACCTCGAGGCGGTGAAGAAGGACTTCTGGGAGATCTCCGGCACCGGCCCGCTCGGCCTGCCGCCCGGGCAACAGCTCGCCGAAGCCGTCCAGCGCCGCATCGACGACTTCGCCCCGAAGTGGGAGAAGACCTGCCCGGCGGCCGTCAAGTCCCTTCTGACCGACCGGAGCTCAC
>NZ_JBWKJV010000141.1:0-3639 GCF_056432045.1 Streptomyces sp. NPDC045701 | reverse complement strand
ATCCCCGCACCCAGACCATGCCGGTCCACCCCCGCCGCCGCCAGCTGCTGGTCATACGACAAAGAAACCGACGCATCCAGACCCCCACGCCCCCCCAGCGTCACCAGCGGCAGACTCATCCGCCACAGACCCGTCCGCTCATCCAGCGCACCTGCGGCCGCATCACCCAGCGGCACCGAACCCGACACCGGCGCCGGCACCCCGCCCGGCACATCGGCAGCCACCGCCGACACCACCGGAACCGCCGACACCCCCATCACCACCGCCGTCACCAAAGCCACCCGGCGCAACCCACACCACCGCAAAACCCCACCAACACCCCGCTCCGCGACCAAACCAGCTCCGACAGGCAGAGAGGGCGACATAGAACAACCTCGGTGAGAGACGGCGGAACGGCGGAAGACACAAATGTGGCTCAGCAAGTCAACCCGCCCCTCCGCACGGCAGGCACCCACCAAATGGCCACCACTGAGACTGGGACACTGTAGGGAAAGCAGCCATACGCGCCCGTCGTCGGCGTGTTCCTTGAGCCCTTTTCACGTGTGGATCATGAGGGTGAGGATCGCGGCAGCTGCTGACGTGAGTCTGTTCGGGCTGATCCGGGCATGCCGGAAGATCCGCCAGTGCTTGGTCCGGGAGATGGTCCGCTCAACGGGAGCACGCAGTGCAGCGTGGACCTTGTTCGAGGCCTTGTGCTTGTCACGGAGTTCCGCCTTCGGACGGCGCTTGATCGGGGGGAAGGTGCGGGCTGTGGGCAACGCCGCGGGCACCGCGCTGCCGTCCACCTCCCAACTGTGCGGGCGATGCGGGGACCAGAGGGCCACAGTCCTGCCGACCGGCGATGTGGCGGTATGCGAGATCGGGCGGTTCCTGACCGCCGGCAGCGCCCTGAACGCGGACCTGGAATCGATTCTGTCCAGCGCCCAGTGGGCCCAGGCAAGCGCAAGCGTTCCCCGGAAGACCGACCCGACGGCCTGCAACCCCGACTGCCACCCTCCGACTCCGACTCCTGCGACCCCGGCAAGAACGACCCCTGCAACCCCAAGGGCTACGTACCCGCGGTGACGGCCACGCCCGCAGCCGGCGTGCCCACGCTTCTCTGAAGGGGGTCCTGCTCATGGACCGGACACCAGCAGGCTGGGTCGACCACGCCGCCCAGATGGCAGACAAGACCGTACGACCCGAGTCCCGCTGGCACCGGCCCCTGGCCCTCACGCCCCGGCACCTTTTCCTGCCCCGATGGTGGATGCCGAGCAAGCAGGACGGGACGTGGGCCTACGAGCTGCGCGACGGGGCCAGCGACCCCGACGCATGGATGACCAGTGCCTACGACAACAGCCTCAGCGTGATCACCCGCGTCGGCCCCCACCACGCGGACCACGCCGCTCCCGGCACCGTGGTCCCCGAGACGCGGCCCACCTCGTCGGCCACGCTGCCCTCGCTGGTCGTGAAGATGTACCAGCACGCCTTCATCTCCGACGACTCCAGCATCCTGATGACCTGCGGCAGCGGATACGCGGCCCTCGCATGCCAGCGCCTCGGCGACGAGCTCGTCACGAGCGTGGACGTGGACCCGTATCTGATCCAGGCGGCGCGGGACCGCCTGGACGCGGCGGGCCACCAGCCCCGGCTGGAGGTCTGCGACGTGACCGGCAAGCTACCCGGCACCTACGACCGCATCATCTCCACCGTCTCCGTATCAGCCATCCCCGCCTCCTGGCTCAAGGCGCTCACCCCCGGGCGGCCGAATGGTGACCACCCTGTCGCGGACAGGGCTGATCATCGTTGCGGACAAGACCACTGACGGCGGCGCCACCGGCAAAGTCGCCTCCGAACCCGCCGACTTCATGACCACCCGCCACGGAGACGACTATCCACCCACCCCCGACAACGCCGACCTGTGGGCCACCGCGCAGAAGGCCGACGGCGAGAGCATCACCACTGGCCGCTACCCGGTGATGCGGGTGAGCAGCACTCCTGGCGGACACCTGCGAGATCTGCGGAAGCAAGGGCAACGTGCAAGTACACCACGTCCGGGCTCTCGCCGACCTCACACATGCCCCACCGGTGACGGATCGAGGTCAACGCCCAGCTGGAGTTCCGGCAGCTGGTTCCCGCGCATGTCCACACGAGGGATTCAGCGCAGGGATCAATTCTTATACAGCCAGGAAGTGGCCCAATCGTAACTCCCCGGCCCGTACGCGCCGTCCACAGTCTGGCGGAGATTATCGACATTACGCTTCACCCTGCCGATCACCTTATTGTCATTAGGGTGGTCACAGCGCTTTGGGCGTACAAAATACCTGCGGTTCTCGAAATGATTATACTGGGCCCTTAGGTGATCGCCCCACTGCTCAGCGGTAGAGGAAAGTTCCTGGCGCCCCAGCGTATCGAGCTGTTGCAGCTTAAATTGTTTCAGATCCTCCGCCTGTTTCTTGAGGAGCGATGCTGCGGTTACTCCATCAGCGAAGCCCCAATCGGAATTGGACACCGGCCCTTGTGAGTTTGCAAGGTCTATCATCTTGATTTCATTCTGACGCTCAAGGATCTTTCGGTACACGCGGGGCGCGGTCACCTCCCAATGGTCCGCTAGCGCACCTATCTGCCGGTGACAGCCCCGGAGCTCCTCGCTTGCCGAATGTGTCCACGAACGGCTCGTCGTCCGCGAACACCTCGCCCAACCGCCCCGCATCGCCGTCGTGCCCTTCGGGAACGCGGCCCGGGCCACCGCCGCCGTCTGCGCAGAAATCTCCGGCAACCCTTTGACCTGTAACGACACCACACCACCCCCCTGCAGCCGCACGACAGAAAAGCGACCGCGGGAACGATCATCCCGGAAGCCCCCGGTCCCCGCAGGCCAATAGCGCAGCAGAGTCGATCATGGAGACACCGTGTGGTCAGGATGCGGTGCGTCCTAGGTGGAGGACGATCACGCGGACGGTGTCGTCCTCGATCGTGTAGAGGGCGCGGTAGGGGCCGATGCGTAGGCGGCGGTAGGTGCCAAGGGCCGTACTGTCGGCGGGTCGGGGGTTGTCGGCGAGAGCGTCGGGAGCGTCCAGGACATTCTTCAGGCCTACCGGGTCATCCTTGAGGAAGAGGGCGGCGGCGTTGAGTGCGGCCGGCTCCACCTCGACGCTGTACCTCACGCAGTCCTTCCCTCACCGAACAGCTCGGCGCGCGCCTCATCCAGCGTCCTACGACCGTGCACATCTCCCCGCGCCTGGCGCAGTTCGAACTGGAGGATGGCCAAGGAGTCCTCGTAGTCTTCCAGGACCTGCGGCGAGACCACCACCGCAGCGACGTGCCCGTGATCGGTCAGTGCGATCCTCTCCCGCCCATGGGCAGCACGCCGGACAAGGTCACCAAGCTGAGAACGAGCAGCACTGATCGCAATCTCCGTCATCTAGACAACATACCACTACATGACACAACTGGTCTGTAGTGCCAGGACGGCGGTTGAAGGCACGTCTAGCTAGGGCTAGCTAGTACTGCAATCTCACTTGTTTGTGGTTGAGTTGGGGTATGGCTGAGCTTGGGGGTGGGGCTGGTTGAGGAGTGGGACGGGGTGCTGGCGGGGTTGCATGCCCGGTTCGCGTCGCGTTTCGCCAGGTCGGAGCCGCGGGGGCGGGCGCTTGCGTA
>NZ_JBWKJV010000140.1:0-3698 GCF_056432045.1 Streptomyces sp. NPDC045701 | reverse complement strand
CAGCGCAGTCCCACTATCGTGCCCAGCACTGTCCCCACAACGCTGGCCACAGGGGGAAGACCCGCCAGGCCGATCGGCCGGCTCTGGACAACGGCCGGCCCTGGCCCTGTGGCGGTGCATCAGAAGCGGCTTGGACGGCATACCGGTGACAGCAGACCGGGCAGGCGCAGAGCCGGGCAAATCTGCCGGATGACTGCGGCGCGGATCGCGTCGTACGTGCTGCCTTCGGCGGGGTGGCGCACCAGTGTGCCGGCCTTCACCGTCCAGCAGGGGTCCGGCGCTCGGCGGCGATCTGCCGGAGCGGAGCCTTCTCCCGCAGCCGGCCGGCGATGTGGATGCGGCCGGCTTCACGCAGGTACCGGGAAGCCGACGACGGCACTACCGAGCGGCGCGCCGTGGTGCCGCCTTTGTCCTTGCCGGACGGGCTACGGCCATGACGCCACCCGTCCTGACGTGATCCCGACGCGTCTGCACGCCCCGGAACTGCTCAGGCCCTGATCCATGAGCCGGAAGTATTCCTCCCGCTCACGGACCAGCTTCCTGGCCCTTGGGCCACCGTCCGCACCTTGCCGATCTCGAACTCCATCGCACCCCTTGCTGGGGTGTTGCGACGACCGCCAGAACTCAAAGCCGAGCGGTCAGGGCCTTCGTGCTGCCGGGTGCCGCTGCGTGTGACCCGGCCGGGTGGTGGACTGGTGAGGCTGCCGGACCGGGGCCCGGCCCCGGTGACGGCCCGGCAGCCGGGGAGCGCGGCGCCGCCGGGCTCCCCGGGGGTGCGGGTGGCGGTGGGGCCGTGCAGCACTCGGCCCGGACGCCGTGGCCGCCCGCCTCACGGCTCCGGGAGCCCGGCCAGGCCGGGCCTTCCGGCGGTGCGCGATGACCAGGCCGGGCCCCCGGCAGCCGCCTGCGATCACCGTGGTGCGGCCGCCGGCGTTCGCCCGCGCCGGACCCTCATCCGCCCTGCGGCCGTTGCGGCTGCCGGGCAGCGGACGGCCGGCGGCGAGCCGGGTGCCGGCGCTGATGCCGGCCTCGGCGGGTGGAGTAGCGGTAGTCCGGCTGCCCGGCGGGGGGCAGTCGCGGGCGGGGGGCCCAGCGTGCCGCCGGCGATCAGCATGGTGTCCTGGCGGAACCGCTTGCCCTGCTGGAGCGCGAGTGCGGGCCCGGGATGGCCCATGATGCGCCCGGCGTTCGGGACTGGCCACACCCGGACTGCGCGGCCAGTCGGCGCAGGGACAGGTACGCCTCTACGAGGCGGCCAGGAGCACGCGGTCTTCCCCCGGCCAGTTCCAGGGCCAGCCCTTGCGCGCCCGGGCCGCACCCGTCGCCGCAGCCTGGTGACCGGCCTGACTGGCGCCGACTCAGCCCCGTGAACGGGCTGCCCAGGAGGATCCCGGCGCCGTGATCACATCAAGCACGGTCATCTCACCCGTGAAGCAGTTCCGGCTCAGCCCTCAGGCGCACCAGGCACGCCGGAGTTCCGCATACAGCCTGCGCTGTGAGGACGGCAGCATCGCCGGAATTAATCACACCGTGCGGACAGCAGGATACTGAGGCTGAGGAGCCCCATACCGACCGCTACATTCCAGTTGGACAGCGTTGCTACCGGATAGGCTCCACCGGTCACGTAATAGGCGGATATCCACGCCAGGCCTGCGGTGAAGAAGAACAGAGTCGCAATCCACGAAATCTGCCCCGGCCGGACCGCGGCGCTGCCGAGGTTCCGGCGGAGAAGGGGCCTCAGAGAAAAGATCTTAGGAATCATCTAACACTCGCCCTGTACGAGAAAGATGCAATCGGGGGTGTTTCCTGCGGCCGCCGCGGCAGACGCTGATATGTGCGTACCGGTGCCCGCCGCAGCGGCCTGAGACGCCCTTGCAAGGGCGTCTCATGACTACGATCCGGCCTTGAGGGCCTGGAGTATGTAGGCCGATCGGACTCTCCCGAAGACAGCACCATGCCGTCCGGCCGGGGCCGGCCGCCCCCGCTTGTCCGGCGTGCCGGACCAGCGCAGCTGCGCCTGTGTCTCACAGGGCAGGCGGGGTCATGTCTGCCTGTCATGGATGACGCCTGCGGCACACCATATGCCGGTGGCGATGAGGACCAGTCCTATCAGGATGTTCCCCCCCGCCCCCAGCAGGGGCAGGGGCAGCCACCCGAAGGTGACGTAATAGATGATGATCCACTGTGTGCCGGCGAGCAGCAGGGTGAGGGCGAACCCAGGAGACCGCCGCCAGGCCGCTGGGCGGGCATACCAGGCGGCCTTCTTCGGGGGAGTGGGGGCTGAGAGCATCATGCGTCCAGGCAGAGCAGTAGGCGGCGCGGGTGCCCTGGATCCCGGGAGCTGCAGCAGGGCCGGTCCCAGCCAACAGGGATGTCCCTGAAAGGCCTGTCCCTCACAGTGCCCCCATTCCGGGCGGGGTGCGGGTCCTTCGACCGTTGCGTCTGCCCGGGCCGGACGGGCCTGTCCGCTTTGCGGGTCCAGGCACCCGCGCCCGCCCGCACCCAGGTCCTCAGGCAGCACCGGCGAGACCACTGCATGCCGTTCTGCCGCACAGACGACGCGTTTCCGACCGGGCCCGGGTCCGATTGGGGGCTGCGGCGCCGCCGGGTAATGAACAACCCTTACCGTGACGAGCCCCCGGCATGGCGCAATCCCGTCCAGCGCCTCTACGGCACCAGGATCGTCTGCGGGCGTCTGTTACCGCATGCCCTCTCACAAAGGCGACTTCCAGATGAGTGACCGCACCATGCCTGCGGCCGGCACCCTGAGCCCCGGTGCCCCGGCGGCGACGGCCGCCCCCCACATCGACGCCGGTGACGCCGGTTACAGCAAGGACCTCAAGTCCCGCCACGTCAACATGATCGCCATCGGCGGCGCGATCGGCACCGGCCTCTTCCTCGGCGCCGGCGGCCGCCTGGCGGGCGCCGGCCCCTCCCTCGCGATCGCGTACGCCGTCTGCGGCGTCTTCGCCTTCTTCGTCGTCCGGGCCCTCGGCGAGCTGGTGCTCTACCGCCCCTCCTCCGGCGCCTTCGTCTCCTACGCCCGTGAGTTCATGGGCGAGAAGGGCGCCTACACGGCCGGCTGGCTGTACTTCCTCAACTGGTCGACCACCGCCGTCGCCGACATCACCGCCGCCGCAACCTACGCCCACTTCTGGGCCATGTTCAGCGACATCCCGCAGTGGATCCTCGCCATGATCGCCCTCGCCGTCGTCCTCACCGCGAACCTGATCTCGGTGAAGTACTTCGGCGAGATGGAGTTCTGGTTCGCCATCATCAAGGTCGCCGCACTGGTGATCTTCATGTGCGTCGGCATCTTCCTGGTCGTCACCCAGCACGAGGTCGGCGGCCACACCCCGGGCCTCGCCACCCTCACCGACAACGGCGGCATCTTCCCGCTCGGCATGCTGCCGATGCTGATGGTCGTCCAGGGCGTCGTCTTCGCCTACGCCTCCGTCGAGCTGGTCGGCGTCGCCGCCGGCGAGACGAAGAACCCCGAGAAGATCATGCCCAGGGCGATCAACTCGATCATGTGGCGCGTAGGTGTGTTCTACGTCGGCTCCGTCGTCCTCCTCGCCCTGCTGCTGCCGTACACCTCCTTCACCGGCGACCAGAGCCCCTTCGTCACCGTCTTCGACAAGCTCGGCATCCCGGGCACGGCCGGCATCATGAACCTGGTCGTCCTCACCGCCGCCCTG
>NZ_JBWKJV010000139.1:0-3762 GCF_056432045.1 Streptomyces sp. NPDC045701 | reverse complement strand
AACTCCTTGGGATAGGGCTTGGGCACTGCAACATCCTTCCAGGCCGCTTCTCAGCAAGCCAGGTCAGGTGTCACTCAACCCTGCAGCAGTCCCGATCGACGACACGGGCAGGCGACTTCTGCCCCGGCGCGTCGCCAACGAGGAGACCGAACTGCTCCAGCTCCTCGCAGACGTTCTCGACCTGGGTGACGAAGCGGTCTGGGGCATCGACCTGGCGGACGGCGGGGCCGCCCTGGCGATCGCGGTGCTGCTCAACCACGGTCAGCAGCTCCTCTACATCCCCGGACGGGCAGTCAACCGGGCCTCCGAGGGCTACCGGGGCGACGGCAAGACCGACGCCAAGGACGCGGCGGTCATCGCCGGTCAGGCCCGCATACGGCGCGACCTCACACCCCTGCGGCCCGGCGACAAGCTGGTGTCCGAGCTGAAGGCCCTCACCCGGCACCGCCGTGACCTCAGCGACGACCGCACCCGGACCATCAACCGGCTCCGCGGCCACCTAACCCGAGATCTTCCCCGGCCTGGAGCGCGAACTCGACCTGGGCAACGTCGGCCCCCTGGTTCTCCTGACCGGCTACCAGACCCCGGCTGCCATCCGCCGGGCCGGCCGCCGACGGCTGGGAACATGGCTGCGCAACCGGAAGGTCCGCAGCGCCGACGAACTCGCCGCCAAGGCCGTCCAGGCCGCCGAAGGCCAGCACACCAGCGTCCCCGGCGAGGACATGACCGCCCGCGTGGTGCACTCCCTGGCGAAGGAGGTGATGGCCCTTAACGAGAAGATCACCGAGATCGACAAGCTCATCGAGGGCCGGTTTCACCAGCATCGCACCGCAGAGGTAATCGCGAGTATGCCCGGCATCGGCGCCCTGCTGGGCGCCGAGTTCCTTGCCGCCACAGGCGGTGACATGGACGCCTTCGCCAGTGCGGACCGGCTGGCCGCGTTCGCTGGCGTCTCTCCGACACCCCGCGATTCCGGGAAGATCAGCGGCAACCTGCACCGCCCCACTCGTTACAGCCGGCGTCTCCAGCGCGTTTTCTACACCTCCGCGCTGATCAGCATCCGCTGCTGTGACGAGTCCCGCCGCTTCTACGACCGCAAGCGAGCCGAAGGCAAACGACACAGCCAGGCCGTCATGGCCCTCGCACGCCGACGAGTCAACGTCCTGTGGGCCCTCCTTCGTGACGGACGGTGCTACGAACCCACACCACCCGCCACCCTGGCTGCTTGACATCCAGATTAGGAATCGGGGCTTCGGAGGGGATACGACATCGCCGTCCGCCGCCGGTCCGCCCGCCCGAACACCCCGGCCAGCGAGACGAAGAAGTCCTCGAACCAGCCCGGCCCACACCTGAGCGCCCGCTCTGTACTCACGAACGGACCAACGCGTCACACGCCCAACAGACCCTCACGGCTGCAGCACCTGCAGGACCGGCCGTTCCCGGCCTGCTGCAGCGCGACTTCACCGCCACCGCCCCGGGCGAGAAGATGATCGTCGCCATCACTCAGATCGACACCGCCGGAGGCCCTCTGTATCTCGCCACCACCATCGACTGCTATTCGAGAGCCGTACTTGACTGGGCGATCGGCGAACGGTATCCGGCGAGCCTCGTATCCCCGGCCGTCCGAATGGTCGCCGAACGCGTTCACCTGCCCACGGGGGCTATACTTCCCAGCGGCAGAGGAAGTCGATAACTTCCCAAGAGTTCTCTGAAACCCTTGCCGCCCGCAGCATCCGGAAATCGACCGGGCGAACTGGATCATGTTTCGACAATGCTGCGGCTCATCTTCCTTCGGGAAACTCAAGACACAGAACGTCCGCCATCGCAGGTTCGCCGCCAAGGCGGAAACACGACGCGAAGTCATACGATTCATCGGGGGTTTCTACAACCACCGCAGGCTGCATTCCCGCATCGGGCACCGTTTCCCCATGGAAGTCATCGAAGAGTGGACCAGCTGCCTTATATCGTTTTGACCGCGTGTCCCGAAAAGCTCGGGGCCCATCAGAACGTCAACCTCGACCGAGGCCGCGACAGCACAAGTCCCGTTTGCTGACAGCCGAGTTGGGTCTCACGGGCATCGCACGCAAGGGAATTCCGCCTCGATTCCAGCAGGCAAGCGCTGGATGGCCGAGCGCACCCACTCGTGGATGAACAACTCCGGCAAACTCCGGCGCTGCAGCGAGAGGAGCGGCGAGGCAGTGGATTTCTACCTCTGCCTCGCCGCCACTCTCGTCACGCTCCGCATGCTCATCTGACGCTCGGCGAGCCGTTACCGCTGGGAGGGCCGCCCACCACCCGACACCTCAAGTGACCATTTGCCGGCCGGTCTCAGTACCTCCAGATCTTGAAATTAGTGGAGTACCCAGCAGTGAGATGATGATCAAGCGTCACAACATTGGGGGTGTCACTCTTGAAGGCCTCGGAGGATGAGTCCACTCCGACACCGTTCGTCATGGCGTGCAGGGAGTATTTTCCTCCCTTGTCGTCCGATAGGTCGAAGGCGTAGCAATCCTGGTGAGTCGAACGATCAATCTCCAGATGGACTGTGGACTCTGGATTGATTTTCGTACCATAAGACAGCCCCTCGATCTGGCCGTAAGTATATGAGGGGAATTCGTTGCAAATTTTACGAATGTTCGTCACAGTAAGTGTTCGGTCAGTCCAGTTTTTGATGTTGTACCCATTCGTGTTGTACGACGTACTTGCTGAAATGGGCTCATCTGCTGACGTATTCGCTGCATGGGCGCCAGAAGCGGCGAAACCAGTCGAGAGCACCACGCCAGCGACGAGGCAGGCGGTGATTTTGGAACGACGGGAATTCATTATGGTCTCCTCTGTTTCGGCGAACATAGTAGGTTGGTGCAGACATGACGTCGGCCGGCCGGACGGAACACTGGCTACGGCAACTTGGGCCGGTTGGTTAACGCCCCCTCGAGGACCGCACGTGAGACGTCGGTGCGGCGTCACCGGGCCGGCGCAGCACCGCCCTCATGCAGCCGCCCCCGACCCGACTACGGCTCCGCCTGTCCCACCGCGGCCGGACACCTCGTCACCACCAGTCGCGCCGCATCCTCCGCCTCGTCACCACGCCCGCAAAGTTCGTGCCGCGATCTTCAGCCCACCCTGAGAGCCGCTGCTCCACCCGCCGAGGCCGGCATCAGCGCCGGCACCCGTCGCCGCCGGCCGTCCACTGCCCGGCAGCCGCAACGGCCGCAGGGCGGATGAGGTTCAAGGCAGCGAGGATCGACTCGACGGCATAGCCGGCAGCCCGCATCTGACCGGCGAACGCCGCGATCAGCGGTTTCGGGGGTCGAGCTCCCCCGCGACTGGACTGGGCACGCCAGTGGCCCGAGCGGCGATGGGCCGTGGAGAACGCGAGGGGCCTGGGACACCACCTGACCTCATGGCTGCTCGCCCGGGGAGAAGAGGTCGTCGGTGTCCCGCCCAGCGCGACCGCCCGGGTCCGCCAGCTCTCGCGCGGGGCAGGCCGCAAGAACGACCGCATCGACGCGGCCGCGGCGGCATGCGCCGCCGCACTCCAAGGCGACGCAAGGCCCGTGCAGCCCGAGGGCTCAACGGACGCACTGGCGCTGCTGGATGAGCGGCGCAGCAATCTCGCCCAGGCCAGAGTCCGCGCGGTCAACCAGCTCCACGCGCTGCTACGTGTCCTCCTGCCGGGCGGCGCACCGCGCGACCTGTCCGCGGCCAGGGCCGGGCAGTTGCTGGAATCTGTGGTCCCTGCCGGTCCGGCGGAGATCACCC
>NZ_JBWKJV010000138.1:0-3807 GCF_056432045.1 Streptomyces sp. NPDC045701 | reverse complement strand
GAACTGGTCCTCGTCCGCACGACGGCCTGCTGATCACCCACCAGCCGAACCACCAGGCCAAGACGGCCCGACCTCAATTTCCCCCAAGGTCGTTAAGTAATCGGCGGCTTTTAACCGTTGCGACTACGTAGGTGGCCGGGCTGAACATCCACGTCGTCGGTACCGGACTCTCCCTCGACCTCCCACCATCATCTCCTCAGCGCCGAAGTCAGTAGCTGTCGCTTAGCTGATCGATGGAGGCTTCCAGAGTCAGTGGCATAGCCATCTGGAGGACGTCCGCCGCCACCACCGGATGGCAATCTTATCCATGGCGCACCGCCGCTGAAGGGAAACCTACAGCGTAGGCGTCCGCGCCACGCCAGCCTGGAAAACGGCAGTCAGGCGGATATCTTCCAATCACTGGCAACAGCGGGTGCCCTCCCCGAGCATCATGGAGCAAAATATGCGAATTTCTTCTATTCTCAAGCGTGCGGCTGTGATCACAGCATCCGCAGGTGCGGTCGCAATGGGTGCTGCGATTCCTAGCTCTGCGAGCGAGATTTCTTCCCCCGTAGCCGCCAGGTGCGATGCGGACGGTACCGTGTGGGGGGCTTACGTGAACAATTCCACTAAGTCCGAGCTTCGCCTCTCGAAAGCCGACGCGACCAGCGACTTTTGCACAGAACCGCAAGCGAGTATAGCCCCGGAATCGGTTGCCAGTTGGTCTTACCGGTGGTACCCAGACAATAGCGCGGAAGTGCGCTATTCGATCGGCACTACCGGAAATTCAGTGGTGATGAAGAATGGCGGCGCAGCACCGACGACGTGCGAGGTCGTGGACTCTGAAAATCGCCCCACCGCCGACTACTCCTGCTCCCTGGACGACTACAAGCCGTTCCAGCCGGCTACCTTCACCCTGCAGGAGTCTGCTGCGGCGACCTCATAGGTAAGGCATGCGGTTGGCATGACCGGTTCCGTAAGGGCATCCGGGCTGTTGCCCGTTCTTGAGTTTTGATCGACCTGGTCAGGCGCTGCTGGCACCCCAGCGTCGCCGTGAGCCCAGCCGCAACCGGATGAACCTTGATCGCCAGCGGTTCACCGTGCCCTGCGACACGCCGAGTTCGGCGGCGATCTCCTTATTGGTCCCGCCCTCCGCACACCGCAGCACGATCCGCGCCCGCAGCGCCAGGAACTGCGCGGTCTTCGCCCGCCGCGCCCAGCGCGTCAGCTCCGCACGCTCGGCCTCGCCGAGTACCAGCTCCGGCTTGCGCCGGCCCGGCCGAGGCTCGTCAGCCAGGCCCGCCATCCGCCGGGCCACGAACCGCGAGCGCCACTTACGCACCGTCTCCGTGGACACCCCGAAGTCCGCCGCCACAGCGGTGCTGGAGCCGCCCTCGGCAGAGGCAAGAATGATCCGGGCCCGCTCCGCCACACGAGCCGAGACCGCACCACCCGCCGACCAACACGCCAACTCCGCCCGCTCCTCGGCAGACAGCACGACTTCAACAGCACGAGGACCCCCGAGACACCATGAAAACAGCATACAGACTTAGTCTCGCTATTTCCGGCGCAGGACACTAGCCTAGCTAGGTCACCGGTTACCGATTCGGCCCCCGGCGGCCTGGACCTTGCCGATGGCGGACGTGCCGGCCCGCTCGGAGGCGGCGGTGCCGGGCTCGACGGGCGTTGAACAGATGTTCCTCGTAGTGGCCCAGCGCCAGCATCAACCCTAAACAGACGACGGGCAACAAGACCGCGATCACCGCCGCGATGGGTGCGGGTGTCAGGCCATCATCCTGGCCGGAGTACGGGCCGCGTCAAGGACATCGACCAGTGGCAGCCGCAAGGCTGCGGCGATTTCAGCCAGTTCCTCCTCAGCGGGGGGAACGGGGCCCTGAACGCCGTCTTGCACAAAGACTCTATTACGCGGGGGGCGAATACCGGTCCGCTCCGCGAGAGTCTGAGCGGTCAGGTGACGGCGGCGCATGATTACTTGCAGAAGTTCTCCAAGGTCGGCCATACAGCTCGCCTGCCCCGACCGACCGCCGTCATACGTCGGGGAACTCTTTTGCAGCAGCATGGCCAGGCAGCGGCGGACTGCGCACGCAGCGCGGCAACCACCTGAGCGGTAGCCCGCAACAGTTCGCCCGCCACCACGGCCCCGTGCACCTCGATCCCGACTACGGGACACGCACCGGGGGAGCCGCCACCCCGTCTTTCTGACACACGACGCCGCGCCCTGCCCACGCAGCGGGTACGCCACCGTCCGCCGCCCGAACGCGCACCCTCTGAGCGCCGTGCCGCGGGGTCACCAGGGAAGACGCGCGAGCACCGTCTTCCCGCCGCCGGGCCCGGGCAGGATGCGTACCTCGTTGGCCACCCTGGCGATCAGTATCCAGCCCCACCCGCCGCGCGCCCCGGTAACGTCCGGGGCTCGGGGTCGCGGGGGGCTGGCACTGGTGTCGCTGACTTCGACCAGCACGCTCTCGTCGTACAGGGTCAGGCGCAGAGTGCAGGACCCTGGGGCGTGGCGTACGGCGTTGGTGACCAGTTCGCTGGTCACCAGCAGCACTGCGTCGGTGACAGCGGGGCTGGCCGGGCCTGCGCACGCCCGTTCGGCTTCGGCTAGGAACTCCGTGGCGATGCGGCGGGCCCGGGCAGGAGCGTCCGGGGCGTCATCCAAGTCGACGCAGCGCTGCACGCTATCGGTCATCAAAGTCATCCCCCAAGGGCAGACGGCCGGTGGTTCGTGGTACTGCTGATACGCCTGCCCAGCAAAAGGACCGATATCAGAGGCGAGCCGGATTAGGGATGGATAGGGACCGGCTGTCAGCTTGAGGGCGGCCGGGTGAAACCGCCCGGGTGCGGAAGGCTAGGCGGGCTCGGCTTCGCTGTTCATGGCGGATTCGGCAAGCAGGAGCCGTGCCTGCTCCACGGTAGGGGCGATGTTGAAGATCATTTCTCCGCCGACCAGGCTCAGCAGGGACTGCAGCCGTTCTGAGATCGCGGCCAGCGCCAGCGCGCCCCCGGCGTCCTGTGTGGCCTGCCGAGCTGCCAACAGTGCGTTGAATCCGCGCGAATCACAGAACGCTACATCCGCGCAGTCCAGCACGACTCGCCGGTAACCCGCGTCGATCAGCTCCTCGACCGCCTCAGCCAGCAGATCCTCGCTGCCCATGTCGAGTTCACCGGCCAATGCCAGTACCGCGTCCCGCTCGACCACCGCCGGTGTGATGACCAGCCTGTTCACCGGCACCCTCCACTTCCCTGCCCTCGCTACCGACCCCGACGGCAGCCACAATACGAGACCGCCGCCCGGATCCTCCCCCAGCTCGTTTCCCGTCATGTCAGCACAGCAGGGTGAGCTGTGTCATCGGCAGGGGCGGATTCCTCGACCGCGCCCCACAGCTCGCGCTCGGTCACGGCCCTGAAGCTTCCCCTTGATCGTGGACACCTGGAGACTGGGACGTGTGGTTCGAGAGGAAGTGGTGCCCGGTGGGAAGTAAGTACACGAAGCGATACTCGGCGGGGTACCGGCGGGATGCGATAGCGCTCGTCCGTTCTTCCGGCAGGACGGTGACCGAGGTCACCCGGGAGCTCGCCGTCAGCCCGGAGAGTCTGCGTAACTGGGTCCGGCGCGAGCAGGCCGGACGCGGCGAGGGCGCCCCGGGCGGGCCGACCAGTGCCGAGCGCGAGGAACTCAAGCGCCTGCGCAGGCAGAACCGTGAGCAGCAGCTCGTCGACCTCGCCGGTGACCTTCGCCGTGGCCTTGGGCCACTTCGCGCCGTACGCCTTCTCGAACGCGGTGACCGCCTTCTCGGCATGGGC
>NZ_JBWKJV010000137.1:0-3899 GCF_056432045.1 Streptomyces sp. NPDC045701 | reverse complement strand
GTGCACGAGCGTGGGTCCTTCCTCGTACGAACTTTGGACGGTTCAGTACGGAAACCTACGCTCGTCGCCTTTTACACCACCTTCTGGACGCGACCGCTCCCGCTGCAAGCGCTTCTTTACCGGCTCCGACGACAAACAGGAAACCCCAGGAACGGCCACTCGGGGGAATGTGCGGCCCTGCCCGGACGGGGTTGGCTGGCAGGCGTATGTCCCGACAGTTCCGCCTTTTCTGGGGGCTTCCATGCCGCGTTCTGCCACCACTGCGGGTCACGGTCCTGTCACAGCTCTGGCTGCGCAGGCCAGGCCCGCCAGCCCGGGGTTCCGCACTGCCCTGCGGCGGGTGGCCCTGGCGACGGCTGTGGTGATGGGGGTGTCGGCGGTACCGGTCGTGTCGGCGGTGGCAGCTGAAACGCCGGGTGGTGGGGTGCCGGCTGGGGTGTCGGGTTCGGTGCCGCTGGGTGATGCTGCTGCGGGACAGGTAGATGAGCGGACGGGTCTTTGGCGGATGAGCCTGCCGCTGGTGACCCTCGGCGGGCGTGCGGGCCTGGACGCCTCGGTGGCGTTGTCGTATGACCAGCAGCTAGCGGCGGGCGGGGTGGACCGGCATGGCCTGGGTGCGGGGATGACGCTGGGGATGTCGTTCGTGGACACTGAGGGCGGGGTGCGGGTGTTCCCCGCCTCCGGGGGCATGTTCGAAGCCGACGAGGCATCGGCGACCGGCCTGAAGCGCTACCCGCTCAAAGACCTGAAGTTCGGGCGCAAGGACGGCACTCTCCCCGCCCGGGACGGGGTTGCGGCCCGCCCATACAGCTACGTGCTGTCGTATGAGGACGGGCGGGTGGATTTCTTCTCTGCTGAGGGGGATCTGCTGGCGCGTGAGGACCGGTCGGGTAACCGGGTGGACTGGGTGTGGGGGGCGGGGCACCGGCTGGTGCAGGTGGTGGACACCTACGGGCAGAAAGCCACCCTCACCCCCTCGGCGACGGGGGTGACGGTCACCTCGCCGGCCCGCTCCGACGGCCGGGTGCCGAAGATGCAGCTGAAGATCGAGGGCGGCCTGCTGACCGAAGTGACCGACCCGGCCGGGCAGGCCACCACCCTTGGCTACCGTGCGAGCAGCGAGACGGGCAACAAGGCGCTGCTGAGTGAGATCGTCACCCCCGCCGGGGCACGGACCGCGGTCGGCTACCAGATGGCGGCGGGGATGAGTGTGGTCAAAACGGTGCGGGTGACTGACGCTGGGGGCAAGGATATTGTCGCGCCGAAGAGTTTCTCGCTGGTGCCGGTGGACGGGCAGCTGCACAGCCACACCGGTTTCCCGGCGTATCAGCACACCACGTTCGGCCTGTTCGACGCGGCTGACGCTGCCGCTCAGGGCTACCGGTATGCCACGGAGCTGTCGGACGGGGTGTCGGTGGTGCGCTCCACTTACAACAAGCTGCATTTGCTGCAGGAGCGGGAGACGTTCCTGGTTGCCGGGGACAAGCGGGTCAGCCTGCACAAACAGAGCATGGACTACGCGGGGGAGGCGGACGAAACCCCGCCGTCTCCGGTGGCGCTGCCGGCGAACTACGCCAAACCCGCCCAGGCACGCGTCACCCACCTGGGACCCGGCGGCACGTCCCGCACCACCGCGGAGACCGCCGTCTTCGATGACCATGGCCGGCAGACCGAGCGCAAGGACGTTACCGGGGCGGTGACCCGGACCGAGTACGGGCCCTTTGGGCAGGCGGTGAAATCGGTGACCACCGGCGCGGACGGCACCGTCGCCGAAACGAAGAACACCCTCACCGCGGACGGCAAGCATGTTGCCGCCACCACCGAAGCGGTGGCGAACAAGGCGGGTGAAACCCCCAGGGCCCGCACGGTCACGAGCTTTGAGACTGATGAGCACGGTGAACTGGCGTCGAAGACTCTCACCTGGGCCGAGGGCGCGCGCCCGGAGGGTGATGAGGGGCCGCAGAAGCTGACCGAGACCTACACCACCAGCATCGACACCACCGCCCATACCCGCACCGATGCGGTGACCACTCCCGCGGGGACGGTGAAGCAGATCACCGATCTGGCCACCGGCGAAGTCGTCGAAACCATCGACGCGGCGGGGCGGGCGGTGAAGAAGGCGTATGACGATGCGGGGCGGATGATCAGGGAGACCGGGCCGGACGGGCTGACCGTTACCGCCGCCCACACCCCGACCTCCACCACCCTCACCGCCCCGGACGGACATGTCACTGTCGAGACCCGCGATCTGCTGGGGCGGGTGGAGGAGAAGACCGACAACATCACCGCCGGGAAGATCACCAGCGACCCCGGCGCGCGGACGCTGCAGCAGGTGGAGTACTCACCCGACGGGCTGACCGCCACCACCACCGACAGCGCCGGCCGCAAAACAGTCACCACCAGTGACCTGCTCGGCCGGCCGGTGAAGGCCGTCGCCCCCAACGGCACCAGCCAGATCGTCTCCTACGACGATGTCGCGAACACTAAGACCACCGCACTGCTCCCCGCCGGTGAGAGCGACCCGGCTAAGGCGGTGACCACCACCACCGAAATGCTGGATGATGCTGACCGGCCGGTTGCTGCGTCGACCACGCATCGTGATGGCACCCCGGTGGCCGCGTCCAGCCAGTCCTATGACGGGCTGGGCCGGGAGCTGGCAGCGGTGACGGGGGATGTCACTACCCGCCTTGCTTACGGTGCGGGCGGCACGGTGGACACCGCCACCCTGACCCCGGCCGCACCCGGGGTGTTTCCCGGCGGTGAGGTCACCGCCGAGCCCCGGCAGGACCTGACCGGCGGACCGGTGGTCAAGACCCTGGCGGCTGGCCAGGATGAGCGGTTCGGCGCTGTCCTGAAGCGGGATGATGCGGGGCGTGTCGTGGAGGAGAGGGACCCGGCTGGCGGGGTTATCACCATCGTCTATAACGAGCGGGGTGAGGTGGAGAAGGTGACCCGCCCGGACGGGTCGGTCACCACCACCTCCTATGACCCGGCCACCGGGCGCGTCCTTGGGACCGCGACGGTCTCGGCCGACGGCAGCAGGACGGTCAAGAGGGCTTACACCTACGACAAGGCCACCGGCCGGGTGACGGAGGTGTTCGACCCTGCTGACAAGGACGGCACCCGGATCGGGTACGAGTATGACGCGGATGGTCATGTCACGAAGGTGGCCTATCCCGACGGCAGAACCCTCACCCGGGAATACGACACCCACGGCCAGCTCGTCGCTGCCACTGACGCCGCGGGTGCGAAGACGGTCTACACCCACAACGGTGACGGAACCCTGCACTCAGCGAAGCAGACCGGCACCGGCGGCAAGACCCTCGCCGAAGTCACCTACACCTACGACGGTCTGGGCCGGGTGGAGAAGGTCGACCGCGGCAACGGGGTGACCACCGCCTACACCTTCACCGATGCCAGCCAGGTCAGGGGTGAGAAGACCACCCGGGCGGACGGGTCTGTGGTCACCGAAGCCGCCTACGCCTATGACGCGCACGGCAACCTCACCTCCCGGACCGACACCCGGCCGGAAGTCGGCGGCACCGGCACGGTGGTGAAGAACGCGGAGGGGGCGGTGAGCAACACGGTCACCACGACCGACTACCGCTACGACGCCTACGACCGGCTCACCCACTCCCTCATCAAGGACGCCGGGGGAAAGCCGGTCACTGAGACGGCCTACACCCTCAACGTCTCCGGCGACATCACCCGCTCCGAGACCACCCGCCACGATGAAGGCGGGAAAAAGACGGTCACCGAGCATGAGATCGACCCGGCCGGCCGGCTGACCGCCATCGCTGCCGACGGGCAGAAGAAGACCCAGGAATTCGACCAGGCCGGGAACCTGGTCAAAGACCACCGCGGCAACACCTGGACCTACAACCCCCTCAGCCAGCCCA
>NZ_JBWKJV010000136.1:0-4025 GCF_056432045.1 Streptomyces sp. NPDC045701 | reverse complement strand
AGCTCGCTCCGCAACTCAACCACCAGCGCCGCGAGTTCCTCATAGCTGGGAAGCGGCGCGGTCCGGGACATGAGACCCAATGATCACGATACGGGACCCCGAGATCAACTCGAATGCCGGTGACCAGCTATCCAGTCACGATCCCCGTAGAAGGCGGCGTGCAGGGCAGCAGCCCGCAGGCGTGGGGCGGCGAGGCGGGATTTCCTGCCTGGCGGGCCTTCAGGCCAGGGCCGCGTGCCGGTGCCGCCCGGAGCCGCGCCCCTGGTGCTGACAGTAGGCGTGCTGTTGGCCGGTGTCGGTTAACGACACGACCGGCGCCTTTCCCCGCCCCCCCAAACGCGCAGCCCCTGCCGTTACCGGGCGGGGAGCGGGTCGTTGTAGTGTCTGCGCTTAACTCCTTGTCCCTGGCCCCCAGGGGTGCGTGGATGGCCCCGGCTCCCCCTCCCAAGCCCCGGGGCCATCGGCATGCCCCGATGGCCCCGGTGTCAGCGGCTCGGTGAATCAGCGCACCCGAGCAACACGGTCTGTGGAAAGTGGCGGCCTGCTGCCGCCGAGTGCCTGACTTCGGTCTGATCGGCCTCGACGTCGACCGGAAGAACGGCGGGTCACCACACCCCAAGTTCCGTCAGTACCGCGATCCGGTCCGCGGGGAGCGCCGCACGGCGGGAGCGGTGGTTTGGACAGCCATACACCCAAGCTTGGCCGTGTGCTCCTGGCCGTCGTGTACCACGTGTTCGACGTGAGCCCTTGAAACGCCTGTCAGGGTGCCTTCACGGGCCAGGTAGGCGCGCGCCGCCGCCACCCCGCGCTCGCACGCCGCCGCCCGCCCGCCATCGGCCTTCGGTGCGGCGGCCGGTTCCAGCGCCGTGACGCCGAGCGCGGCCAGCCGCTCGCGCTGGGCCTCGCTCAGCTGCGCCCGCCCTTTGTCGACGCTTCTACAGTCCCATATGGCCCGTTTGTCAGTGGTCACTGACGAGCGGCGAGGCATTTGGCTCCACCTCATGAAGCAACATTGTTGCGGTCTTCTTCAAACGATGTTGCCCCTCCTGGTAGGGATGGAAGACAAGGTGCACATTTCGATCTGTTAGGAATTTTTCAAACCCCTGGCGAAGTTTTTGCTTGTTGAAGTGTTTCCCGTAGTGGCCGCTATCCGAGTTTACTTGCAGGCCTAGCTTGCCATCTTTTCGGAACATCTGCATGATCATTCCGGCGGCAAACTTTCCGGAGGGGGACGAGTCTTTACCTGCATGGGGAAGTCCCATTGACCACACGACGGTCTCGTGACCGCTCAAACGCGGTGCCCTAATGCCATCACGAGGCGAGCCGGAAGGTGCTCTCAGGCTGGGGTCGATTTTGCTGTCGATTTGCAGTACGCCAGCCGCCAGCCTTTCTGTGCCTTTACTGTTGAAGTAAACGAATTCAATTCGATCTGGCTTGTTCTTTTCGAGCAGTGGCAGGAGCAGTCTCGGCCAGTGTGCAGAGTCCACGTTGGTAAGTTCCACGATCGCCGGACTGCCGTCGCTGTCGTTGTACAGGCGAGCGGCCTCTATCTGCCTGGATGCCTTGTATGCCTTGTATGTCTTGACCGCTTCACGGCCTATAGCGACGCCAATACTGCCCAGCCCAAAAGCGATACCAGCGCCGGTGACTGCACTTGCAGCGATCTGCAGTGGATTGTCCCACTGGTTGTTTCCTGTGGCAGCGGCGGCGGCGTTCAGGGCAATGTCCGCGGCGTCGAAGGCAGCACCGGCTATAGCCAAGCCCAGGGAGAGGCCACCAGTGGGGATGGCCAGGGCCAGTGATATGACTCCCAGGAGGGCGGAGACGCCGATCATCACGCCATTCATGATGGTGTCAAGCTCGGCGGTGTTGCCGGTGGGGTCGGTTTTCATGACGGGGTTGGCGTCGAAGGCCATGTACCGGTTGTGGAGGGGGGCGGGGTCGCGGCTGATGAACCGGTTCTGGGTGGGGTCGTAGAGGCGGCTTTGCAGGTATTGGGTGCCGGTGGTGGGGTTGGTGTATTCGCCGGCGTAGGTGAAGGGGTTGATGCCCGCGGCTGCGCCTGGGCTGCCGGCTGTGGTGGTGGGGCCGGTACCGGTGCTGCTGGCGGTCGCCGTTCCGCTGGCTGTCGTGCCTGCGGGTGGCAGGGGGGTGTGGGTGGTGGGGGTGGTGTGCTGGCCGTAGTCGGTGTAGTGCCAGGCGGCATTAACGCGGCCGCCCTCACCTGTGAGGGTGGTGGTGTTGCCGTGGCGGTCGTGGTGGAGGTATCCGCCGCCGGTGGCGTTCGCTGTCTGGGCCGCTTGGGCCGTCTCGGCTGGGGTGCCGGTCTGGCTGGTGGTGAGGGTGCGGGCTTCGCGGGTGGCGGCCTGGAGGTAGGAGCCGGTGATGGTGTCCAGCTGCTGGACGGCCCCGTCACCGCTGGTGGTGGTGTGGGTGTCGTTGGTGATGGTGCCGGTGGTGGGGTCGTAGTAGAACCCGGTCACCGTCGCACCGCCGCCTTGCCCGGCTTGTTCCCCGCCGGGGGTGGTGGTGGCGGTTTTGCGGGTGCCGTCGGCCCAGTAGGTGTAGCGGGTGGTGGTGCCGTCGGGGGTGGTAACCGAGACGGGCTGGCTTAGGGGGTTGTAGGTCCAGGTGTTGCCGCGGTGGTCTTTGGTCAGGTTTCCGGCCTGGTCGAATTCCTGGGTTTTCTTCTGCCCGTTGGTGGTGATGGCGGTGAGGCGGCCGGCGGGGTCGATGTCGTGTTCGGTGACCGTCTTCTTGCCCTGCTGGTCGTGGCGGGTGGTTTCGGTGCGGGTGATGTCTCCGGAGACGTTGAGGGTGTAGGCGGTTTCGGTGACCGGCTCGCCCTTGTCGTTGCTGACTGTGGAGTGGATGAGGCGGTCGTAGGCGTCGTAGCGGTAGGCGGTGGTGGTGACCGCCATGCTCACCCCGCCGTGCTCGTCTCTGACGACCGCGCCGGTGTCGTTGACGGCGGGGCGGGTGTCGGTGCGGGAGGTGAGGTTGCCGTGCGCGTCATAGGTATAGGAGGCCTCATTCACCACAGACCCGTCCGCGCGGGTGGTCTTCTCACTCTTGACCTGGCTGGCACCGGTGAAGGTGTAGGAGGTGGTGACCTTGTTGCCGCGTTCGGCCTTCTCGATCCGGCCGAGTCCGTCGTAGGTGTAAGCCACCTCGGCGAGGACCTTCCCGCCGGCACCGGTCTGCTGCGCGGAGCGCAGGGTTCCGTCGTCGTTGTGGGTGTAGACGGTGCGCGCGCCCGCGGTGTCGGTCGAGGCTACGAGCTGGCCGTGGGTGTCGTATTCCTGGGTGAGGGTTTTGCCGTCGGGGTAGGTCACCTTGGTGACGTGGCCGTCCGCATCGTAGGTGTACCCGATCCGGGTGCCGGCCTTGTCGGCCGGGTCGAACACCTCAGTGACCCGGCCGGTCACCTTGTCGTAGGTGTAGGCGGTTTTCACCGTGGTTTTGCCGTCAGCGGAGACTGTCGCGGTCTCTACCACGCGGCCGGTGGCCGGATCATGGGCGGTGGTGGTGACCGTCCCGTCGGGGCGGGTTACCTTCTCCGCCTCGCCCCGGTCGTTGTAGAGGGTGGAGATGATTCCGCCGGTGGGGTCCTTTTCCTCGATCACCCGTCCGGCATCGTCCCGCTTCAGGATGGTCCCGGACCGCTTGTCCTGACCGGAGTTGAGGGTTTTGACCACCGGGCCGCCGGTCAGATCCTCACGCGGTTCAGCAGTGACCTCACCCCCGGGGAACGTCTCGGGCGCGGCCGGAGTGAGGGTGGCGGTGTCGACCGTGCCGCCGGTGCCGTAAGCCAGGCGGGTGGTGACATCCCTGGCCGTGGATTCCCGCGCCCGGCCGAGCCCGTCAAAGGCCTGAGAAGCCGCGGGGACGGGGGTGCCGTCCGCGTGACGGGTCGAGGAGGCGACCGTACGGTCGGCAGCATCGAGCTTCTCGGTGGTGGTGGTCACCGCCCTGGCCGGGTCGCTCTCCCCGGCGGGGAGGATGGCGGTGGTTTTGGTGTGGGC
>NZ_JBWKJV010000135.1:0-4070 GCF_056432045.1 Streptomyces sp. NPDC045701 | reverse complement strand
GGTGACCTTGAGTCGATCACCCGGGAAGGTACGCCCTCCGCATCCCACGAGGCACCCCGCCCCCGGCCGATCCACAGGTTCTGAGCATTGCTCGTGGCGGGCTGGGCGTCGGGGACTCTGTTGTTTTCCGTGAGGACGACAAGGCCGTAGTCATAGTGGCCGCCGGTGACGGCGCCCATGCTGTTGACCTTCCAGTCGCCGCGGTCGAACGGGTCATCAGGTCCGTCCTGTGAGCGCTGCAGCCACCCGTTCTTGACCTGGATCGTGGACGTCTTGGGAGCCCCGGCTGGCGTTCCCCGCCGCTGGTCATCCTGTACATCGCGCATGAGGCTGAGTGCGTAACTGCGCGACTGGTGAGTCAGGACCGAGTTGTCGTCTCCAGTGAACAGCTTAAGCAGTTTCACCTGATCCGCCGCAGAGATCTGGGTCAGGCCCCAGGAACCTTCTTTGTCAAGGATGGTGCCCTTCATTCCGGCCGCGTCCAGAAAATCCTGAATTTTGACCGGGTCTGGCTTCTGCGGAGTACTGAGATCGGAAATCTGCCGCCACAGGGCAGTGGTTGAAGAACTATCGGAGTTTACGATCATTTTCCTGGCCAGTGCCTCTTCTTCCTGCGTCAGATGGCCGTTTCTTGCCAGCAGGAGTGCGCCCAGGACGATCGGCTTGACCGTGCTCGCGGAGTCGTAGGTTTTGTGTGCATCGTAAGTGCACGTGGTGTTCGTGGCGCGATCATAAAGGGCCACCGAGGCCATGTTCTTCCTGTCCTTCAGTACCTGCGCGATATCCCGGGAGAGGCGCTTGGACAGTTTACGGCTGGGGGAATTACATTCGACCTGGATTATCGTCGCTCTTCGCCGTCTCGCCCGCCCGCACGGCTGCCGAGGGCTGGCCGCCGACTGCACTCGCAGGCGCACTAACTGAGACGGAGCTAGCGAGAGCTATTATCCCGATCGCCAGTTTCGGCACCTTGCCCTGTGCTCTCATTCTGGCTATCAACATTTCTCTGCTCCTCTGAGGTGACCGGAGACCCCGCCACAATCCAAAGAAGGTGCAGGATGGCTTTTCCTGGATGCATCCGCTGGCGAAAATTTAAAAACACCCCGGCCAGCTCTAAAAACGATAGGAAGGGCTTCGGTATCCGGGCTTCAGCCGATTAGCCATTCTTCGGGCTTCCAGGCACCCCGCCAGCCGGAGGAAAGGCGGCTGGCGGGATCCTTTCGGTGTGGCGGCGCCGGCAGTACGGCCCGGACTGAACGGGGCAGCAGGTATGTCGGCCGGCCCGGCTCAGGGGCGGCGCCCTGCAGGGATGATGGTCCCGCGCGCATCCGCTGGGGCACTACGAGCTGTCCGCCGGCTGGTTCCTGGACAGGACGGACGATCCCCACAGTGCGTCCGCTGTGGCCGACCACCGTCTTACCTGGTCCCCGGGCGCTGCGTCCCCGGGCCGCCCGCGCAGAGTCGGCCGCCTCAGACGCACCAGACGCATTTGCCCCAGGACCCATGGCTGGCGGGCTGATCGACGTGGTCTTCGTCGCTCTCGGCGAACCGCCGTGCCCAGGGGTGCCGGGAACCGGCACCCCTGGCATCGTGATCCGTTCCTGGCCGCCCCGCCCGCCGCGGCCCACGACCAGCGCCGGGCACTGGAAGCGCAGATCAGCAGTCTGCAAGAGGGCCGCCTCTTCACCCGGTCCTGACCCCGGTGCCGGGAGCCGGACCCAGGACCGCGGCTGCCCCCCTGGTCACGGCAGGCGGGCCGCACCGGCTTCCCTGGCACGTGCCCGCCTGACCTCCTGCGCCGTCCCTCGCTTCCATGACCAGGTCCAGGGGCCTCGGTCCAGGCAGACACGCACCACGGGGCGGGAACCGGCAGTCAAGCACGCTTGGCGTGCTTCGCGGCGGCACCTTCTGCGGGTGCAGGACCTGCACCCGCATCCTCGCCGCATGACGCACCGCACCCGCAAACACGGCAAGATCTACGTGCGCACCGCTTGCGGGTCCTGCTGCACGGCCCGCTTGCAGGGCGCTCCAGGAGTCAGCCTCCGCCGCTTTGGGCTGCGGGGCCGTCATTGCGCGGCCGGCCCGGGCGCTGGCGGCACAGAAACTGCGGGGCTGCGGCTTCCCTTGCCCGGGATGCCAGGCCCGGGAGCCGGGGCCGTTTTTCAGGAAGCGCGGGCGGCCAGCCATTTGGTGAGGTCGCACGCGATCTGGTTGATGCTGGTCTCGGTGGTGATGTCGTGCTCGCCGCGGGTGGTGTCGCGGCGGACGATCTCGTAGCCGCCCTGGTCCAGCACGGCGACGGAGGCCAGCCAGACGGGATCGTCCTCGTCGGGGTGGATCACGACAAAGGTGTTGTCGCTGCCGTTGAGATGGCTGATGATCATGAAGAGGGCGTTTTCGGACGGGGCGTCGGTGTGGTCGCCGTTCTCGCTGTCGGCGCAGTAGTAGTCGGCGGCCACGGGCCCTCCCCAGTGCGTGTGCTGTCGTTTCCGGTGGCCAGGATGGCACGGCCCGGTGTCCGGCTGCTGGTTCAGAGCCACTGGCTGTTTGTAAGCACTTGTTTTGGGACCAGGGCTCTGTGTTCTTTGGTCCCTACTTCTGGTGGGCTGGGGGCGTGTGAGATGGGTTCGCGTGCCTGGTGCCAAGTGGTTTGGCTCCATCATGACCGGATGGTTGTACGGGCTGTGAGAGGGCCGGAGCGGTAGCGTGGGTGTATCGGATCCGACTGGACGACGGGGCCCGGCAGGCTCGACGGCTCCGCGGATCTCGACCCGTGTCCGGTCCGGGACGGACGGGTTCTCCGGTCTGCGGTGGATGACGAGGACGGGTGCTCGGCCCGGGCGGAGAGCGGTAAGCATGGCCGGGGCCGGCATCCCCTTGGGGCGCCGGCCCCGCTCGTCTGGACCGGTCACTTGCGGCGCTTCTCCCGGGCCTGGGCGAGGCGGAAGGAGTCGGTGCCGGTCTCGATTGATGTGCGCGTTGTCGGTCACCCGGTCCACGATCGCCGCGCAGAGGGGGCCGACGAACGTCTGCTTCCCCCCGGGAACGGAGTGTTCGAGACGATGGCTATGGCTCGTCGTTCCTCACGCTCGGTGAAGACCTGGAACAGCAGCTTCGCGCCGGTCCTGTCCGGGCCTAGGTATCGGAATTCGTCCAGACACAGCAGGCCGGCGCGCCATACCGGGCGAGGGTGCGGCCGGGCTTCTTCTTATCGGCTGCCTCGGCCAGCTCGGTCACCGGGTTTGCGGTGGTCGTGTAACGGACCTTCCGCCGCTTCAGCGATCGGGTCCCGAGGCCGGTCAGCAAATGGGGCTGCCGGTGCCTGAGACACCGATCAGGCAGAGCGGCTGTCCGGCAGTGACCCAGGAGGAGCCGGCAGGGGTGCTGGCCTGTCCGGGGTGTTGTCCGGGTTGGTGTCGGAGCCAAAGTGCCGGCCGCTTGGGAGGGGGAGGTTTGCTTCCCCGGCCAGACGGAGCTTCTTGCGCTTCCCGGTGGGCGCACTGGGGAGTCAGCAGCCGGGCCCAGACCCCCCTGCCGCTGCCACCTGCGGAACAGCCCGTAAACGGCATGCCAAGGCCCGTACTCAGCCGGCAGGTCAAGCCACGGGACACCAGTACGCACCCGCCCCCGCACACCATCTACCAGCATCCGCCGGGAAGGCGGCCTGCGGCTCACACCAGCCGCAGGCAGCAGCGATTCCAGCACCGGCCACTGCTTGTCAGATCCCCTCGCCTCACACTGTGGTCAACATGGTGTGGGGCGAGGGCCGGAAGCCCG
The DNA here is from genome assembly GCF_056432045.1 of Streptomyces sp. NPDC045701. NCBI lineage: Bacteria > Bacillati > Actinomycetota > Actinomycetes > Kitasatosporales > Streptomycetaceae > Streptomyces > Streptomyces sp. NPDC045701. Next base: position 296 of record NZ_JBWKJV010000135.1, on the reverse strand, counting down.
GCCAAAAGCACGGCCTAGCCCTGCGGGGCCGCCAGCGTGTTGACCCGCCTGCGGACGGCGAACCAGCCGCCGACGAGCAGGGCGGCGATCAGCGGCAGGCAGTTCACGGTGGTCCGGCCGACGCCGCCGCCCCACCACATCAGGACCAGGACGGAGACGAGGAACACCAGCGTCACGATCTGGGTGTACGGGGCCCAGGGCAGCTTGTAGGACGGGCGGGTGACCTTGCCCTCCTTGGAGCGGGACCAGAACAGCAGCGAGCAGAGCATGATCATGCCCCAGGTGCCGAGGATGCC
>NZ_JBWKJV010000134.1:0-4089 GCF_056432045.1 Streptomyces sp. NPDC045701 | reverse complement strand
TGCACTCCACTCTGGGCATGATCAGCCCCACCGAGTACGAGGCAGCACACTACGCTGACACACAAGCTGTGGCCGACTGATCACCGGCCAGCAAAACACCGGCAGGAAAGTCGGAACGGTTCAGTAGGAATTGCGGCACTGATCGCTCAGTAGGGACTCGACAGCGAAGGCGTCCGTGGTACCTGTACGTACACGACCCGTGGAGAGGCACGTGCTCCCGCTCCCGCTGGAGGAGTGGTCCCCGTTCCGATCCCATGAGTGCGCCAAGGCGTCCGGTTAGGATGCTGGGCAGGGTGGAGGGGATTGAAATGCCGCAGAACGCGGCCCGGGTGACCGTTACGATGCCTGATGGGCAGGAATTGCTGGCCCTTCTGTATGAGCGGCGGCGGGCGGCGGGCGGATGGCAGTACCGGGTGGGCATCAGCTGCTGGGCAGTTGGCAGCAGCGGCCCTACCGAGCCTGCGGAACAGAGTGTCTGGCTTGACGCCCGTCATGTCCGCCCCCTCGAAGGCGGCGACTACAGCCGTATCCCCACCCTTGCGACTCCCACAACCGACGGGCGACAGGCCTGGACGGTGCAAGACCTCCCTCACCGCCCCGGCCACCCCGGAGCACGCCTGATCCACGTCATCGGCTGTCAGCCCCACGCAACACCCATCACCCTCGACCAGGCCCTTGAGATCCTCCGCCAAAAACGCACCGTCCCGTGCCGCGAATGCAACGCAGCCACCTCACTCCCAAACGCGGCCGACCCGTTGCCGCCGTGACACGACGGCTCCGACCAGAGATAGGGAGCGCTGTCCGGGCCAGTGGCACGGGTGGTCAGAGAGCGGGCTGGCAGGGGCGTATGAGCGAGGACGCGTGGGAAGCAGCCCAGCGGGAAGAGCAGTTGGCACAGGAAGAATTGCACACTGCCCGCCGAAAGCTGGCCGTCGCAGTCCTGGGGGCCTGCGCGAAAAAGCGGCGAGCCCTCGGTCGGCGCGACGAACGCACCGGCCATAGCACAAACCAGCGTCTGGAACACCCTCGCCGTGCAGGGCATCACACCCCGCAGCCCGCATCAACCGCTTCCGCCTGACAGACGCGGGCTCCTTCCGAGCTTGGAGCACAGGTGCCGGACGCGGGCCGGCGACCTGTGGAGCCGGTTTGCTGGTGTGGGTCAGAAGAGCGCCAGCCCTTCGCCGCTGGTGTCGGCGATGACGGGCCGGGGCTGGGCAGGGAGGCCGTCCAGGCGGTCGGGACCGGCTGCGGCCGCCACAGCAGGGGCGGTCTCGGCCAGCCAGGTGCCGAAACGCTCGACGGCCTCCCGGTAGAGCACCCGTGACAGGACGCGGTGCTCACCGGAGGGACAGAAGTCGACGGAAACGGTGAGCACGCAGGATCGGGGTGTGTTCTTGCTTCCCGTCCACGAGACGCGCAGCACTCCGCAGGGCTTCCGCCCGCGGGGGCCAGGGTGGGTGGGGCGCAGGGTGCGGGTGGCTGTGTGGGCGGTCCATGCGGCGAGGTGAGGCAGAGGCAGGGTGGTGCGGGTGCGGCAGCCTGGGCAGCGGTGCCAGTGGCGCAGCCAGTCGAGAGTGTTGGTGTCGAAGAGGCGCTGGTAGCGGCTGGCGACACGGATGTCGTTGTCGTACAGGTGGTCGGGGCGCTCCAGCGTGTTGCAGGACGGGCAGACCGGGGCGCGGACGTAGCCGTGTTCATGGCAGTGATCAAGCACAGCAGCCGGCGCCGTACCGCAGACGGCACACACCCACCCGGCCACCCGGCGGGACGTACCGGGCTTGCGGCTCAGCACCGAGTACAACTGGCCTTGCAGCTCCCCCGTATACGGGCGCTGCGGGATGGCTGGGCCGTTCAGGCCCGTCGTGGACTGGCTGTGGGTGGCTCGGGAATCCCGGCGGGGCTGTTCGGTGTCAGCTGTGTCTACCTTGCCGACCCGCGTGGTGTGCAGCCGCTGGGTTTCGGTGTGCTCGGCTGTGTCCAGCAGCCTTACCACAGCACGCGGAAGCCACCACGACCGCTCCACCCTGTCACGGGACCGCTGCACCAGCAGCCGCCGCCAGTCGACTCCCGCCAGGTGAGACCACGGCCCGGGCTCAGGGCCGGCCTGCCGTCCGGGACGATCTGCCTCTTGCAGTTCCCAACTGATGCGCCGGCGCCAACCACGCAGCATTCCAGCCCTGCGCTCCTGCTCCGGCACCCCACGGAACGGACCGATACAGACCAGGTCCAGGGCGTCCATCTCCACCGCCTTCCATGCCGCCGCCGCCCGGCGCACCTCAACCCCCGGGACGCTCCAGCGGCCCTCGCCCGTCATCACCAGATCCACCACACAGGCACCGAGCATGACGTACCGCCGCGACCGGACATCAGAAGAAAAGCGAGTGAATACCGCAGAAGTCGTCGGTACCGCGCTACCGGCCGTCAGGCTGACCCAGACATTGCCCGCGGCGTCCAGAGTGACCAGACCATCTGCCCGGCTCGGGGCAACACGCTCAGACATACCGAAAGACTAACGGCCGGCGACTCTGTTGCTGAATTCGTCAGGCGGAGAGCCGGTAGCTGAGCTGCTCGAGCCTGCTCCTGCGGCGGGTGCGGTCGAGAGGACCGGTCCAGTGGGCGTCGAGTCGGATGATGTTGAGTGCGGTGGCGGAGAAGGCGTGCTGGAGGCGGACTTCCGGCAGGCTGCGGTAGCAGGCCCGGCGGATGCCGGTGAGGTCGAGGGCCTGGTTGATGGTGCCCTCGACGCCGGCCCGCAGGGCGTACTTGTTCTTCCAGGTCTCTGTCTTCTGCTCGGCGCGGGCTCGGGCGAGGTTCTCGTGGGGTTCTTCCGGCCGCAGGGTGAGCATGCGGCGGCCGGTCTTCGAGGTGGTGCACTGCTTCTGGAAGAGGCAGTCGCGGCAGGTCAGGGCACTGAAGGTGATCACGATGGCATCGGTGCCGTGCTGCTTGACGGGGTTCCAGTTCGAGCTGGTCTTCCCGGCGGGGCAGCTGACCTGGCGGGTCTTCCAGTTGATGGTGAAGGCAGTCTTGTCGAAGCCCTCGGCGGCCCTGGCCTGGGCCGAGCGGTCCAGGAGGACGGGGGTGACCATGCGGATGCCGTTCTTCATGGCCTTGGTGATCAGGTCCGCGGAGGGGTAGCCGGAGTCGGGGTAGTGCCCGGCCGGCTTCACGCCCTGCCCGGCGAGCCTGGCCTGGACCGGTGCGGTCGCCTTCACGCCGGGCACGGTCGCGTCGGTGGTGTGCACGTCGGTGATCAGGTTCGGCATTACAGCTGCCCACCCTGCCCCTGTTTCGGCATCGGCATCGGGGAGCGTGGTGCATGATTCCGTGAGATGGATCTTGCAGCCCATCCAGAAGAGACCGTCGCCCTTGGCCGCCCAGCGTGCGTCGGTGCCATAGGGGGAGGCCAGGCGGAGTTGACCAGGCGGGACGCCGTCATCGGCGCCCCGCTTCCTGATCACCTGCCGTCCCGGGCGCCGGAGCGGATGATGCAGGTCTGTACCAGGACCTGCCGCAGCAGGTGCACGGCCCCGATCTCACGGATCCAGCCCGGGGTGTCCCCGGCCCACGCGGCCTGGCACAGAGCGAGGGCGTCCTGACCGAAGACCTGGGCCAGACGATCGCGCTTGGTCTGCGAGGACGGCATCTTCCAGCCGTCGGTCCGCGGCCCGTACCGTCCGGCGAACTCCGTGACACTGATCTGCCCCGCCAGCCAGAGCGGGGCCGCGACGGCCAGGGCCTCCAGGGCCGCACGGACGCTCTCCCCGGCCAGCTCGAGACGGTTCAAGCCCCGCACCGCACTGATCACATGGGTGGAGCCGGTGCGCTGCTTGCCCCCGGCCGCGACCAGACCGGCGTCCCTGCAGTGCCGAAGAAGCCGGCCGAAGACCACCCGTTCCATACCGTCGTCCGCGAGCCGCGCCCGGAACCGGGACAGCACACTGAAGCCGAAGCCCGTGTCCGTGAGGTGCCCCGAAGTTTCCGGACAGACGTCCAATGAGGTTTTCTCGACGAAATTCATCGCCAGGCGTTGTTGAGGACGAGGGCGGCTTTGGTGATGGCGCCGATCCGGCCGGGGCTGAGCGTGAC
>NZ_JBWKJV010000133.1:0-4111 GCF_056432045.1 Streptomyces sp. NPDC045701 | reverse complement strand
GGCCACCCCAAGAAGTCCGCGCCGAGTTCGAGAACCTGCGGCTCGCCGCATGAATTGATGGATCAGACCCTGTCCGGAAAACGCGAGGCCCCTCATACTGCCGGGCCACCCCCGCCGGCATCCGGCCCTTCTTCAAAAACGCCGTCTCATCCAGCACCAGCACCCCATCCGGCCGCCGGCCCAGACGCTGCACCACGAACGAGCGCACACCGTCCAGGAGCTGACCGGCGAGCCCCGAACGGGCTAGGAACCACTGCACCCGGCCCGGACCCGCGTGACCGGCGTACTCCGCGATCTGCCATCCGTTCTTCCGCTCCACCGGCGCGATCAGCGCCTTCAGATACCCCATCGCCAACCGGCGCCGGTCCACCCTGCCGAACACCCCCGCCAGCAAGGCAAAGCATGCTCCGCCTGCATGAACAGAACAACGCGACACCCACCCAACAGACACTCACAGCTGAGTACAGGCGGCGAGGGCCCCGTGTTTTCCGGACCAGAGGCTGGCATCTGAACCACCCACCAGCGGACCGCCAGGCCGGTACGCCCCCGGTCAATCGCGGGGTGGCCCGTGTCCTCCGCAGCACGCCCGTGGTGGAGGGCGGGCTGCGGAGGATTCACGGAAGGGAGTCAGCAGTCCTCCACAGAGGACGCTGTGTCGTTCTGCTCTGCAGGGAGGACGTTGCCGGCGGAGCCTGCCGGCATGGTCATAGCGGGACCGGAGAAGTTGATATCGGAGCGCCAGCAGTATGCACGGCCGGTCGCGTTTGCCCATGATGACATCTCATCGTTGAAGTTGATGCCCCGGAAGTCGTTGAGGTCGCGGCCCTCACGCAGGCCGTACCCGCCGCCGCCGAATTGGGCGTCTCTATACTGGCAGAGATAACCGGCTGGGCAGGAGCCAACGTTGGCGATGCGCACTAGCGTCGGGAATTTGGCGGCCGGTGAGGCGGTTGCCTCCCCTGGTGCAACCGCGATGACCGTCAGGGGCGCCAGCGTGGCGATTGCGAGGAGTGATTTGATCCGCGCGGAAACCATGATTTCCTCCCGCTTCGGTCGTACTTACCGCTGACTCCCTTCCGAGCTGCCTGGGGCGTCTCGGCCGAGAGCGTTCCCCGTCTATGGTCCCATCGTGAGCAGAACGCGCATCTTCACGTTGCGGTCAAGGAGCGTTCCGTCTTGGGTGCTGGCACAAAATCTCCAGTGCCGAAGCTATTCCAACGAGTTGGAAGCCTTGCCGGCAGTAGCAGTGCAACCCCGGGGTTCTCCCTCCAGGCGTCGAGACGCAGCCAGCCTTGCCGACCATGGCCGCTCGCTCAGCCGCGCCCCGTCGAGCAGCGCCTGCACCAGCACTGGACGCCCTTCGCGTCACCGCCATGCGATGGACGTACTCGCCCGGGCGAGGTGGCGCAGCCGGGTCCGGGGACCCGGGAGGGAGGCATTACCCCTCAGCCGTCCGCCGGCAGCCGTCCCGGGTGGCGACCGCTGACTTTCACGGGCGGGGTGTGAGTGCGCCGCCCTCGGGTTTGCCCTCTGGGCGGCCTGAGGGTGAGCCCGCCTCCGCCCTCGAAGCAGCGCTCAGGCCGCCTCCTTCCACGCGGTGACACCCGAGTTCGACAATTGGTGGGCATGGAGACGCTCCGGTGCCGTTTGCCCACGGCTCCGGAGCGCGTTTTCCCAGCTCAGGGGCTATTCGGGGGTGGTGAGGCCGCTCATCTTTGGCGGAAGCACACGCACTGGCTGACATGGTCCGGATCGGACGGGCCCAGCTGCGACCGGTAGCCGGGGACAGTGAGCAGGCCCAAGCCGTCAAGGTCGCCGGAAACTCCGGGGCCTCAGGCGGCCTCCTTCGGTTGGCTCATGGCGGCCCCACCTGTCAACCGGACAAACGAACGAGCCGCGAGCACTCCACCACCCGAACCAGATAGCGCTCACTGGAAGACAGGGACACGGGCGTCAGCGGTGGTGTGTAGGTGGGCTGGCGGGAGGCCGACTGGTCACCGAGCATGGAAATGAGATGTGAGGCGGGCAGGCCGCTTCGCGGGCTGGGGCGAGGATATTCTCATGGATAGCAAGCGCAGCAAAGGCACAGCTGGGGGCGATTCGCTGCAGGTGATCAATCGTGCCACCGTTCAGGCGCTGGCCCGTGAGGTGGGACCGGATCTGACCGCAGAGCTCCTCGACACGTTTTTAGGAGAGTCGGTGGGGCTTGTAACGGAGTTGCGGCGCAGTGTGCGGGATGCCGATAATGCTGCTTTTGCCCGGGCTGGTCATACGCTGAAGTCGAACGGTATGACGTTCGGGCTGGAAGAACTGGCGTCGTTATGCCAGGAGGCGGAGAATGCTGGCCGGGCCGGGCTGGCCGGGGAGTGTGAGGATCTTGTGGATCGCATCCAGCGCGTCCATGGGATCGCCTCGGCCGCGGTGGTGGTTCTGCGCGAGCAGCTGGCCGGTCCTGCGGGCGATGGGGGTGGTCGGCCTGGACAATAGTGCGCTGATGCGGCGGGCGGGTAGAGTCTGGGTGCCGCAGCCGCCAGGCACCTCGCCGGTTCCGCGCACGCCTGTGCACTGGAACGACGCACCCAGGCTTACCTGCAGCGACGCACCGCCGAGGGCATGTCCAAGCGCGAGATCATCCGGTGCCTCAAGCGGTACGTCGCCCGCGAGCTAGGGTCTGTTGCGAAGTGGATCTTGAGCGGTGATCATGCGCTGTGGCGCGTGGAGATCTGACAGCTGCGCAGTGGGCCCGGTTGGAGCCGTTGCTGCCGAAGGGCAGGAAGCCGGGAAGACCGCCGGTTTGGAGCAGGCGGCAGCTCATCGACGGGATACGGTGGCGGCTCCGGGCCGGGGCGCCGTGGCGGGATGTGCCCGGAAAGATACGGGGACCGCGTCTGTGACCTGTTCCGCCGGTGGCAGCGCAAACTGCGCGCCGCACTCGGGCGCCGCCGCATCCCCTTACGTCATGGCCGTGCCGGTGAACGAGACCGTGACCACTGCCAGCGCGCCGGACCGCTGTCCTGGCCGCGCAGGTTCCCCTGGTGTCCGGGCGCCGTTCCTGCGGGGACGGAACGAAGGGAGAGCGCCGCTGCGGCTGGGCCCTGGCCGAGGTCACCTGGCCCCGCGGCGCGACGGCGGTCCCCGCCGGCTGCACGCATCTGCTCCTGGTCCGGCGTTCAGTCACCCATCCGTCCCCGATCGCCTCCTTCGCCGTCCACGCCCGCACCGGCACCCCTCATCAGCGAGATCATCCGGGTGATGGGGCTGCGCTTGCCTGTGGAGGACTGTTTCCAGGCCGCGAAATCCGACTGCGGCCTGGACCACTACGAGGTCCGCACCTGGGACGCCTGGCACCGCCACATCACCCTCGCGACGGCCGCCCTCGCCTTCCTGGCCCTCACCGCCACCCGCACCGACGCCACCGGGAACCTGCCCCCGGACCTGACCGCACAGGGCGAGAAACCCGGAATGCCAGAAAAAAGTGCCCCTACTGGTTTTCGTCAAGCGATTGTGATCTTGGGCGGTTCGTAGAAGGTGCCGTCCCGGAGCATGGCGAAGAGGACATCGATGCGGCGTCGGGCCAGGCAGACGAGGGCCGCGACGTGGTGTTTCCCCTCGCGTCGTTTCTTGTCGTAGTAGGCGCGTGAATCGGGCTGAGACAGTGAGGCGAACGCGGCGAGGTAGAACGCTCGCTTGAGCTGTTTGTTGCCTCGCCGTGAGGGGTGCTCGCGCGGATGGACGAGCCGGATCTGCGGGTGGTCGGCGCAAGCCAGGATAGGCGGCCAGGTGGCCGGCAGTGGCGAACCCACTGCCGTCACCGACGTCGACGAGGATGCGGGCTGCGGTCCTGGTCGAGCAATGCTCGGAATCTGTGGATCGGCCCGGGTGGGGTGCCTCGCGGGATACGGAGGGCGTACCTTCCCGGGTGATCGGCTCATGGTCACCGAGCAGGCCCGCGTTCGAGCGCGGGCCGGGAAGGCACGCCCGTGCTCCGCGTAGTCACCGAATGACGGCTCTGCCGAGACCGGTACCTCTCTGATCGGCGAGATCGTGCGGGAGGGCGCGAGGCGGATGCTGGCCGCCGCGCTGGAGGCGGAGGTGGAGCAGTACATAGCCG
>NZ_JBWKJV010000132.1:0-4115 GCF_056432045.1 Streptomyces sp. NPDC045701 | reverse complement strand
CTCCACCCCGCCCACCTCACCATCCGCCACCATCTGCACTGGTCACTCTGGCGAAGACTCAGCCAGACACGCGCCCGCAACAGCCACTACAAACATCGCGGACACACTCCCTAACTGTGATTGCAGTACTAACGGGCGTGAGGGTTCGACTCCCTCCACTCCTACCAGGGATCCGGCCTTCTGCAGGGTGTTGTCGTCCCCGACCAGGGCACACAGCGCAGGAATGCGCTCGTTAGAACGGATGGGACTCGGCGGGCGTCGAGCCCGGGGAGGACTGTGCGGAGGCGCCGTCAGACTCGGGGCCGGCTGTCGGTGCGGGTCCGCGCTGGGAGGGCATGCCCTGGCGGTAGGTCTTGGTGACTTCGGCCCGCGCATAGGTCAAGGAGACCGCGATCTCCTCGGCGTCGATCTCCACCGTGGTGCGGCGGATCCCTTCTTTGTCATCGAAGGTGCGCTGCCTGAGCCGCACGGTGACGATGACTCGCATGCCCCGGGCGAGCGACTGCGCGGCGTTCTCGCCGGCCTGCCGCCACAGCGAGCAGCGAAGAAACAGCGGTTCCCCGTCGACGAACTCGCTGCGGTCGCGGTCGAAGATGCGGGGAGTGGAGGCGATGGTGAACGCCGCTACGGGGATGCCGGAGTTGGTGTAACGAAGTTCGGGATCGGCCGTCAGGTTGCCCACCACCGTCACCAGAGTCTCGCCCGCCATGCCGCCACCCCTCGCCTCGTGCCTGAAACAATTACTGTACCGGCCCTGCACATCCTCCCGGACCCCACGACTGCAACAGCAAGCCAGGAAGACTCCGGGCGCAACGGATCGGCCATTGCGGTGCAACGCCCCGTCCCTTGCCTTTGAGCGCGCCAACGGTCATCCAGGGCCGTCCGCCATCGGCATTTCTTGTGGCCGGTCCGGGGATGCGTGTACCGTCGAAGGCGGATCTGTCGTCGTCGTTGGGAGAGGCAAGTGCTCCTCTGAGGTCTGAGACACCGTGCGCCCGGGATGTGGCGTCCACGAGTGCGGCCTCGGAGTCGAGCTGCCCGCCAGCCCGGCATTTCTGCCTGGTTCGGCCTTCGGTCCGGCGCTCGTCTTCACGATCCGCAATTCTCTGCGGGTGCGGTGTCTCCACATGCTGGCCCTTCACCAGTACATACGGGGAGATAGACCTGATGAGCATCCGCACCACCGCACCCGTCCTGTGCACTGGCCTGTCGTTCGCCTGGCCGGACGGCACCCGAGTGCTGGATGATCTTTCCTGGGCAGCCGGGGAAGGCAGTACCGGCCTGATCGGGCGCAACGGCAGCGGGAAGTCCACGCTCTGCGGCTGATCGCCGGGCGGCTGCTTCCAGCCTCGGGCACCGTCCACGCCATCGGCCATCCCGGCTACCTGCCGCAGGACCTCACCCTGAACCCCACCATGCGTGTGGACGAGGTGCTGGGTGTGGCCTCCGTCCGCGCTGCCCTGCACGCGATCGAAGCCGGCGATGCCAGCGAGGACCACTTCACCGCTCTGGATGACCAGTGGGACGTCGAAGAGCGCACCCATGCTGCCCTGACCCGCCTGGGCCTGGGCCACATCGGCCTGGACCGCACCGTCGGCGAGGTCTCCGGTGGCGAAGCCGTCCTGCTGCGCCTGGCAGCCCTCATGCTGGCCCATCCCGGTGTCCTGCTGCTGGACGAGCCGACCAACAACCTCGACCGCCATGCCCGCCACCGCCTCTACGACGCGGTCACCGACTACCGGGGCGCCGTGATCGTCGTGACCCACGACCGCGAGCTACTGGAACGTGTCGACCAGATCGCCGAGCTGCGCACCGGCACCATACGCACCTTCGGCGGCAACCTGACCGCGTACGAGAACACCATCGCCACCGAGCAGGAAGCCGCCGAACGAGCTCACGCCACCGCACGCGCGGACCTCGCCCGCCAGCGGCGTGACCTGGCCGCCGCCCAGACGCGGCAGGCCCGCAGCGCCCGCTACGGCAAGCAGATGTATGCCGACAACCGCCTGGACAAAGCCTCCGCCCAGACCATGAAGCGCGCCGCCCAGATCTCCCGCGGCAAGCAGCAGGCCGTCCACGACCAGCGCCTGGCCCACGCCAAAAAGCACCTGACCGCTGCCGAGGACCGGCTCCGCGACGACGACACCATCCGCATCGACCTGCCCGACACCGCCATCCCGCCCCACCGCACCGTCCTCACCCTCGACCGCACCCGCCTGCGCACCGGCCGCATCGTCGACGACCTGCACATTCAGGGACCCGAACGCATCGCGCTCACCGGCGCCAACGGCACCGGCAAAACCACCCTCCTGCGCACCATCACCGGACAGCTCCCACCCGCGGAGGGCGAGGTCTGTGTCCATGTCCCGCTGCGATATCTGCCGCAGCGTCTGGACCTGCTCGACGGCCAGCGATCGGTCTTCGACAACGTCGCAAGGATCAGCCCTCACGCCACCGGAAACCAGATCCGTGCTCAGCTGGCCCGTTTCCTGTTCAGGGGCGGCCGCGCCGATCAAGTCGTGGACACGCTCTCGGGGGGAGAGCGATTCCGTGCGACCCTGGCCGCACTGCTGCTGGCCGACCCAGCCCCTCAGCTCCTGCTGTTGGACGAGCCCACCAACAACCTCGACATGGACAGCGTCACCCAGCTCGCCCAGGCCCTGGGCGGATACCAGGGCGCGCTGGTCGTCGTCAGTCACGACCTCCCCTTCCTTCACCGGATCGGCATCACGCGGTGGCTGGACCTGGACACCGAAACGGCGCAGGAGACCTCCGGGGAAGCGTGAAAGATCATGGCCGAAGACCCACCTGAAGATTGTGAGCGACGACTTCAAGCGCGTGGAATCGCACGACTGCCCGATGTCTCCCTGTGCTGCCCCCGGGTCCCCGTGCCGGACCGGCAAGGGCAGGGTGGCCATCCATTCCACACCGCCCGCTTTCCCCCTGGTGCCCCAACTCGCCAAGGCCCTGAGCGTGCCGGCCCCCGTACGCAAGCCGGGCCCGGCGTGGACCGAACTGCCCCGGCCCGTGCGCGCCGGCGCCCGAACCGGCCGGACACGTCCGCCTCGGCTACGCCCGCGCCTCGACCGCCCGGCAGTCCCTGAACGCACAGCTCGACCCGCTCGGCGAGGCCGGGGTCACCCGGGTCTTCTCGGAGAAGACTGCGCAGTGGCCGCGCCCGCCGCAGGCCCCGCCGCCAGTCCCAGCAGCGACAGCCTCGCTGCAGCCATCCCATGGCCATGATCAGCGGCCGGCCCGCCGGGACCGAAGACCGGGCGGTGCCTGGGCACTGGGAGGGCGACTGTGCGACGCGAAGCTGCACGAGTTTGAGTGGACTGACCGATTGGAGAGGCGGCTGATGATGCCGTAGGTGCAGTTACCGGTCCGTGTCCGTATGACCCGTCCCCGCCCTTGACGTGCGACGCCGGTAACGGAGTGGTGCGAAGCTCAGGGGAAAGCCCAAGGCCTCCCGTTCCATCCGGGAGTTACCGGCAAGGGGAAGACCGGACGGGTGAACGCAAGTGAACTCCCGATGTGCCTCGTGATCCCAAGCCCCGCCGATGGAAAGCACCAGCGGGGTGCATGGCTGGCCGCTGAGAAGCGGCAGGCGCTGGCCGGCTTGAGTTCTAGCGGTTGTCGCAACACCCCAGCTCGCAGGGGTGCTCGATGGAGTTCGAGATCCGCAAGGACCGGACGAAGCCGCAAGGCAGGAAGAAGCTGACCCGGGAGAGGGCTGCATACTTCCGGCTCATGGAGCAGGGCTACAGCAACAAGGAAGCCTGCCGGATCGTCGGGATCGATGTCCGGACCGGCAGCAAGTGGCGCAACGGCGGCTCACGCGGCCAGGGCCGCAGACCACTGCCTCCAGCAAGGAAGGCGCTGGTGGTCTGCGGCCCGTCACGACATCTGCGCGAGGATGAACGCATCCACATCGCTGACCGGCTGCGTGAGAAAGCCACGGTCCGGCAGATAGCAGCGGAGCTGGGCCGCAGCCCCTCCACCGTCAGCAGAGAGATCCGGCGCAACCGCACCGTCCTGCACGAATACGGCCGCTGGTACTACCGCCCCCACGCAGCCCAGGCCCGCGCCGATGCACGCCGGCCCCGCCCCAAGCC
>NZ_JBWKJV010000131.1:0-4129 GCF_056432045.1 Streptomyces sp. NPDC045701 | reverse complement strand
CGAGGCCATCGCGTGAAGCCCACGATCTTGGGCGGACGCGTACTCAGGGCCCGCACCCCCGACGGAATCGAGCAGGAGGTCTGGGCCCTGCTGACCGCCTACCAGGCCTTACGCACTGTGATGACCGCGCCACCGACAGCATCCCGGGCGCCGGCCCGGACCGGGCCGACTTCACCACTGCCCTCGAGCAGCATGTACCACTGCTGGCGCCTGCCGTCCCGACTCCCTGGTCCCACCTGAGGCGACATTGGCGTCGTCTGAACGATGGAGACGGACCCTACGATCAGTGCCCGCCAATCCGGAGTGGTACCAGCCGACCGGAGGGATGTCCTCCGGGTAGCACGGCCGGAGGATGGGAACAGGTACTTGATGTTCACGAATTACGATGGTTCAGGAGGACTGAAACGTGCGACGTAGATTGAAGATTTGCGCAGTGGGCGGGTTGATCATCACAGGGCTGATGGCCCCTACAGTCGCCCAGGCCGCAACACCGACAATGACATCCAGTGTTGAGGATTCAAGCCCATTCGTCAGTAAAGTGGACCCTTATCAGAATGCGTATGAGGTATTTCAGATCAAGAATAATACCTCCAAGCCGCTCTATTTGAAAAATGTGCGCCACGTGGCTGACGAATCCAGCGGCGACTACGGATTCGATGTGCGTAATGTCCTCGTTATCCCTCAGGGTGGAACCGAAAAGTTCGCTTTGGGTGGAAGCTATAGGACTAATGTTTATGCTCTCGACTACGAGACCGCGAGCTACGGAGGGGCGGACAAGCCCACCAAATATACTCTGGTGGCAGATACTAACGGCAATAGCTATGGGCTCCCCAGCAACATCGTTAAGATTCCGTTTCTATCACAAAACACGTTCGAAATCTATCCGTAGTGCTGGCTTCCTTACATCGGCTTGAGCGGTCGGGGCCTCACCGGAAGGGCGCAATGCCATTGCTGACCAGGTGTCCAGTTTGGGTGCCGCACACGCCTCCTACTCCGACTGGTAATGCCGCTCGGGACGGCAGCCAGCGTTCGCTCATTATTTAGTGCATCATGCAAAGCTCAATTCGAATGTTCCTCATTGCGATTGCCGTCCGACATCAATCGGTCGGCACACCTTCTTCGGCGCAGCCGACTCGTCGATGACCGCGTGCAGAGCAGAAGAACGGCTTCCTCGGCCGAGTTGGCCGACCGTGGCCTGGGCCAGCCGCGGCGGCCCCGGCACCCCGGCGCGGTCACCGGCCGGGTGCGAAGCAGTCTGGTCGGCGAGGAAGCGGACCACCGCTCGACCTGGTTGATCTGGCGGTTTCGTACGGGCAGTCAGGGGCGGGAGATGCCCGGGCGGTTCGGGGCCTGACAGACCGTGTACCAGCGGTTTGTGAAGTGGCGGGACGCGGGTGTTTTGCGGGCACGGGTCCAGGGCGCGATCGCTGAGGCCGCGCGCCGGGATGAGGTGGGCCTGTCCCTGGGCAGCGTGGATTCCACCACTGTGCGAGCCCGCCATGACGCAGCCGGGATGCGCCTGGATGGCGAGGTCCTGGCAGCTCTTGAGGAGGCAGGACCCGAGCGGGAGGAAGCAGCCCGCAAAAAAAAGGGGGAGCGTCGGAAGGACTGATTTCTTCGGGGTGGTTGGGCGCCACGTTTCCGGTGGGTTTGGGTGCCAGTGGATTTCCGGTGGGATCGGGCTCCACTTGGTGTGATGGCGTGTGACATGCCACTTTCGGCGTAATCGGTTGTTGTGGGCTGTTTGGCCGTCACGCTGTGCCTGTTGAACACGGTCCAGGTCAGGGAGACCGATGGTGCACAGGTCGCGTGAGGTGTTGTACGAGAAGATCCGGCACGCCCGCCGGGAGCAGGGGCTGTCGGGCCGGGAGCTGGCGGTGCGGTTCAAGGTGTCGCGGGGGACGGTGCGGCACGCGCTGGAGTCGCCGGTGCCGCCGAAGCGGAAGTCGCCTCCGCGGCGGCCGAGTGTGCTGGAGCCGGTGAAGGGCTTCATCGACCAGATGCTGCGGGAGGACGTGGACGCTCCGGCGAAGCAGCGGCACACGATCGTGCGGATCATGGAGCGTCTCGCGGCGGAGCAGGATTTCGAGCTGGCCCGCAACACCACGGTGTGGGAGTACGTCCGCAAGCGGCGCCCGGAGATCAGGGCGGAGGCTTTGGAGGGCCGCCGTCATCTGGAGGGGATGGCCCCGCAGGCGAAGCGGCCGGGCGAGGAGGCGGAGGTCGACTTCGCGGACGTCTGGCTGGACCTCGCAGGCCAGCGCCGCAAGTGCGTGCGGTTCACCCTGCGTCTGTCTTGCAGCGGCAAGGCCGTCCACCGCGTCTGCGTCACTGCCTCACAGGAGGCTTTCCTGGAGGGGCATGCGGAGGCGTTCGCGGTGCTGGGCGGGGTGCCGTCGATGCACATCCGGTATGACAACCTGCGGCCCGCGGTCAAGCAGGTGTTGTTCGGCCGCTCACGGCTGGGATCGATCCGGGGGGCGTCGTTCAAGTCGTGGTACCAGTGCTCGGCGTTCTACTGCGCTCCGGGGGAGGCCGGCGCACATGAGAAGGGCGGCGTCGAGCACGAGGGCGGCCGGTTTCGCAGGAAGCACTTGGTCCCGCCGCCTGAGGTGGAGTCGCTGGCGGAGCTGAACGAGCGTCTGGCCGCGATCGATGTCGCCGAGGACGCCCGTCACATCCACGGCCGGCCGACTTCGAGCGGCTTCGATTTTCGAGGCCGAACGCGACGTGCTGCGGCCGCTGCCGTCGGACGACTACGACTGCGGCATCGACCTGACACCGACCCTCGCCCGCGACAGCAGGGTCACAGTGCGGCAGTGCTACCACTCGGTCCCGGCGAAGTTCATCGGTCAGAAATTACGGGTCAAGCTGCGGGCGGACGAGCTGCGGGTTTCGACGGGCGCCAAGTCGTCGCCCGACATACCGATCTGACCAGGCGTTACACCTACCCCGACTCCCTGGACCACTACCTGGAGATCCTGCTGCTCAAGCCCGGCGCGTTCGCAGGCGCCTCCGCCCTCGCACAGGCCAGGGCGGAAGGCGGCTTCACCAAGGTCCACGAGGCGTTCTGGGCCGCCGCCAAGCAGAAGGCCGGAGACCGCGGATGCTCATCGAGGTCCTGCTGCTGCACCGCCAGCTCCCCGGCGAGGCCCTGGTCACCGCGATGGAGACCTGCCGAATCGGCTCCGTCAGCACTGATCTCGTCGCGATCGAGGCCCGCAAGGCGATGGAGGGCACCGACGCCGAGGACGACGAACTCCTCGACGGCACCGATACCGCTGCATCCGGTCACACCACCGAGAGCACCGGGGCCCAGGTGATCTCCCTGCACACGCGCCCACTGCCGCCCGACCCGCGCAAGGCTGCCCGACATGAGCACCGACCGGCTGCTGAGCCCGGCCCGTGGCCGCGACAGCCAGAAGCAGAAAGGCCACGGCGCATGAGCCCGACCATCACCGTCACCGACCAGGCCGACGATCAGGACACCGGCAACGTCCCCGGCCGCATGATGTCCCTGCCTGGCGATCCGGAGGACATGCTCATCGACGAGGCATGCCGGGAGCTTCGCCTGTCGGCGTTCCATGAGAGGTTCATCGACCTGGCCACCACCGCCCGGCGCGAGCAAGCCACCTACAAGCAGTTTCTGCTGGACATGCTCCAGGCCGAGCTCGCCGACCGGGACCTGCGCCGCCAGCAGCGGCTGCTACGGCTGGCCCGCGTCCCGCGGCCCAAGCGGCTGGAGGATTTCAACTTCGAGAAGAACCCGAACGTCACCCCCGAGGTCGTGGCGGACCTGAAGTCTCCGACCTGGGACCGCGAGGGACGGCCGCAGGTGCTGATCGGCGACTCCGCCACAGGCAAATCCCACCTGCTGATCGGGATCGGCACCGCGATCGCGGAGACCGGGCTGTCGGTCTGCTGCACCACCACAAGCGCGCTGGTCAGCGAGCTCGCCGAAGCCGACGCGGGCCGCCGCTTGTCCTCCGTGATCGCCCGCTCCATCAAGATCGATCTTTTGTGCCTGGACGAGTTCGGCTGTGCGCCACGAGGCGCTGATGGATCTCGCGGGATGAGAGGCCCGCCGCCGGTCCTCGCAGGGACCGGTTGAAGCTGGAGGCAGGCTGAG
>NZ_JBWKJV010000130.1:0-4229 GCF_056432045.1 Streptomyces sp. NPDC045701 | reverse complement strand
ACGGACAGCGGTATCAGGCCACCGTTGTTTCCCCTTTTTGCAGTTCGTGGGCGCGGATGGCGGTCAGGGCGGCGAGGGCGGCCATGGCGAGGGTGATGGGCCGGTACCAGGCGTGGCAGAGGCGGACCTGGTAGTGGTCCAGGCCGCACTCGCCCGAGTACGACCGGGAGGTCTGGCGGCTCCGCTGTGGTCGACCCTTGCTCACATGGTGCAGGTACGGCTTCCACGCGGTGCTGCGGCACCCGGCCGGCTGCCAGGTCGTCAGCAACTCGCCCAGATCGACGCCATAGCGTGCGGCGTGCTGGTAAAAGGCCCTGACCGCCGACAGTTTTCGGTTCACCGTCGCCTCGCCGCAGTGATGCTCGACCGACGGCAGCACCGCAACCGCCCCAGCCCGGGCTGTTGGCGGTAGCCGGAGCCAGGCGACGAACTCGCCGACGTCCTCCAGTCGCACCTCCCGCCAGTCCAGGCCCCGGACGCCGAGGAAGGAGAACCAGTCCTTCAGATCATGCGCATACGCTTTGACCGTGTTCGGTGACCGCTCGATATCGGTGAGATAGGCCAGGTAGCGCTCGATCGGTTCGACCGGGGCGGCGTCCTCGCCGAGTACCGTCCATGACTCAAGCGGCGAGGACGGCATCACCACGCGCTGTACGAGCATCGGACCTCCGGGGAATCTGCGTGATGGACAGCGGCAGATAACCACATCCATCAGGCAGTTCCCGGGGTTTCACCGGGGCTTGCTCAACGTCAAGGACACCCTTCGGGCAGCTCAAGATAACGGTCGTTTCTCGACACTCCCTGGTGGCTGTCTGGCCTGACAGAAGTGAGACGGTCTCGGTCAAGTCGAGGCATCAGCGTTGGAGGCCTCGACTTCACCGAGACGGGAGAGCCTCGCCCTGATCTCGTCAGGCAAAGGCAGGGGTACGTGAGCGTCGATGCCAGTCATAGGCGCCGGATAGGACCAAGGCGAAGTAGACCAGATAGATGAGGCCGGAGAATACGAGGCCGCTGGAGAACGCCAGCGGTACGCCGACGAGGTCCACCAGGAGCCAGGCGACCCAGAACTCGAAGAGCTTGCGGGCTTGGGCGTACATGGCGACGAGGGTCCCGATGAAGATGTACGCGTCCGCCCATGGGCTCCAGGAGAGCTGCGGGTACAGCGTGAAGAGTCCTCCGAGTGCGAGGGTGCCCAGTGCCGCCGCGCCAGCCAGCAGTGCGCGCTCGTTCCAGGTAGCGAAGCGCACGCTGATGCCGGTCTCGTCGGGTTGCCGGCTCTGCTGCCACTGGCGCCAGCCCCACAGGGCCACGCCGATGACCAGCAGTTGCTTTCCGACTCCTCCCGCGAGGTGGGCGGAGAGGTAGGCGGTGACCAGGACCGACCCGGAAAGGATCTGGGCGGGCCAGCTCCAGATCGAGCGGCACCAGACCAGCGCCAGGCCTGCCAGCCCGATCGTGTTGCCGATCAGGTCGGACCAGATGACGTTCTGGCCCCAGATGGTGAAAGCAGCGGAGTTGAGCCAGTTCACAGCTGTGCGGCCGCTCCGGCGTCGTGCTTTCCGAGGAGGCGCTCGACGTACTTCGCGAGGATGTCGACCTCGAGGTTGACCAGGTCGCCGGGTTGCTTGAATCCGAGGGTGGTCATGGCGAGGGTCGCGGGGATCAGGCTGATAGTGAAGTGGTCGTCGGCGGCATCGACCACGGTGAGGCTGACGCCGTCCACCGTCATGGAGCCCTTCTCGACCACGTAGCGGGCGAGGTTGCCCGGCAACGAGACCTTGACCAGTTCCCAGTGCTCGGAGGGGGTCCGGGAGAGGATCTCGCCAGTGCCGTCGACATGTCCCTGGACCAGGTGTCCGCCGAGCCGACCCCCGAGGACCGTGGGGCGCTCCAGGTTGACGCGGGAGCCCGGTATGAGTGAGCCGAGGCTGGAGCGGTTGAGGGTCTCCTGCATGACATCGGCGGTGAACTCGCCGTCGACGGTCTCGACGACGGTCAGGCAGACGCCGTTGACGGCAATGGAGTCGCCGTGCCGGGCGCCATCGGTGACGACGGGACCGCGCAGGCGGAAGCGGGAGGAATCCCCCAGTTCCTTGACGGTGGTGACCTCGCCCAGTTCCTCGACGATTCCGGTGAACATTCAGCACTCCTCACTGGCACATGAAATATCCGAACATATTACAGATAGTGCATTGGTTGGCAGCTGCATACCCCTTCTGGCCGATCTTGAGGTGTGAGCGACCAGTGCGGCAGAGCGGGTTGCACCGTCGCCCTCCGGGAGGCATTGGACGGCGCTGGAGCGGCACGCGGGCTCACGCATTCCCGGCCGACTGCTGATCCTTGGAGGGTGCTGAAAGTGGAGGACTGGGCAGAGATACGTCGGCTGCACCGGGCGGAGGGTGTGCCGATCAAGGAGATTGCGCGTCGGTTGGGGGTGGCCCGGAACACGGTGCGGGCCGCGTTGAACTCGGACCGGCCGCCGAAGTACGAACGGGCCCCGCGAGGATCGGTGGCCGACGGGTCCGAGCCGCAGATCCGGGCCCTGCTGAACGAATGGCCCCGGATGCCGGCGCCGGTGATCGCCGAACGGATCGGCTGGCCGTACTCGATGACACCGCTGAAGAAGCGGCTGGCCCGGATCCGGCCGGAATGTGTGGGCATCTGTCCGGTCGGCCGGGTGGCCTGCGAGCCCGGCGGGATCGCCCAGTGCGATCTGTGGTTCCCCGGGACGAAGGTCCAGGTCGGCGCCGGGCAGGAGCGGGTACTGCCGGTGCTGGTCATGACGCTGGGCTTCTCCCGGTTCATGGCCGCGACGATGATCCCGTCCCGGCAGGCCGGCGACATCCTGTCGGCATGTGGTCGCTGATCGGCGGCACCGGCCGCGTCACGAAGACACTCGTCTGGGACCGGGAGTCCGCGATCGGCGGGACCGGCAAGGTCACCGCCCCGGCGGCCGCTTTCGCCGGCACCCTGGCCACGGATCAAGCTCGCACCACCCCGCGGCCCCGAATACAAAGGCATCGTCGAACGCGCCAACCAGTACCTGGAGACCTCGTTCCTCCCCGGCCGCGGCTTCGCGTCCCCGGCAGACTTCAACCAGCAGCTCGCCGAGTGGCTGGTGAAAGCTGACGCGCGCACCGTCCGCTCCATCCAGGGCCGGCCCGTCGACCTGCTGCAGACCGGCTACCTGGCGATGATCCCGCTGCCACCGGTCCGCCCGCCGGTCGGGCTGAACGCCCGCGTCCGGCCCGGCCGTGACTACTACGTCCGCGTCGGCACGGTCGATTACTCCGTCGACCCGCACGCCATCGGCCGCTCCGTCGACGTGAACGCCTCCCCGCACGAGGTCACTGTGATCTGCGACGGCCAGATCGTCGCACTTCACCAGCGGTCCTGGGCGAAACAGGCCGTGATCACCGACCCGGGGCCGTGCCGCCACCGCGGCCCGGATGCGCCAGGCCCTGGCCCTGGACCGCGAACGGCGCCAGACATCCACCCGCCACCACAGCGACGGACACGCCGTCGCTCTTCGGGCCCTGCCCGGCTACGACGCCCTCTTCGGCGTCGGCTTCGACCCCGCGAGCACGAAAGCGAGCAACGAATGACCGCCGCCACGACGGTCAAGGACGGCCTGCCGTCCATGATCGCCTACCTCACCCGGCTCCTGAAGACCCCGGCCACCGGGGCCTGCTGGCCTGCTGGGAGGGCCTGGCTGCCCAGGCCAGGGATGAGAACTGGTCCCGCGAGGAATACCTGGCCGCTCTGCTGCAGCGGCAGGTCGCCGACCGCGAGTCCAAGGGCACCGTGATGCGGATCGGCACCGCCCACTTCCCGCAGGTCAAGACGCTTGAGGACTTCAGCCTCGACCACCTGCCCTCACTCCGCCGTGATGTCCTCGCGCACCTGGCCACCGGCACGTTCGTCGCGAAGGCGGAGAACGTGAATCCTCCTCGGCCCGCCCGGAACCGGAAAGACGCACCTGGCCATCGGGCTCGGGGTGAAGACGGCCCACGAAGGCCACTCCGTCCTGTCCGGCACGGCGAGCAACTGGATCACCCGCCTCGCCACCGCCCATCAGGCCGGCCGCCCCGAGGCCGAGCTGAAGAAGATCCGCCGCTACCGGCTGATCATCATTGAGGTTTTCTCAGCGAAATGATCTCGCGGCTGCTTGGACGTGAAGCCGGCTGCGGGCAGACGTGAAGCCCCTGGTAGGACAGGTCTCTCACAAG
>NZ_JBWKJV010000129.1:0-4259 GCF_056432045.1 Streptomyces sp. NPDC045701 | reverse complement strand
CGGCGGCGGCGCCCTAGCCGTCGGCATCGCCCTCGCTGGCGCCGCCCTCGACGGCGCCAGCGCCGCCCTCGACATCGCCGCCCTCGCAACCGGACAAGACCAGCTCACCGACGACCTCAACGTCGCCTCCATGGCGATCGGAGCCGTCGGCATCCTCCTCGGAGGCGGCGCCGCCATCGGCGCCAAAGCCGCCAAAGCCGCCAAAGCTGTCACAGCAACCACAGCAGCCGTACCAGACGGAGCCGTTACCCTGTCGGCTATCGCGGGCAAGGCCGGCTATCCGGAATTGGCCGTGAAGGGTCGAAAAAATGGCGAGGGTCTGAAATATGACGTGGGGTCGGGAAACAGTCGCAATGCGCGCGAATGGGCGGCATCCTTTAACCTGACCACAAAACCGCAATATCATGGCACAAATCCAGAAGCAGCCGAATCAATCGGAATGTCTAAAAAATTTATTTTGCCAAAAAAGACGAGCCATGGCCGCGTTTATGGTGAAGGGGTATATACAACCCCAAACCGGCACATTGCAAGAATGTTTGGGCAAATGACTGTCGTCGCCCGATGGCCCGATCAGATGGATTCCAGGCTCGTGATTAAGGTACGAAAGGGGGTGGCGTACACCTCTAGTAAAATCGAAAACGATAAGGTGCAGCTTGCCCAGCATAGCACCAAGGGTATAGCCGAGGATGCCCATGCGGGGAGATTCTCGTCTGGACAGTTGAAAGGGAAGAAGTATGAGGGATACTATGTAAAAGAACAGAGATATCTTATTACGTTCAACCCCAAAAATCTCGAGGTGCAAAAGGTTGGGCCATTCGATATGCTGACAAGCGACGGGTGACCGGCTCTATCGAGGTGAGAGCGCGCACACATGGCTAAGTCTGAAGTCTTGCTAGCGCCCACCGCACCCAGACCAGGGCACCGTGCAGGCACGCCTCGACTCTCTCGGCAGTGATCTCGTGGAAACAGGACGACCGTGCCCCGTCCCGAAGCGGTTGCGCAGTTCACGAAGCTGCGATGCCGTCTTCTTCGCCGAGTCCGCGGTCTGTCGTAGCGGTCGCCCAGACGGTCTCCCACCGTCGAACGGTACGTAAAGGACCAGATCAAGAAGCCCCGCCCCGGACTCGCCGCGCGCATGGAGCGCGAGGTGAAGAAGCGGTGGCAGCCCCTGATCCGGGCCAGGGCGAAGGCGGCGAGCACGGGCGGTATCGTCATCGACGCCCGCGCGCATGGGCTACACCGCGCCGATCGGGTCGACGGACCAGGACCGCATCCGGCACCTGACCGTCTCCCTGCCGCCCGTCTACGCCGCCCGCCTCTTCGACGCCCAGGAGCAGGGGGCCAGCGACGCGCCGCCTCCAGGAGATCGCCGCCGAAGCCCTCAAGGAGGTGTACTTCCAGGACGGCGGCCGCCGCGCCGGCTCCCTGGAGGAGGTCCGGTTCACGGACACCGAGCACCTCGAGTTCGAGCTGTAGCAGCCGCGCCCCGAACAGGCCCGAGAGCCCCGGACCGCATCGGTCCGGGGCTCGCTCGCGTATCCGCGGGGGGTCGGATGTTCATCACGCGTACCGTGCCCAACGCCGCCCGGGCGCCGCCGGTTACGGCTCGCCGAAGCCGTGTTCGTCACGCCGCTCGTTCAGCCCGCCCTCACCCCTGCGTCTGGCCAGCTCAAAGTGAGGATGGAAAAGCCTCAGTGAGCTTCTTCGAGTCGGCCACTGATCGGGTGACAGGCAAGGGCTCGTAACGGACAAGGCTCCCGGACGGTTGAGCGAGAGATCTCACGTCGCAACTCATTCACCAGGGAGCCTTGTTGGTCACCTATCCTGCCGCACTGGACCTTCCGCATGCCCTCGTGGAGTGGGTCACGATGCTGATCGTCACCCGTGAGGGTGACCGCCGGTGCAAGCTGCCGACCTCCCAGCGGGCCCTGATCACGCTCGTATATCTGCGCAAGCACGATACCCTCGCCCAGATCGCCGCCGGGTTCCGGATCAGCGGGAGCACCGCCCACGCCTACGTACACAGCGTGATCACACACCTGGCCTCCCGCGCTCCCTCACTCACCCGCGCGCTGCGGCAGGCACGTCCCGAGTACGTGCTCGTGGACGGCACGCTCGCCGAGTGCGACCGCGTCGGCAACAGCCAGGATGACTACTCCGGCAAGCACCGCAAGCACGGCGTGAACATCCAGGCGGTCACCGGTCCGGTCGGCGAACTCATCTGGTACTCGCCGGCCCTGCCCGGACGGACCGCAGACATCACCGCCGCACGCACCCACAAAATCGTCACCACCTGTGAGCGACTGAAGATCCCCGCCCTCGCGGACAAGGCCTGCCAGGGCGCCGGCGGAACGTTCGCCACACCCGTCAAAAGGCACCGAAGCCGTGAGCTCACGGTCAAAGAGAAGTCCGTCAACCGGGCACACGCCCGACTCCGCTCGCCCGTCGAACGGGCCTTCGCACGACTCAAAGCCTGGCGGATCTTCCGCAAAGCCCGCGTCAGCCCCAACAAGCTCACGTCAATCGTCAAGGCCATCCTCACCCTGGAGAAGCAACGCTGAAGAAGCTCAGTGTCTTCATGAGAGCCCAGTGCCCTCTCCGGTCACGGCGCGGCGGCTTGCGCGGAGGGCAGCGGTGGACTGCAATGCCCTAGTACGTGTCTTTGATCTGAGTTGCCGTCTGACAGGAGGCCACCATGGTGATCACCGACAACCAAAGAATCGATGGACAGCGTCGAGTAATCGAAGAGCACATCAGACGTGAAAACGCCCACGAATGGGACGGTGTGTATGAAACGATGCTGCAAGATGACCGTGCCTACTATGACGTCATGCCGCTCAGCTCTCATTTTCCAGGTTTTGAGGGAGTCAAAGACTTTTATCAGCTCGTTGAAGCGGCCATCCCCGATTTCTTCATTACCGTAACGGGTAGCTGGGATACGCCTGGCGTCTCTTTTCGCGAGGTAACAATTTCGGGATCCCACCGCGGTGAATACTGCGGAGTGAAACCGCAAGGATTTCATGTCTCATGGGAAATGTTCGTCTTGTTCCTCTTCCGAGAGGAAGAGCCATTCAAAATCACTGCGGAACGCATCTACTACGACAACGAAATCCTGCTTCGTCAGATGCGAGGTGAAAAGGGTGCACCTACTGGTATTGGGCTCGCTGAAAGAGCACTGAGGTGATTCCGGTTTGTCCCGTGTCCTCTGCCGATGGAGGACGGCGCCGCTGGCAGGAGCAAACTTTCCTTTCAAGCGCAAACACGGCGTAACCCAACGGAAAACAGAAATCCGCGTTCCTCCGGGGGAGGCGGCCATGCAGCCTATGTCAAGGGTGCGCGCCCTGCGATGTGTCACAGACGCACGCGCAGGCATGGCCGGTCCCGGCGTACCGACAGGTTCAAGACACACACCGCTGGACTTCCTGCTGGTGCGAGGGTGGCGGCGCGGACGGTGAGGGTACCCGCTTTCTCGGGCCGCGGACGGTCGGCGCTGGGGTTCCCGCGCGGGCCGGGCGGCCGGGGCGGCCGGGGCCGGGCCCGCCGCGCCACGGAAAGAGGATCCGCGAGCTGGAGCAGGAGCGGGACATCCTTCGCCGGGCGGCGAAGAATTTCGCCGGGGAGACGCGCTGGTGAACCGCTTCCAGTTCGTCGCTGGCCACCAGCGCCGCTTCGGCGTAAAGCGGTTGTGCCAGGTCCTGGGCACGCCCGCTCCAGCTTCTGCTACTGGTGCAGGACCGCCCGGTCCGCGCGGCCCGGCAGGCCGCCGACGCCCAGCCCGCCGCGAAGATACGCCAGGTGCACCGTGACCCCGGCGGAACCTACGGAGTCGCGGGGATCACCGCCGAGCTCCGTGATGACGGTGAGCACGTGAACCACAAGCGCGTCGCCCGCCTCATGCGCTCCATCGGCCTGGCCGGGCTGCGGCTCCAGAAGAGGCACCGCACCACCGTCCCCGGCCCGGCCACGGTGAAGGCACCCGGCCTGACCGCCCGGGACTTCACCGCGGAGGTCGTGAACACGGAGTACGCCGGTGACATCACGTATCTTCCGCCTGGCGAACGGGACGTTTCTCTGCCTGGCCACGGTCATCGGTCCCGCCTCGCGCCGTCTGGCCAACCGGGCACTCACCGGCCGCATGCGCGCCGGCCCCGCCGTCGACGCCCTGTACTACAGCCGTGCGTGTCTGTTGGGTGCGTGACGCGTTGTTCCGTTCGTGGAGACGGAGCGCGCGGTAGAGGTGTGGTCGGGCTGGTTCGAGG
>NZ_JBWKJV010000128.1:0-4364 GCF_056432045.1 Streptomyces sp. NPDC045701 | reverse complement strand
CCGGCGAGTATTTCTTCGGTGGCGCCACTTCTCCCTCGTTTCTGGTTCAGGGTGATCCTATTGGACCCCTGTCCGGAAACTTCGAGGCACCTCACCGGCGGTCATGTTGGTGACCGCGACGGTGCTCAGTGCGCCGCGGGTGAGTTCGTCATCGTCCAGGGCGAGGCGGCCGCAATCGCAGTAGCCCAAGCGCTGGACCAGGGCGAGGGATTCTTTCTGGGGGAGGAGGTCGGCGATCGCGTCGACGGCCACGAAGCCGAAGTCGACGGCGATCTGGAACGCCTGACGGCACACGGTGGGCTGAGCGGCGAACTCGCCAGTCAACGGGGCGTGCGGGCGGGTGACGGCGGGCGGCTGGCGGCGAGAGCGCGAGGGCGGCATACAGGTTCAACACCTCGATGCGCGGCTGGTCACCGAGGTGTCCCCCGCATGGCGCAGCGCGCGCATCTCGCAGACCGCTGTACCTCGTTGTGCAGCACCAGACGGGCCGTATCGGCCCCGGACGAGGAGTTTTTCGTGTGAGGTGACGGTGGGGGAGGGGTATCCGGGCAGCCGTCGGCCCTCCCGTGAGGCGGGGAGGGACGGCGCGGCTCGTGCCAGGGTGACCTGGGTGAGCCAGGGCGGCGGCCCCCGGATCGGGGATCACCGCTGGTGGCAGCATTGCACTGGCTCCAGCCACGCAACAGGCGCCTGACCGAATTCGTCGCCTTCCCCTAGCATGGGTACGGGTATGGGTACGTACCCGTACCCTATGCGTGTGGATGGGGGCCCGATGATGTCTGACGCCAATGTCCGCATTCCCGAGGAAGCCCGCGACCGGCTGGCGGCCATAGCGGCGGAGGAGGGCATGTCGCTGCGCGCCTACCTGGCCCGCCTCGCCGAAACCCTCCTTACCCCGGCCGAGCGTGCCGCGCGGGCCGAGCAGGCCCGAGCCGCACTGAAGGAATGGAACGGCTACGCGCCCACCCGCGCTGAGGAACAGGCTCTCGACAACGAGCTGGACCGCCGCCTGGCCCAGGCGGCCGCCCGGTGAGCGCCGCCATGCACATCGTCCTGGACGACACCGCGATGGCCGCGGCCGGCCAGGGCAACGTTCTCGCCTCCCGCCTCATCCACCGCGCCCACGCCCAGGCCGACTGGCACCTGTACGCCCCCACGTGCGCGCTCGTCGAAGCCGACCGTGCCCGACCGGGCACCGCGGGGCACCTGGCCGCGCTGCCGGGCATCACCGTGCTCGACCTGGACCTTCCGGCCGCCTTGGCCGTGGCCCGGCACGACACCTGGGCGGCGGCACACTGCCAGTACGCAGCCCAGCCGACTCCGGACCGCCCCGATGGAGGGATCATCGCCACCACCGCCCCCGACCGGTGGATCGGCGAGCCGGTCCGCGTCCTCGACCTGACACCCTGATCCTGCAGCCGGATCCCCGCCGACGCCAAGGTGGGCTCGGCGGGTCTGGACGAGGCGGTGCCAGCGGGCGCGGACGGCCTCGCCCCCGTCAAGCCACTGCGCGGAGGAGGGGCCGGGCAGGGGGAGGCCGCCCATGTAGTGGGCGGTGTCGGCCTAGTAGGCGGAGTCGGCAGTCCCGGCCGGTTCGTGCAGGCGGTCGATGACAGCACGGACCTTGTCCCGCTCGCCGAGGACGGAGTGGTAGAACGCGAGCGCAAGCTCCAGGACGGCTTCGGCGCGGTGATGTCGGCGTCGCGGGTCTCGGCGCGCAGGTCGAGGTCGGTGAGGAGCTGCTCGGCGAGGTGGAGCTCGTCGTCCGCGGTGTCGGGGTCGGTGAAGGCCAGAACCAGGGCGTGCTGGGCTTGGCTGCTGGCGCGTTCCCCCACGCCCTGGACCACGAGAAGGATCTTGAGGTTGACGCGCTCGATAGCCCAGCCGATCACCGGCGTAATGAGCCCGGCGATACCGATCAGGGCACCGAGCGCGGGCGAGCCGAGCGCGTCCGTGATCCTCGTCAGTGGGTCCGGCGCTGGTTGGGCATGGCAAGTCCTCCCCCTTTGGCGGCCTTGCGGCCGCACGCTGTGTCATCTCCCGGCCGGCCCGCACGGCCGGGCATTTGGGCCTGCGCCCCGGTGGCGATTCCCAGCAGGTGTGCCTGGTCGCGGTCGGCCTGCACCGGACGCGGCCGCTCGAGACCCGGGCCACGGTGATGCCCAGGTGCGCCATACGGGCCACCACGCCCTTTCCCGCGAGCGGCCCGCCTTCGGGCAAGACGACCACGGTTCCGCTCGCTCAAGCAGGACGGCAGCCCCGAGGAAGGCTACTTCGTGGCCGAGTTGGGCTGAACCGCCGGGAGGGCTGGATCAAGGGGATGCGGCTGACCGCCCGCCGGGTCAGGCCGTCCGGCCGGCAGATGAAGGACCTCACCGCGTTCGGGAAGAAGACCGGCTGGAAGTACTCGATCACCGCCACCAGCATCAACAAAACGACCCGCATCCCCGGCTCCCACCAGATCCAGTGGCTCGACGCCCTGCACCGCCACCACGCCGTCGTCGAGGACCACGTGCGAACGAACAAAACAATGGGGCTGCACAACCTGCCCGCCAAGTCCTGGATGATCAACGCGGCATGGATGCTGACCGCGAACCTCACCGCCGCCCTGGACGCCTGGCTGAGACTGCTCACTCTCCACGATCAAGACGACCTGGCCGACGCCGAGCCCGACACCCATGCGCTTGCGCCTCTGCCACCTCCCGGCCCGCCTCGCGAAGCACGCCCGCCGCCACTGGCTGCGGACCGAACGCTCCTGGCCCTGGGCCGACGCGTTCGTCCTGGCCTGGCAGAGGCTCTACGCCCTTCCGGCAGTCACCTGACCACCGGCTCACGCCCCGACGAGGACCAGGAAGGAGAACAACCCGCAACACTCCGGGCCCGTGGAACCCGGCGCCCCGCAGCGCCACGCGAAGACCCCGCCCGACACCCGCGGGAACAAAACGGGGTGAACCCACCACCTCACGAAGCAGCGATCACCACTGAAGGATCGAGGCCAGCTCCGGGCGCTCCGCGAGCCGATTTACGAAAGCCTGCGCCGCCAGATGCTGGAACGCCCTTGATCTGCTGGGAAAACACCCACGCAACTCAGCCGGACGGCCGCGGTCATAATATCCGCATACGCCTGTATCCTCCCGCTTGCTGTCCTCGGTGGTGAGTGCGGTATCGCGCCCGTGGGCGCGACGCGGCCGACGACGAACAGAACGCTGGACTGGGAAGAGCTACGGATACGGCTACGACCGTGTGCGTAGGGGTGCGGACCAGCCGCTTGTAGCAGCAGATGGCAGCGAGACCGAGAAAACCTGCCCCCTCGTTGTCCCAAGCACCAGGAGCTAAACGTGCGCCCAGAACTCCACGAAGCCACTGCACCGAATGGATGAACCTCGATCCACCCAGATGTTCCACTGGACGGGGCAGCCTCTGGCCCGCAGACCTGGATACGTTTTGCAGCATGAACAAGCGCATTCTGCTGGTACTGACCAGCCACGACCAGCTCGGCGACACCGGTCGGAAGACCGGCTACTACGTCGCGGAGGCGGCCCACCCCTGGAAGTCACTCATCGACGCCGGCCACACCGTTGACATCACTACTGTTGAGGGGGGGTGGCCGCCCATTGACACGGTCGACAAGGACGACCCGGTGCAGCGCGATTTTCTCAAGGTTTGTGCTGCTCAGCTCGTCGACGCTCCGGCTATCTCTACTGTCGACACCTCCGTCTACGACGGGATCTTCTTCGCAGGAGGGCACGGTCCTATGTTCGACCTGCCCGGCAGCACAGCCTCCCAGTCCGCTGTCCGAGAGATCTACGAGCGTGGTGGAGTCGTTGGAGCCGTATGTCACGGTCCCGCTGGCCTGGTTGACGTCACCCTTTCCGACGGCACCTACCTAGTCGACGGCAAGAATGTCTCCGCCTTCACCAATGACGAAGAAGTGGCAGTCGGACTGACCGAGGTAGTCCCATTCCTGCTCCAGGACAAGCTCACCGAGCGTGGCGCGAAGCACTCTGGTGTGCCCAACTGGGAGCCCTACACCGTTGTCGACGGCCGTCTGATCACTGGTCAGAACCCTGCCAGCGCTGCCGGTACTGGTCAAGCAATGGCTGACGTCTTGAACAGCTGATAGCTTTCCCCGAGCTGTGGGCCCTTGCCTACAGAGGGATGATGTTGGCGAATTCGCAGCTTGAATCTCTTCGCCCCGCCGGGTGACTAAGAAGTCATCTCATTTGGCCGTCATGGGTAGGCTGTATCAGTTATGGTGGGGATCGTTGAGGGTCGCGTCCTCGGAGCGGTGTAAAAGCTCGACGAGGGGTTCCGTTGTGGTTGATGTTATGCGGCCTTGGTGAGGGACACATGGGCTGTGGGTG
>NZ_JBWKJV010000127.1:0-4419 GCF_056432045.1 Streptomyces sp. NPDC045701 | reverse complement strand
CACACCGGGCCAGGCACCACGACGTCGGCAAGACGGTCAAACGTGCCGAGTCGATCAAGGAGCACCAAGCCCGCAGAGGTTAAACGTCAAGCTAAGACGGGCCTCTACAGGTCGAATTCAACGTACTCAATATCTGTGAATTCCACCTGTAGACCCTGCGCTCGGCGGCCGTTGTCCTGGAAATAGATTTCTTGGAGCCCTTCCGCTGCGATGTTCCGGAGCTGCTGTTCCGTCCCTCCGGCTGCCTGGGCGTCGAAGAATCGGCGCGCGTAGTGCGGGGGCAGAGCCAGGGTCAGATGTCGTACCCGGGCGTCGTCGGTCGTGCCGGGGGCGGCGGTGTAGCCGAACCGGGCGCGGGTGTGGATGACGAGACCATCGGTCGTGGCGGCCTGCCTCTTGGCACGCTCACGCACCCGCGGCTGCCACCGCTGCCGCACGGCATCGGCCAGGCGCTCCGCGAGGTCGGGGCGCGGCCGGACGATCTGCCCTTTCACGTAGCGCTCTACGGTGCGCTGGCTGAGTACCTGACGCTGTCGGGGATCTTGGTCAAGCGCCTTTCTGGAAGATCATCGAGCTGAACGGCCGGTCGCCGCGAGGGCGCTGTGCCAGGGTTGAACTCGGTGGGTCGATCTATGCGCCGGTCTGGAGCAAGGTGGTGGTCACCACCTTGAGAACGATCACCTCAGCCTGCAGGGTGGGTGGCGACGCGCCAGGACCGGGGCCGGGGGATGTGCTGCCAGTCGAGGAAGCCCTGGAGTGCGGTTGGGTTCCGGGGCTGCCGGGCGGGCGTCGGCGGGAGGTGGACGCCGATGCGTTCGAGGTTGACCGCGATGGCGGTCAGGACGTGCTGGACGTGGGCCTTCTCTTCGCTGCGGTAGCGGCACTGGCGCATTCCGTGGCCGTTGACGAACTCGCTGATCGTGCTCTCGATGGCGGCCCGCAGCGAGTAGCGCGAGAGCCATTCCTGGGTCTTCTGCTCGGTACGGGATTCGGACTGGATGTCGTAGAGATCGCGCGGCAGGAAGGTGACTTTCCGGGCGTCGGTGCGGGTGCAGGCGGTCTTCACCGGGCACTGGCGGCAGTCGTCCGGGGCGAACTCGGCGTTGACGTAGGGCGCGAGGGACGGCGGTGTCGACCACCGGCGGCTCACCTTGCCCTGCGGGCAGGTGACCTGCTCGTTGTCCCAGTCGATGGTGAAGGCTTCGCGGTGGAAGACGGTGCCTTTGCGGGACTGGCGGGTGCTCCTGGCCCGGATCGGTCCGACCAGGCCGACGCCGTGCTCGCGGGCGACTTGCCTCTTGAGCGCGACTGAGAGATAGCCGCCGTCGACGAAGTGCTCCTTCGACAGCAGGCTCCGGTGGTCGAGGTTGGCCAGGATCCCGGGCAGGGCCTTGGTGTCGTGAACGGCGGCCCTGGTGGTGGTGACATCGGTGATCACGCTCGGCGTGTCCGGGTCGCAGGTCTCGGTGACGTGCGCCAGGAAGCCCTTCCAGCGGGTCTGCCCCCGGCGCGCGTAGCGGGCGGTCAGGTCGTAGGGCGAGACGATGGCGACGGCCGAGGGCGGCAGTCCGGCATCCTCCGCCTCCCGCCACTTCGGGCGATCCGGGGCGTCGATGAAGTAGTTCTGCACGAAGATCTGACGCAGGGCCTGGACCTGCTCGCCGTCGCGGAGAGCAGGCAGGTAACGGTGGACGTAGCGCAGGAGCAGGCGGACGTCCTCGCCGGTCTCCTTGATCCGGGTCTTGGGCCGGGAGGGGTTCTTCCCCAGCCGGGCGGCACGGCCGTAGCGCTTGCCCCAGTCCTCCGTCACCAGGCCGACCAGCTCGTGCGGCGCCCGGCGGGCGAGCTCCTCCAGGGCGGCGCGCATGGCCTCTGTGACGAGCTCCAGGCGGGTCAGGTCCCGCACCGCGGCCAATACGTGGGTGGAGTCGGTGCGCTGCCGGCCGCGTTCCCGGACCAGGCCGACGTCCCGGATCTTCTCCAGAGCGAGGCCGAGCAGCTTGTCGGCCCGGCCCTCCTCGGCCAGGCGCTCTCGAAAGTAGGCAAGGACGCTGTGATGGAAGCCGGGGTCTTCCAGCTCCATGCCCAGGGCGGCGTACTTGAAGTCGATGCGGTTGCGCACGGACTCGGCGGCCTGCCGGTCGGACAGCTCCAGCAGGAACTGCAAAACCGACACCGTCGCAAACTGGGCTGGTGACAGGCCCGGCTTACCGTCCCGCGGGTACCACTCCTCGAAGTCCTCATCGCTCCACAGACCCTTGAGGTGGTCACGGATGGCCATCGCTGTGGTGCCCCTGGGGTTGCACGCCCGCGCGACCCGCACGGTCAGCTCCGGGATCACGCAGCCGGTACGGGGGGCGAACTCACATCTCAGACCTCCGGAGTCGCGGGCCCCACCGTCCCACCCGCGCAGATCACCGAGCTCGTCGTTTCTGGCACGGTCACCACGAACGGGTGAACGCGATCGACACCCACGTCACACAAGCACCAGCAGTCACGAACGAAGCGTTCGCCCAACGGTCACCAACTCGCCGACGCGACCGACACAGACTCGCCGGCCCACCTGCGAAGCTCTGAACAGGGGAAAGCGGTCGCTTCTTCAGCATGTCGATCACGCCGGACGAACCCGATTTCCAAAGGCCGGCCGCGCCAGCAGGACGCGGTCGGCCTGGTCCAGGGCGTCGAGGGTCAGACCTCGAGGTAGGCGACCACGACCACGGTCTTCAAGGCCGTGACCCAGTACAGGAGGCGTACGCGCTCGACTTCGTCGGCGTACTCGCGCAGCTGGGGGCCGGCGGTGTCGCCGGGGATCGGCTCGCCGATCTCGGGGTCGACGGAGACGACGACCAGGGCGCGGTCCAGGGCGTGGATCTCCGCCTCGCTGGTCAGGTTCTCCAGCTGCTTGGCGGCGGAGTCGGAGAACGCGATCCGGGCGCGGCGGGGGCCGTGCTGCGGGGCCATCAGGCGACGGCCGGGCGCTGCCGGGCGAGGTGGGTGAGGTGGGCCTCGCGCAGCTCCTCCCACGGGGTGCACTGCTCGGGGTCGGGCAGGCCGTTGGTGGCGATGTCTTCCAGGACGGCGGCGAACCGGTCGGCGTCGGCGCGGGTCTTGGCCGCGTACGCGCGGACCGCGTCGGCGGCCGCGGGCTCCAGCTGCCGGGCGGCGGTGTCGGCGGGGGCCGGCTGTTCGCTCATCGAGGGCTCCAGAGGGCAGAACTGGCGTTGCTTACCACGGTATCTCTGGGCCAGGGGGTCTGGGGCCAGTCCGGCGGAACCGGCCCCCGTGACTACGGTCCGTGCTGCTCGTAGCCGCGCGGGCGATCAACTCTTATGTGTAACGCGCGGCTCCCGAATCGGCCCTGGAGGCCCCTTGTCCTGTGCCACCTGACCTTGACCGCGTGCCGTCGAACTTTGATCGACGGGAGCTTGTGCCATCGAAGATTGCTTGCGCTGGTCAGAGCCCGTCCCGCACGCGAGGAGCCCCACCGGCAAACCGGCGGGGCTCACTTCAGGGGTGCTCTCGTGCAGTGGTCAGCGGAGCGGCACCACGTTCTCGGCTTGAGGCCCCTTGGGGCCCTGGGTGACGTCGTACTCGACGGACGCGCCCTCGGCCAGCTCCTTGAAGCCGGTCGTCTGGATGGCGGAGAAGTGGACGAACACGTCCGGTCCGCCGTCGTCCTGCTGGATGAAACCGAACCCCTTCTCCGAGTTGAACCACTTCACGGTGCCAGTCGCCATGGGTACAGATCCTTCTTCAGGTGTCACGCGGGCCGCAGTGCGCAGCCGATCCGATACTCCCCGCCCACCCCGTGCGCCACACCCATGTCTAGCGACGCAGCCCCCAAACTTCGATGTCACTTACTCAAAGTTCGATGGCACAGGACACCCCTTCGGACTCCAGAAAGCGGACATATGGGGACGCATTCGAGGGGCGTGACATCTTCCCGAGGTCGGGTGTCATGCTCGCGCTGAGTCAGCGTGATACCCGGTCGGGGCGTGGTGCGGTCAGCTGGCGTCGGAGCGGGCGCGGGCGAGGAACGCGGCGTAGCTGAGGACCGATGGTGGAAGAAGGTCGGCGGCGGCTTCGCGGGCGGCCGGGTCGCGGTAGTGCCCGAGGTTCGCGGCCAGGGCGTGGAGCTCGCGCAGGGCCTGGAGCTCGTCGGTGCGGGCGGCGATCCGCTGCGCCTCGCGTACGGCGGCCTCGCGGGCGGCGGCGGCTGCGGTTTCGGCGGCGAGCTCATCCTGGACGACGGGGTCGGTGTCCGGGTCGTAGGCGGTGCCCGCCGGTGCGGCGGCGAGCAGCTGGTCGAGGCGCTCCCACTCCGCTAGCCTCCGCGTTTCGGTTGGGAGGGGTCAGCCAGGCTGATCGCGGCGGACCGTGGTTCTGGCCGCCTGCTGTCAAGCGGGTATGGCTGGGGCC
>NZ_JBWKJV010000126.1:0-4476 GCF_056432045.1 Streptomyces sp. NPDC045701 | reverse complement strand
TGGTGACCTTGAGTCGATCACCCGGGAAGGTACGCCCTCCGCATCCCACGAGGCACCCCGCCCCCGGCCGATCCACAGGTTCTGAGCATTGCTCGCCCACACCTGCCTGGCGAGTGCCTGCGCAGGGCGGGCGGTGCCCGGGACGGGCAACACAGCCCCGCGCGCCACAGTGGCGGGCCGCACGCGCACGCGGCGCCGCCCTGGCGTGGGCGGTGGCGCGCCGAGCGGCGAATGCGCTCAGGGTGGTGATGTCAGCAGACCGGGATGGCATCGGCCACGTCTTGGTATTGGCGGCCACGAGGCGGGGCGCAAACAGGGTAACCGGCCTTCTGCACTGCCGGGCGGCTGGCCATGACCGCCTCTGGTCCGCCTCCCGGACAGGGTCGCGGGCGGGGAAACCCGTGCGGCGTGCCCGCTCCCGGCACTGCGGGGCGGGCCGCAGAAACCTCCAGGTCACTCCAGCCTTTGGGTCCCGCCCGCCACTCCCCTCACCACACCATGGAACAGCCAGGCTGTCTTTACCTGCCGGAGGGCCTGCCGCGGGGTCAGGTACTCAGACAGGTCACCGGGCAACCCCTCTGGTGGCCCCTGGACATCGCCGGGCGCCTCCGGGGCAGAGCCCCGGGAAGGCGGGCCGCACATTCGCCACCGGCCGCCCAGAAAATGCCAGAGAACGACATCGGCGCCGCCGGACCCGGTAAGCACCTGCTATCCGTAT
The DNA here is from genome assembly GCF_056432045.1 of Streptomyces sp. NPDC045701. Taxonomy (NCBI): domain Bacteria; kingdom Bacillati; phylum Actinomycetota; class Actinomycetes; order Kitasatosporales; family Streptomycetaceae; genus Streptomyces; species Streptomyces sp. NPDC045701. The sequence goes on along the minus strand of NZ_JBWKJV010000126.1, from coordinate 3,758 downwards.
CAGGAGTCTTAAGCTACCCATCGGGCGAAGGTACGCGCACTGCCGAAAGCGGGTCACATGCTTGCCGTCGCGGCCATCACGGGCATCTTGTTCCTCTGGGTAATACTGAGCCGCCAGCTGGCACGATGGAGCATTACCGCGCCTATCGCCATGATGGCCGCCGGCGTTGCACTGTCCGCCGCGACGGAGCTCCCCGGGCACCTGAACCTGGAGGCCCCGGCATTCGAGCGGCTCGTGGAGGTCACCCTCGCCCTGCTGCTCTTCATCGATGCCACCGAAGTACCGGGCGGCATTCTGGGACGGCAAAAGGGACTTGTCCTGCGTCTGCTGGGGCTCGCGCTCCCGGTCTCCTTGTGCATGGCGTTCCTGGTGGCACTGGCCCTCTTCCCCGGGCAGCCCGCATGGACACTGGCTGTCCTGGCCACGGTCGTCGTCCCCCTCGACCTGGCGCCCACAGCGTCGGTCGTCAGGGACAAGAGAATTCCCAAGCGGCTGCGCGAGACACTGAACGTTGAAGGAGGGCTCAACGACGGGATCGTATCCCCGGTCTTTCTGCTCTGCAGTGCAGGAAGCGTCGAAGCACGCGAGAAAAGCCCCGATTACGCGGAGGCGGTCCTTGCCGCCCTGGAGGCAGCATCCTGGGCCCTGCTGGCTGGCACCGCCGTCGGCTGGGCAGCCGGCCGGCTCCTGCACCAGGCTTCTGCACGGAAGTGGGCGCAGCCCTCCGCGCTGAGGCTGGGCGTGCTGACCGTACCGGTGGCCGCATACGCGCTGGCCGTCGCGCTGGCCGGCAACGGGTTCGTCGCCGCCTTCGTCGCCGGTGTCTGTTTCGCTCCCACAGCCCGGCGGCTGCCCGCCGGAACCCTGGAGATGACAGATGACGTCGTCGCGCTGACGACCATCGCCCTGTGGTTCGTCTTCGGGCAGATCGTCAGTGATGAGTTCTTTGACGGCGCGCAGCTCACCGTGGTGGTGTACGCGCTGGCGGCTGTCCTCCTGTTCCGTACAGCACCTGTGGTGCTCGTGCTGTACGGAACAGGCCTTTCCCTGGGCGACAGACTCTTCCTGGGCTGGATGGGACCGCGGGGAGTGACTTCCATCGTCTTCGGACTGCTCGCCGTCATCCATCTGCCCGCCCAGAGCGGCCAGTTCATCACCCACGTGATGGTGATGACCGTCTCGCTGAGCATCCTCCTGCACGGGCTCAGTGCCGAACCCCTGGGACGGATGTACGGCAGGGACCACAAGCCCGCTCCCCATCTGGAATAGGCCCCTGGCGCACACCCGCAGGCACTGCGCGCCGGCCGCACACCGCCGCCCCTGCATTAAGGGACGCCGCAGTACACCAGCAGAAACCAGTCACCGGCGTCCTCCTGGCCGCACCCGCAAGCCTGGTCGGCACCTCCTTCAAATAAGGGCGCCAGGACCGCCAGAAAAATCACCGGACGGCCAACTCCTGCACCAGACCGGTCCCGGATCACCCAACCCTTGCAGCTACCTTCGTCAATTCAACCTTTGAATGAAGAATTTTGTCAGCGGGGGCGGTCACTATCCGGTCACCTCTGTGCAACCCCCGGACACCGCTCACGCAGGCAGGCAAGGATATGGACCACTCCCCGGCCAGCCATTCACGGCGTTCCCGGACACCCGTCTGTGACGGCATTGCACACACGCCAGTCCCGCAGAAAGACCACGATGCGACACCGCCCAGCCCATCGCTTCCCTAGCGCCGCCGTTCACGCGCCGCTCACACACTGGTCCGACGCCGCTCTGATGGCCCAGGTAAGCAGAAGCCGCCGCGACCACCGCCCCATGGCCATCCTGCTGGCACGCCACTGGCACGCGATGCAGGCCTACGCCTCCGTGTGCACGACCTCGCAAGCCGCAGCCGACACGCTCGCCCGGGCAGCAGCCCGGCACGTCCACACAGAACTCACCCGCTACAACACACCGCCCGCTCTGCGCCCCCACCTGCTGCGCAGCATCCGCGACACAGCGGCGCGCCGGATACGGAACACCAGCCCGTCACCCGCGCTGGAAAGCGACGGCCTGCACCCTGCCCTCGTGCAAGCTGTGCACGAGGGCACTGCCACACACCCACCGGGAAGACACCTCATGGCCCGCGCGTTCGCGAACCTGCCGCCCACGGTACAGACCCTGACGTGGCACACCGAAGTAGAAGGCGAAGATCCCCAGTCACTGGCACTGCCGCTCGGCACAGCACCCGGCACGGCCGTTTTCCGCGCATCACACAGCCGGGGGGTGCTTCGCAACCAGTTGATGATCCTGCACGGCACACTCGCACCCCGCCGGGACTGCCGTCATTACACACGGCTGCTCGAGGCATCTCTGACCCGTACTGTCAGCGACGACGTCAGGGAACACCTGAGTACATGCCGGTACTGCAGCCAAGCAGTAACACAGCTAGACCACCGGAGCGGCACACTGCCGCAGCTCCTGGCCGAAGCAGTACTAGGCTGGGGAGCCCGCCAATACCTTCAGGCACGACGACTCCCAGCCGCACCCGCACCAGCCTGATGCACAACATACTCCGGCCTCACCAGCATCAGCCCCACCACCGACACAACCGGCTCTCCTGCCGTATGTGTGGGTGCCCTGAGCTGGCTGATACGTGAAACACGCCGTTTCCTGCGAAGCTTGAGGCGGCTAGTACACCAAGACGCGCCTGGTCATCCGCAGAGGCTCGGCTTCCACTCCGCCGACGCCATCATCGCCCTCGTCACGCTCACTCTCGCAGGCCCCCGCCCCACACTCCGCGGAGGTCAGCCCTCAACAGCCTGACCCACACATACAGCAGGAGAGCCCTTTTTCACTTGTAGGGCCTGCGGGTGGGCGTTGGTGAAGTGTTGACGGTGGCCTGCCGGACGGGGCATCCCGCTGGTTTGGAGAGTCGCCAGACAACAGCCTCACCTGCGGAGATGCCCCGTGTTCTCCGTTCATCGTTCCAGGTCAGGAAGGCACTTTCGAGTTCCCGCCTCACCCGCTGCCGTACCCAACCGAAACGGCGAGGCTAATAAACGGCTGATCTTGATTTGGTGTGGTCAGTGACTGCTGGGCGTGAGTCGATACCCGATCGCTGCCCATAAAAGAAGATTACCGCTACACCTGAGGCCGGGCGACTGAGAATGTCGTTTGCTGTCCCGTAGCCTGGGCGCGGACCACCCAAACACGATTTTGCGTGTTATTCTTGTATACCTCGGACCCCAAATCAGACCCCAAGCAGTTCGCGTCGGCCACGAAAGAGTAGCCTCCGCCGTCTTCGTCGGAGAGGTCGAGGGCATAATCATCCGTGCACTCACCGTAAAACACAGACCGCTCGATCTCGAAGTACTTCGAGCTGCCGGGAGCGATCTTGTCCCCGGCTGAAATGCCCGTTAGGCGCCCATGCCAAGGAATCGGGTCATAAAGCTCGCGAATCCCCTTTAGGGTAAGGGTATTGTCGCTTACATTTCGAATGTAATACCCGTTGGTGGCATATTCCGCCGTTGGGCTCCCTTTTTCATCGGCGCTCGCGGAGAGGGGCTGCGCCGCCTGGGCGGTCGACGTGGCCAGCCCCGCAACTAGAATCGCTCCGGCGAGCGAAGCCACAGCCATAGACATGCGCTTTATGATCATTCCTGCCTCATCCGGGTTATAATCGCTGCTAGTGTCCTGCGCCGGGAATTCGTTGAATTAGTAAGCTGTCTCCATGGCGAAGATGGGGCGGCCGATGGCCGAGCTGGTGTTGTCGGAGGATG
>NZ_JBWKJV010000125.1:0-4725 GCF_056432045.1 Streptomyces sp. NPDC045701 | reverse complement strand
CTCGAGACAGTCAGCCAACGGCCGGCCCCCGGCGAACACCGCATCGATCTCGCCGCGGATGGCCTCGGTCGGGGATACTCGCTTGTGCACGAGCGTGGGTCCTTCCTCGTACGAACTTTGGACGGTTCAGTACGGAAACCTACGCTCGTCGCCTTTTACACCACCTTCTGGACGCGACCTTCGATGGGCCAATTGAAATCATCGGTCAAGCCGTTTGAGATTTCGAAGTGGGAAGTCAAGGAGGCCTGGGAGGAAGTCAGGGCTAACAAGGGTGCACCCGGTGTGGACGGGCAGAGCATCGCCGAGTTCGAGAAGGACCTGAAGAACAATCTGTATAAGGTCTGGAATCGCATGTCGCCGGGCTCCTACTTTCCGCCGCCGGTGCGCGCGGTGGCCATTCCCAAGCCGCACGGAGGGGGCGAAAGAATGCTTGGCATTCCTGCTGTCACTGACCGCGTGGCACAGACCGACAGGCCAGAGCCAGCACCCGGCGGATCGCCGGGGCGGCCGGGGCCCGGCGTACTCCGGGCCGGGCCCGGGGGACCTCACCCCGGGCCGGGCCAGAGCGTCCTGCGGCGCATTCGCAGCCCACTGTCCGGCGGCCGCACAGGAGTGGGCACCGGACAGGACCGCACAGCAGGCCGTGAGCAGACCGACACCAGCCAATGCCGCCGACCGCGCCGGTCCCGGGGACCGACCGGCATCGCCAGCCGACCCGCCACCGAGGGCAGAGCGCGCTGGGCGGCGGCGGGCGACTTGACCAGACAGACCATGGCAGACTGACGGCACATCGAAGCTCCGGCGGTTCAGGGCGACTTGGGAAGGTCACCCCGGACAACCGGAGCTTCGTTGCATTCGATACGGCCCGACCTGCACACCCACATGATCACCAAGACTTATCAGCCCTGGCCACCGTTGCCGCCGAACTCAACAGCCGCCCACGCAAGACGCTCGGCTGGGAACCCCAGCCGAGCGCCTGTTTACACTGCTGGCGACTGCCTAACACTCACCATGTGTTGCGACAACCGCTGGAATTCGCCGCCATGTGTCCGACAGGGGGGAGAAAATCATGCCAACTCCGGAGGCCGGGCGCCCCGTTGCGGGGTCACCAAGAAGGTAATGGGGCACAGCCTTATCCAACACGCTTTAGTAAAAGTCCATCTGTATCAAAAACTCAATGATCTTAACCCTTGAGCCGGAGATCCCGAAGAGCTCGCTCCTGCCTTGGGGATCCAGAGCGACTGCTATCGCTTCCGCCCAAAATTCGTTCTTTTTCAGGAGATAGGACTGTGCATCTTTGTCTGCGCGGGTGTTAACCGGGGTGCTGGCGATAATTTCAGCGTATTCCTGCTGAAGCGGGATATCGCGTTGACTGAATTTAAGTTCATTATCGACATAATGGCCGAATTCATGCAGGCAGACTAGCTCTTCCCTGATTCGGCGCGGCCCCATGCCGGCGTCTACTTCAGGGGCATATACTTTAAGGTGCATGTAATCATGTACAAAGTAGCTAACATCCTCGCCGGGAACTCCGCTTTCGTCGAAATGGATTCCGCTAGGAAAGGTTAGATCGCCCCTGGCGCTACCTGCATCTGCTGCGAACTTCGTCAGCCATTTTCTCGGCACTTGCGAAAGGAGGGTGAGTTGGTTTTTTTGAGTTTGATTCAGTTGGTTTGCTTCAGGCGTGATTGTCCCATAAGGGAACATTTCATACATTTCTTCTATGGATATTTTCGCGGTGCGAGGCTCTGTGGATTGAAGAGCGACTTTAGCCTTTACTGCTGCGGCGCCGGCCTTTACGCCTGCGCCTAGGGCGCCGGCGAGGATGCCTGCGCCTCCGAGGACATAGGCGGTGATACTGAGGTCGCTGTCCCACTGATTTTTGCCGGTGGCGAGGGCGGCGGCTTCCACGGCAACGGAGGCGAGATCGAGGACGGCGCCGGCCACGGCGATGCCACCGAAGAAGCCGATGCCGGTGCCGGTGCCGAGGGTGGCCAGAGTGACAGTGGCGGCGGTGACGGCGGCGGCGAGGACAGCGACGCCGATCAGGACACCGGAGACGATGTCGTCCAGGGCTGCGGTGTTGCCAGTGGGGTCGGTTTTCATGACGGGGTTGGCGTCGAAGGCCATGTAGCGGTTGTGCTGGGGGGCGTTGTCGCGGGTGGTGAAGCGTTTCTGGGCGGGGTCGTAGAGGCGGTTTTTCAGGTATTGGGTGCCGGTGGTGGTGTTGGTGTATTCGCCGGCGTAGGTGAAGGGGTTGGTGCCCGCGGCTGCGCCTGGGCTGACGGCTGCGGTCACAGCTGTGGTGGTGGGGGTGGTGTGCTGTCCGTAGTCGGTGTAGTGCCAGGCGGCGTTGATGTGGCCGCCGTCACCTGTGAGGGTGGTGGTGTTGCCGTGGCGGTCGTGGTGGAGGTATCCGCCGCCGGTGGTGTTGGCCGTCTGGGTGATCTCGCTGGCCGCGGGGTCGGTGGTGGTGAGGGTGCGGGCTTCGCGGGTGGCGGCCTGGAGGTAGGAGCCGGTGACTACGGCAGACTGGGCCCCACCGCCCCTCTCACCCTCACCGCTGGTGGTGTGGGTGTCGTTGGTGATGGTGCCGGTTGTGGGGTCGTAGTAGAACCCGGTCACCGTCGCACCGCCTCCTTGCCCGGCTTGTTCCCCGCCTGGACTGGTGGTGGCAGCCTTGCGGGTGCCGTCGGCCCAGTAGGTGTAGCGGGTGGTGGTGCCGTCAGGGGTGGTGACGGTGACGGGCTGGTTGTGGGGGTTGTAGGTCCAGGTGTTGCCGCGGTGGTCTTTGGTCAGGTTTCCGGCCTTGTCGAATTCCTGGGTTTTCTTCTCGCCGTCGGTGGTGATGGCGGTCAGCCGGCCTGCGGGGTCGATGTCGTGTTCGGTCACGCTCTTCTTGCCGCCCTGGTCGTGGCGGGTGGTCTCGGAGCGGGTGAGGTCGCCGGAGACGTTCAGCGTGTAGGCGGTCTCGGTGACCGGCTCGCCCTCGCTGTTGCTGACTTTGGAGTGGATGAGGCGGTCGTAGGCGTCGTAGCGGTAGGCGGTGGTGGTGACCGCCATGCTCACCCCGCCGTGCTCGTCCTTGACCACCGCGCCGGTCTCATTGACGGCGGGGCGGGTGTCGGTCCGGGAGGTGAGGTTGCCGTGCGCGTCATAGACGTACGCGGCCTCACTCACCGGAGTGCCGTCCGCGCGGGTGGTCTTCTCACTCTTGATCTGGCTGGCACCGGTGAAGGTGTAGAGGGTGGTGACGCCGTTGCCGCGTTCCACCTTCCCGATCCGGCCGATCTTGTCGTAGGTGTAGGTGACCTCGGCCAGGACCCGGCCGTCGGTGCCGGTCTGCTTCGCCGAGCGCAGAATGCCGTCACCGTTGTAGGTGTAGACGGTGCGCGCACCCGCGGCATCCACGGAGGATGTCAGCTGTCCGTGGGTGTCGTATTCCTGGGTGAGGGTTTTGCCGTCGGGGTAGGTGACTTTGGTGACGTGGCCGTCCGCATCGTAGGTGTAGGAGATGACCGTGCCCGTCTTGTCGGCGGGGTCGAACACCTCCAGAACCCGGCCGGTCGCCTTGTCGTAGGTGCAGGCCGTCTTCACCGTGGTTTTGCCGTCTGCGGAGACGGTGGTGGTTCCGGTGATCCGGCCGGTGGCCGGGTCGTAGGAGGTGGTGGTGACCGACCCGTCCGGGCGGGTCACCTTCTGCGCCTCACCCCGCTCGTTATAGACCGTGGCGATGACCCCGCCGACGGGGTCCTTTTCCTCGGTCACACGCCCGGCATCGTCCCGCTTCACCGTTGTCCCGGACCGCTTCTCCTCACCCGAGCCCAGGGTCTTGACCACCGGTCCGCCGGTCAGATCCGCACGTGGCTCAGCGGTGACCTCACTGCCGGGGAACGTCTCGGGGGCGGCCGGGGTGAGGGTGGCTCGGTCAGCCGTTCCGCCTGCGCCGTAAGACAGACGGGCCGTGAGATCCGTGGTCGTCAACTTTATCGGCCTACCCAGCCCGTCGTATGACTTGGAAGTTGCAGGTGCTGGGGTGCCGTCCGCGTGGCGGGTCGAGGAGGCGACCGTCCGGTCGGCAGCATCCAGCTTTTCGGTGGTGGTGGTCACCGCCTTAGCCGGGTCGCTCTCCCCGGCGGGCAGCAGCGCGGTGGTTTTGGTGTTCGCGACGTCGTCGTAGGAGAAGAGCTGTGTCATGCCGTTGGGAGCAACCGCCTTCACCGGCCGGCCCAGCAGATCATTCGTGGTGACCGTTTTGCGGCCAGCACCGTCGCTGGTGGTGGCGGTCAGCCCGTCCGGCGAGTACTCCACCTCCTGCAGCGTCCGCGCCCCGGGGTGGTCGGTGATCTTCCCGCCGGCAATATTGTCGGTCTTCTTCTCCACCCGCCCCAGCAGGTCGCGGGTCTCGACAGTGACGTGCCCGTCGGGGGTGGTGAGCGTGGTGGAGGTGGGGGTGTGGGCGGCGGTGACGGCCAGCCCGTCCGGACCGGTCTCCTTGACCACCCGCCCCGCATCGTCATACACCGTCTTCGATGCCCGGCCCGCCGTATCGATGGTTTCGACGACTTCGCCGGTGGCCAGATCGGTGACCTGCTTCACCGTCCCCGCAGGGGTGGTGACCGCGTCGGTTCGGGTATGGGCGGTGGTGTCGATGCTGGTGGTGTAGGTCTCGGTCAGCTTCTGCGGCCCCTCATCGCCTTCCGGGCGCGCGCCGTCGGCCCAGGT
>NZ_JBWKJV010000124.1:0-4832 GCF_056432045.1 Streptomyces sp. NPDC045701 | reverse complement strand
TCATCACCCTCCGGGCGCGCGCCCTCGGCCCAGGTGAGAGTCTTCGACGCCAGTTCACCGTGCTCATCAGTCTCAAAGCTCGTGACCGTGCGGGCTTTGGGTGTCTCCCCCGGCTTGTTCGCCACCGCTTCGGTGGTGGCCGCAACATGCTTGCCATCGGGGGTGAGCGTGTTCCGCGTTTCGGCGACGGTGCCGTCCGTGCCGGTGGTCACCGATTTCACCGCCTGCCCGAAGGGCCCGTACCCGGTGCGGGTCACCGCCCCGGTCACATCCCGCCGCTCCACCTGCCGGCCATGATCATCAAACACGGCCGTCTCGGCCGTGGTGCGCTGCCTGCCGCCCGGGCCCAGGTGCGTGACCCGTGCCTCGGCCGGTTTGGCGTAGTTCGCCGGCAAAGCCACCGGGGACGGCGGCATCTCGTCCTTCTCCCCCGCATAGTCCAGGCTCTGCCTCTGCAGGCTTATCCGCTTGTCCCCGGCAACCAGGAACGTCTCCCGCTCCTGAAGCAAATGCAGCTTGTTGTAGGTGGAACGCACCACCGACACCCCGTCCGACAGCTCCGTGGCATACCGGTAGCCCTGGGCGGCGGCATCCGCCGCGTCGAACAGGCCGAACGTGGTGTGCTGGTAGGTGGGGAAACCGGTGTGGCTGTGCAGCTGGCCGTCCACCGGAACCAGCGAGAAACTCTTCGGGGCGACAATGTCCTTCCCGCCCCGGTCGGTCACCCGCACGGTTCTGACCACGCTCATCCCCGCCGCGGTCTGGTAGTCGACCGCGGTCCGGGCCCCGGCGGGGGTGACGATCTCACTCAGCAGCGGCTTGTTCCCGGTCTCGCTGCTGGCGCGGTAGGCGAGGGTGGTGACCTGGCCGGCCGGGTCGGTCACCTGCACCAGACGGCCGCCTTCGATCTTCAGCTGCATCTTCGGCACCCGCCCGTCAGAGCGGGCCGGTGAAGTCACCGTCAAACCGGTCGCCGACGGCGTCAGGGTGGCTTTCTGGCCGTAGGTGTCCACCACCTGCACCAGCCGGTGCCCCGACCCCCACACCCACTCCACCCGGTTACCCCACCGGTCCTTCCGTGCCAGCAGATCCCCCTCACCCGAGAAGAAATCCACCCGCCCGTCCTCATACGACAGCATGAACGCATAAGCCCGGGCCGCAACCCCGTCCCGGGCCGCCACAGTGCCGTCCCTGCGCTCGAACTTCAGGTCTTTCAGCGGGTAGCGCTTCAGGCCGGTCACGGAGGCCTCGTCGGCTTCGAACATGCCCCCGGAGGCGGGGAAGACCCGCACCCCGCCCTCAGTGTCCACAAACGACACCCCCAGCGTCATCCCCGCACCCAGGCCGTGCCGGTCCACCCCCGCCGCCGCCAGCTGCTGGTCATACGACAAGGCCACCGAGGCGTCCAGGCCCGCACGCCCCCCGAGCGTGACCAGCGGCAGACTCATCCGCCACAGACCCGTCCGCTCATCCACCATCCCCGCAGCAGCATCACCCACCGGCACCGAGCCCGACACCCCAGCCGGCACCCCACCACCCGGCGTATCGGCAGCCACCGCCGACACCACCGGAGCCGCCGCCACCCCCATCACCACCGCCGTCACCAAAGCCACACGACGCACACCCCGCCAGCGCACAACACCACCAGCACCCCGCTCCGCGACCGAAGCAGCTTCAACGGGCAGGAAGAGCGACATAAGCAACCTCGGCAAGAGACGGCGGAGCACACAAACGTTCCGATAAGTCAACCCGCCCGCCTACGCGCGAGCAGTCCACCAAACAGCTCCCGACAAGGCCACATATCTCCCCGCCCACATGGGGAGGTTAAGGAGGGACTGGAAGAAAAACACCCCTGACAAGTTTTTCCGTAGTCGTTGATCATCTTCTCCCACAGGAGCTGCCGGAGTCGGCCGCCCAGCTGGGCGAACACACCCTGGTCCGCCCATTTCGCGAAGCACCCGCAGACCGTGTTCCAGGGCGGGAAGGCTGTGCGGGAGGCAGCGCCACTGAAGCCCGGAGACCTTTCTTGGCTGGGTGAAAAAGAAGTATCAGAGGAAGCAGGAACCGGCGCCGGGTACGGAGCGGGTCTGTCCAGTAAACGGTGTAACCGGGTTGGTTGGTGTGGTCAGATTCGGTTGTTGGTGAGGCGGCCGTCGAAGGCCTGGAGGGCTCGCTTCCAGCGGGTAGCCGAGCGTTTGCGTCCGCTGCCGGTCGGGTCGAGGGACGCGAGGTAGACGCACTTCAGAGCCGCGTTCTCGGAGGGGAAAGTGACCTCGGGCCCGGACCGCCCGGCGGATCCTCGCGTGCACCGACTCGATCGCGTTCGTGGTGCAGACGATCCGGCGGATCTCGGCGTCGAACTGCAGGAACGGGACGAACCCGGCCCACGCGTTTTCCCACAACCGCACGATCGCCGGATACTTGCCGCCCCATTCCTCGCAGAACTCCAGGAACCGGATGGTCGCGGCATAGCGGGCGCCAACCGGTCTCAGCGCCGCAGTCAGACCGGGTGCAGGCTCAGCCTGAAGTTCCCCGTGATCTTGAACGCTCGCGGCGATCCATCCGGCTTGCCCACCCCCGGCCTAATCCACCACCCATTTGTATAACTGCGTGTATCGTCGCGATGAATTTTTTCAATGAACGGAGAAGATGTGAAGAGGTCCCTGCGCCCCGCAACGGCAGCGGCCGCGGTGCTGCTCACAGCCAGTACTGCAGTCGCGCCCGCCCACGCCGACGATATCGATCCGGGCAATGACATCACCATCATCAACGCCGTGGCCGAGGACGACAACCACATTGTGGGTGACGACCAGCACCTCAGCGGCAGCGGGCACATCACCGGCAGCGAGCAGATCACCCGGTTGTCAGCAACTGACGAAGGCGCTAGCACCACTACGACCGTCTCGCTCAGAAACCAGTCCGACAGCCCAATCCGCCGTTCCTTCTACAGCAAACGGGAAATCAGCACCCCGGCTGTCACCGTGGATCCGGGAGGGCTTACCTCTTTCACCGCCTTGCCGGGAGCGGCGCCCTTCGCCGTTTACACCATTACCACAACCCAAGATCAGCTCCTCATCGATCTCCCTGAGACTGGGCCGCTGGGTGGAAGTGACGTGACCACATGTTCGATCTTGGGTCAGATCAACACGAACAATCCACCGTCAGGTAGATATCGGTGTTCGGTAACGGATGGAAGCACCCATACCCCAGTGGTGACTCTGAGAAATACTTAGTAGGGTCGGGGACTGGCGCGGTGGGTTCCGCTCCGTTTCCAGCCCCCGCCGCTTCAAACCGTGCATGCGGTTCTCCCGCACACGGCTTTCCGACATCGTTCACCGACTGGCATGCGCCGTCGCCCTGTGCACGTTTCCGGTGAGGCGGTAGACCCCGAGCCGGGAGATCCATCCGTAGGTGAATCGGGTGGTCCAGTTCCGGCCTCGGAGTCTGCGTTTCCGGCTGGCGAAGATGGCCAGCCGTTCGTGGACGCAGCCGTCGACCGCGTTGAATCTCCGCCCGGAGTTCCCGTTGCGGAAGTACGCTGCCCAGCCCCGCAGTACGGGGTTGAGGTCAGCGACCACGGCTGACACCGGCCGTTCGGTCTTCGAGCGGGCGGTAGCCGCGCGGACCTTGTCCCGCAGCACCCGCATCGCTCTGACCGAGGGCCAGCGTTGCAGGTAGAACCTGCCTCGCCATTTCCACGATTCCACTTTCCGGTGGTGGAAGCCGAGGAAATCGAAGCCCTGCCTACCTCGGGTGAGGCAGGTGATGCCGGACTTCTCGGGGTGCAGTCGCATCCCGAGTCGTTCCAGCACTTTCGCCGCCGACTGCTGAGCCTGCCCGGCCCGTTGTCTGGTCGGCGACAGGACCACGAAGCCGTCGCAGTACCTCACCAGCACCCCCAGTCGGCGGCCCTCGTCCTGCCACGCCTCGTCGAGGACGTGCAGGGCGATGTTGGCCAGCAGCGGGGAGATCGGTGAGCCCTGCGGGGTTCCAGCCCCGGTCGGGGAGGTCACCCCGTCCTCCAGGACTCCCATCCGCAGCCAGGTCCGGATCAGTTTCAGCATCGGCCGGTCCACGACATGCCGGGCCACCTGGGCCATGAGCGCGTCGTGGTTGACCGTTCCGAAGCAGTCCCGGATATCGGCCCCGAAGACCCATTCCCGCCGTTGGTTCGCCGCGACGCGCACGGCTTCGCACGCGTCGATCGCGGACCGCTTGGGCCGGAATCCGTAGCTCGCCTCGGTAAACTGGGCCTCGAAGACCGGTTCCAGGACCTGTTTCGCGGCCGTCATCACCACCCGGTCCGCCACGGTGGGAACCGACAGCGGCCGGAACTCCCCCGGCCGCCCCGGTCTGGGAATCTGGACCCGCCGCAGCACCGACGGACGATACGTATACGTCCGCAACTGCTCGGCCAGATCCTGGAGGAATGCGTCCACCCCCGAGGCCGCCACCGCGTCGACGGTCACACCGTCGGCGCCGGGGGCACCTCGGTTCGCGCACACACCGGCCCACGCCCGCCGAAGAACGTCCATGCGGTGGACATGGCTATACAGGGCATGAAACCGGCGTTCGGGTTCTTGCTTGGCACAGCGGTACAGCGTCCGCTGCAAGGCTCGGACCTTGTCCAAAGGACGGCCACCCGGTCTTGCGGCGCCTCCTCCCGGCGGATGGAACTAGTCTAGCTAGTACTGCAATCGCACTTGTTTGTGGTTGAGTTGGTGTATGGCTGAGCTTGGGGTGGGGCTGGTTGAGGAGTGGGACGGGGTGCTGGCGGGGTTGCATGCCCGGTTCGCGTCGCGTTTCGCCAGGTCGGAGCCGCGGGGGCGGGC
>NZ_JBWKJV010000123.1:0-4994 GCF_056432045.1 Streptomyces sp. NPDC045701 | reverse complement strand
GCCGGGGACGGAAACACGACCGCTACACGAATAACGAGCAACTCCACCCGCCAGCAACGAAATTAACCAGCAGGATCGGTGACAGCGTTCTTACCGGCACCTCAAGATCCGACGCGCGGACACCGCCGACCTATGGACCTGGCTCATCATCGCCGCCCACAACCAGCTCCGCCTCGCCCGGCCCCTCACCGAGGACCTGAAAACGCCCCTGGGAACGACGAACCGAGCCCCGTCGGCTCACCCCCGCACGCGTCCGGCGGGGGTTTCGCAACGTCCGGGCGACGGCGGCCCGTCCCGCCGCCGCACCGAAACCATCCCGACCAGGACCTGGACGACCTCCCGGCTCGAAGAACAAGCACCAGTCCACCCGCCACGGCGTCGGCAAGACGGTCAACCGCGCCGAATCAATCAAAGAACACCGGGCCGCCGCAGGCTAAACGCCAAGCTCAGTGCCTGATTGAGAACCGGTCACGATAAGTGGAGTGGCACGTTCGGGTGGTGGGGCTGTGAAAGCCCGCACAAGCAGCAGGACTCCCGTAACAACAGCGGTTGCGAAGCCGAACTGTTGTCACAGGAGCCCTGTCATGCCGTTGTACCGTTCCGAGCTGTCCGATGCCAACTCGGTTCTTTCATCCGGCTGTCCGTGTCCGGCATGCCTCTTTGGCCGGGGCTCCTGTGAACCGGCACGTCCGGTGCGCTGCCCCTCGGACATGAGTGATGCACAGTGGCAGGTCACCGAGCCTTTGCTGCCCTTGCCGACCTGGCGGTGGGGCAGGGGCGGCAGGCCGGGAAAGCACTGCAGAAGGAAGATCGTCGGCGCCATCAGGTATGTGGTCGACAACGGATGCAAGTGGCGGGCACTGCCGACTGACTTCCCGCCCCGCCCGACTGTGTATGCCTTCTTCACCCGATGGGAACGTGCGCAGTATGCCGATGACCTGCATGACACCCTGCGCGACCGCCTCCGCCGAAAGGCGGGCCGCGGTACCGAACCCAGTGCGGCGGTGATCGACTCCCAGTCGCTACGGGCTGCCGAGACCGTGGCTGGTGACCAGCGGATAGGACCATCTGCGGGTGGGACACACGCATGCCCAGCGCGGCCGCTCGTTGAGCGAATCGGTGCCACCCCCAAACCTCTGGCGGCTCGTACACAATGATCCTCACCCCTCTGTCTGACCAGCTCAGGGTGGGGTGGAGAGGCTCATACCGGAATGCGTACTTCGGCATGCGTGCCCGCTGCCGACCGGACATAGCGCAGGCTCCCGCCTGCGGCTTCTATACGGACGCGTTGCGATGACAGACCGATATGCCCATGAGCCAAACGCTCATGAATACGTCGAGCGTCAAACCCGATGCCATTATCGATTACCTTAAGAAGTCGCATACCGTCTTCCTGGGTAAGACCCACTTCGACCTCTGTTGCTTTAGCATGCCGCATAACATTGGTTAGAAGTTCGCGGGCTGCTGCAAACAAAATAGGATCATTGGGCGACTTGGCTAGAGGCTCTGTTCGACAACGCACCCGAATAGTTGAACGGTCTCTCAACCCGTGCACGAGCGCCTCAATCGCTGCGTCCAGTCCGGCTGCCTCCAGCACCGCTGGATGCAGTTCACACGTCAGTCTGCGCAAATCACGGGCAGCCTCAAGGAGCATTTTTTGTGCTCGCTGTACCGCCGCAGAATCGCCAGAATGTAGGTCTAGCCGCGCCGTCAGAACGGCTTGCAGAGGACCGTCGTGCAAGTGTTCTGCAAGCAGTCCACGTTCCCGCTCTTCTGCCGAAATCACCTCCGCAAGAAGCTGTGACCGGACTTGAAGCAGATTTGTTATCTGTTTAGTGCGATTTGCATGCAAAAAGGAAACCGTGCAACAATTTATCCCAACTACAAGCAGGATAGCCATGACGTCGGTCATGCCGCCACGGGTGAGCTCCGATCCGTTACCGAACCCCGGCAGCAACGCCCATGCACTAACACAGAAGCTGAGAAATGTTACGAGAATAGTGACCTCGGGGCGGGACTGCACAGCGGACAAAATTGGTGGTATCACCAAAGCGATCGTCAGCAACAGAGGATCGTACGACTTACTCCCGAGCCAGCCAACTACTGCAATGTCGCAGATGCCCAGAAAGGTAGGGAGGATGATCAGTGCTCGGCCTTTGATCACTCTGAGACACATAGTCGCGAATCCCGCCAACCCAAGGAGACTGTAGAGGCCTAGCACCAGGACCTGTTCTACATCTACAGGGGTTGGCTCAGCTACTATCGCGCCCGCCAAGACGCCGCCGAAGGCCAGCTGAAGGAGTGATCGCGTGCGTTGTACCCGAATCTCGTAGCGAGACTGCACGCGATCAACGGCAGAATACGATTGACGGCGGTTAACCGACACACCCTTGAGGTCTTGGGCAGCCACTGTTCGGCCTTTCGACGCGGAATATTGCGCGTCTCCCTGCGCAGCCATTGTCTAAGATCCCTATTTGATCCGAAGAGAAAGCCCTGCCCCAGCCCCATAAGGCAGACTGGCCTACCGGAGTATTCCCCGGCGCATGGCTTCCGCAACGACCGCACCTCTATTGCACACACTGAACTTTTCATACAGGCGCTGGACATGGGACTTTATCGTTGTAGGAGCAAGGTAGAGCTCCTTAGCGATGATAGGAACCGATTTCCCTTCCGCGATAAATGTGAGTATTTGCAACTCGCGATCAGTCAGGAGAGGCTTTTCCTGGTCCGCTCGCTTCCGGATTTCTGATACCAGGCCGGACGCGATACTTGTCGGCAAAACAGCCTCCCCGTGCGCTGATGCGATGATAGCTCCTATCAGCTGATCGGCGTCGGATTCTTTGCCGAGGTAGCTCGTCACACCCTCTTGCAATGCCTTATATACTGTGGCGCTATCCGTGCAGGCCGACAGCATTACAATTCTGGTATTCACATTCGCGTCACGCCTCGCCATGCGGGCCACATCAATGCCATCCAGGCCGGACATACGATAATCCAAAACTGCAACTGCCGGGTGAAGCTGACAAATCGCACGCCAAGCTGAATTCCCGTCAGCGGCCTCGGCTACTACCCGGATAAGTTGACTGCGGGTCAGAACCCGCACCAATCCCTCTCTATAAACAGGATGATCCTCCCCGACAACCACGTTTATTAACGGTTGCACAATCATTGCATCCAATCTTGCTAGGCGGCGAAGTAGTTCCGTGAGGATTTTCGACAACGAAACCACTGTCTGGACGCGGGGCGCTATCGCTCGCTCCTAAGCAGCTGACTGCGCGGCTCCCCCGATGGAAGCGACTCATGGCGGATGACGCCATCAGCCGAACAGCCGTCTCGAGGTTGCGCGTCAGTACAGCTGAACGCATGAAGAAAGGGTCATACCATTCCCCCTCCGGACGGTCGACACGCTGCTCGGAGTCGTCCCGGGTTGCGGTGCTAGTGTTGATGGCGTGTGGTGCTGACCGTTTTTCATCCTGGCGCTGAAAGGTTACAGAGCGTGGTCACCGGGGGTGGCAACGTGGCAGAGGCCCCGGTCGTTCTTGGCGGGATTCTCGGGGTCCTCGCAACACCTGGTGGTGGCTTACGCGGCTGTCAGTAGATCACGCAGGCGCTCGGCTGGGGTTCTCCAACCGTGCGTTTTCGCGTGGTCAGCACGGACGACGGACAGGTCGGTGCCTTTAAGGTGCCGCTGTGGTTGTCCAGCCGCATGAGGTGGTGGCGTAGGCTCGCTTCCGGCCGGTCCCGGAAGTGAGATGTCCGAAGAGTCGGCCGTCGGAGCTGGGTCGGCCGCGCTGAATGTCGCCTTGCCGCCGCGCTCCCACGCCAGGTATTCGCCGCCCGGCGAATGCCTGGCGCCTGCCGCTACTGCGACAAACCACGAGCCCGCGAAGCGGGCTACAACCGAGCCTCCGCCAGCTCGGCAACCGGCAGTGAGGAGGTGAAGTGATGACGCTCCCGGTAGGGCTGACTCGCCAGCCAACTGACGTCCTGACTGTCCTGCTTGAGATTCGTCGGCCTGCCGGGCGTCACCACGCACGCGGCCGGACGGGCATTTGTGATCTCATGGGAGCTTGGTGAAGAGGCCCCGTCACTGTCTGGTCCACCCGCCCGACCGGCGCGTGCCGCCCTCGGCACGGACACGCCATACGGACATGACAGCATGACGCACGGCGGCCCGGGGATCACCGGTGGAGTTGACACCCACGGCCTGACCCACCACGCAGCGCGGTCAAGGCCCGTCCCCAGGCGATGAACCAGATCCGCAGCCTGCTGGTCCCGGCCCCGGCGATGCTGCGTGAGCAGGTCGCGGGCCCGCTGGACAAGCAGGCCGCCCCCAAGCTGCTGGAGCTGTCCGGCGTCGGTCCCGCGACCGCGGGGCTGCCGGCCCCGGCCAGGGACAACTCCGCACGGATGCGGCCCGAGGGTGCATTCGCCCACCTGGCCGACGTCGCCCCGGTCCCCGCCCGTCCGGCCGCACCCACCGCCACCGACTCAACAAAGGCGGCGACCGGCCGCGAACAGCGCCCTGCAGACCATCGTGCTCACCCGCGCTTGGGGGAACGCCCCCGCGCCTACATTGAACGCCCCATCAACGAAGGGTGAACAACAAGGACATATGCGCTGCCGCAAGCGCTTCGCCCCCCGTAAGGCCTACCGCGCCCTGACCAGCACACAAACGGAAAGAATCACAAACCGACCCCACTTCAGCGGCTTGACAGCCACTGGAGCATGTGTATGAATGATAAACCATTCAGCGGGGTCCGATTCAATCGGGGGTTCGATTCAATCGGGCGCCCTCGTCCCCCGTCGGGGCGTCGACCGTGACGGCGCCGCCGTCACGCGCGATGATCGTCATGGTGCGGCCGTCACGGCGCCGTCGTGCGCGCGGTGGCACCGGCTGCCCCGCCGGGAGCCGATGCCTCGGCGGCCTGCGCGGACAGCGGGGTCGCGATGTCCTCCAGCGACCTGCCCTCCGCGGCGACGGCGAAGAAGAT
>NZ_JBWKJV010000122.1:0-5012 GCF_056432045.1 Streptomyces sp. NPDC045701 | reverse complement strand
CCCTCTGGCGCCGCACCCACCAGACCCGCGCCCGCCAAAGCCATCACGCCACCCGCGACCGCAGAGACCGCAACCGCGACTCACGGCTGTAGTACTGGATCGGCAGCAGCTCGGTCGTGGCAAAACGGTCCGGATCGTCACGGCGACTACCTCACCAGGGCCTTTGGGAGGTGCGCGAAGCAGTCGTGCAGGAAGTGAACGCGGCACCACTGGTACAAGGAGCCCCAGTATCACCTTGCGGGTCGCGGCCACAAGTCCGCTGTGGTGGCTGGCGATGACCAGGCGAACGCCGCCCAGGCCGCCGGCGCGGAGTGAGCGCAGACAGGAACTCCGGAATCGTGGGTCTCTCGTCATCGCCACTGGCATCACCAAGGACATCGCGGCCGCGTCCTTGGTGATGCCAGTGGCGATGACGACGGCCTGGGAGACGGTCTGATGGTTCACCCGCGCCTTGCAGGCCGTCGCGCTCGCGCTCAGCGGCCTGAGGCCCATGGGCAGCCTGTTCCTGGCCTGTGATCTACCTTCAGAGCGACCTCAGCTAAAGTCTCCTGGCAGCCGGCGCTGCCACCGTGCCGATGTTCACCCCGTCCTCCCTGTGCGCACGACTCGCTGGGAAGCGGTCCGACCCCGCCAGCCCCCGCCTGCTCGCAGCCGCCGGCTTCGCCCTGTTGATTGCGGGCACCGGCTCGCTGGCGTGGCTGCTGGGCCCAGGTGTCAGCCTGTGGGCACTCATGCCCTCGCCTCTCGCGTCCGGTATCGGCATCGGACTGGTCTCCGCCCCGCTCGCCAGCATCGCCACCCGAAGCCCGGAGCCCTCGCTGGTCGGCGCCGCGTCCGTCGTCAGCACCACCCGCCAGCTCGGCGGCACCCCCTCGGCAGCGCTGCCACCGGCGTCCTCCTCCAAGCCCAGCTCGGCAGCACCGCCGCTCCGGCCACTACCGGCACCCAGGCCGCCCTGGCCTTCGTGGCCACGCTCCTCTTCTGCCTCGCGTGCTTCAAGCGGCCCCCCGACAGGCTCTCAGGCTGCCGCGAGCCGCAGCTTGCAGGGCACCGTCCTGCAGCAGGTGCCTCCGACCAGCAGTCCCCCTGCACCAAGAGCGAGATCGGCCAACTCCTCTGGGGACATCTGTGTGATCACAACCGAACAACCGACCGGTCCGGAAGTCTCCGGTGACGCACGGGAAACTCACATCCTACGCGCCGCCCCCCCAGCGTCGCGTCAGCACCCGGGCAAACACCAGATGGCCACACGCTGCCACTGCCAGCACCGCAACGACCTGCCATGGCCTCAGCCCACCGGAGCACAAGCCGACCAGCAGCGTGACAGCGATGCCCGGCAACGCCCATACCGCCACGCGCGCCGGCGCACGCCCGTAACGCAGAGCGATCACGCCATGGGCCGCATAATACAGGGCGGCACCCCCGGCCAGTGACCACACCGCACCACCGGACAGACGCTCACGCGCGGCCTCTTCAACAGCAGTGGCCAGGCCCGCCGCACTGCAGATCACCCCCGCAGTCACAAAAAAATGAAGGAACCCGGCGACATCACGGGCCAGCGTGTACTGGCGCCGCCCGACGGCTGCCTGCAGGACCACCTCCGCGGTAGACACCCCGAAATCAAAATACGACCACCACACGGCGGCCAGCAGCACAAAGCCGCACACCGCCACCCAGGCCGCCTGGCCCGTCCACATATGGCTGCCCGAGACGACCAGCCCCATCACCGACTCACCCAGGACAATGATCATGAACAGGCCCACACGCTCCACCAAATGCCCCACGTGAAGCTGTCGGGGAAGCCCGCGCGCACTCAGCAGCAGAGTGACCTCGGCAGCCAAAAGCACGGCCCATACCCCATGCCGCCACGGCACCGGCACCGCCATCGAGCAGGCCCACAACGCCGCCGAACCCAGGCAGTAACTCAGCGGGCGCCAGGTCGGCACATTCCCGCCTCCCTGGCGCACCGACGGCCACCACAGCCCCAGAAGAACCAGCCGCGTACCGCAGTAGCCCAGAGCGTAGGCCGCTCCCCGCTCACCGGCCGCCCCGGGAACCGCAGCAGCCATCACCGCCAGACACAGCATGGCCCCCAGCATCAGTACACGTCGGCGAGCTGTGTCCTGGACGAACAGATTCGCCGACACCGTCAAGTTCACCCACATCCACCACGGAGGAAAGTACAGGGCGAAGAAACCCACGAAATCACGGGCATCAGGATTCCCGTGCAGCGAATGCGCCAGTTGTGAGACGAATACAACGAAAACCAGGTCGAAAAACAACTCCAGCCACTCCGCATGGCGGCCCCCCCGCAGGTATGTATCTCCCATCGCCTCATCCCAGAGTGATCAGCCGCGGGGCACCTCGCCCCGCCACTGCAGACTTCTCGGCGCGGCACCTCCTTATGGTCAGCCAGATGGGTATCAACAAGGTCCGTCGCTCACCCCCCATTTGGCTGTCCAACTGCTCCGTACCTCCGGTTCCCCGTAGTCAGCGAGCCCCCTGCGTTCGCTCTCGCAGGCGCCCGGCAGCCACCTGCAGCCAGGTCTGTAACGGTCCCCCCCCCTCAGGGCCGCGCGTGGCTGGCGACGAGCACACGCCGGGGCAGCGGTGTGTGCTCCGCTGTTGGTGCAGGGGCGGTGCCGGTTCGAACCGAGCCCTTTCAGCGGTGGCTGTGCAGGGTGAGGATGGTTTGGCGATGATGTCATGAGGCTGGGGCTGCATCGGGTGTGCCGGGGGATCCGCCAGGTCTTGATCCGTGCGGTCGCTGTATCGGCCGGCTTTCTGAAGTGTGAATGCGCACGGTGACGTAGTTTGTGTGAGGTCCTGGCCTGGCTGCCGCCGGTGGGGCACTGCGGCGACGGCAGCGGCGCCCTGACAAGCCGTGCCGGCCCCGATCGAGGACAACGGTTCGCTGGCCCTCCACCGGACAGGTCCGTGCCCCGGGGAGTGCTGCCGCAGCGACCCGGTTGTGCCGTTCGCGCCTGTTGCCAAGCCCTGGCGCGTCCTTCGCCCAGACGCTGCGGAGCGCATCTGCCAGTTGCCGCCGGCTCCGGCAGGGATCCACGGCCCGCCACGTATCCCGCGCCGCCTGCAAGCAAGGGTGTCAGGTGGTTTGCAAGCGGGTCGAGCAGCTCATGGCCATCTGTCCTGCCCGGCCTGGACGAGTTACCACTGAGCGACGGTACGAATGCAGCTGTTTCCGCCTGCTTGCTGTGGCCGTAAGACCGTCCAGTTGTAGGTAGCCCCCATCGGACGCTGATTATACATTCGGCATCAGCCGTCTCGGCAGCGAATATCTCGTGAAGGCAAGGCAGCACAGGCAGGTGGTCCACTATGGCGGCTGATACCCGCACCTGGGATGAGGAGACGCATATTAACGGTTCCGCAGTTCTGAGAGAAGTGCATGAATGGTTTGACGAATATGCGGAGGCATTTGCCGGTCTGGCAATGACCGGAGAGACGGATCCCGTCCCACTGTTGCAGTACTTCGCTCTGCCCTTGACCATGACCACCGATAAAGCGCACCTTGCGGTTGTGACGCGTCATGACCTTGGACACGAACTATCCAGTCAACTTCATGGCCTGCGCGCGGCGCACTACGGCAGCAGCAAGGAAGTGCGCCGGACCGTGCAGATCCTGAACCGCCGGGCTGCTGCCATCGAGGTCATCTGGTCACGCGCCGACCGCCACGGCAAGGAGTTCCAGCGGACACGTGTCTTGTATTTGGTCGCCAAGGCGGACAAAAAATGGCAGCATTGTGCGTCGGTAGTTATAGCCCCTGATGGACCGGTTTCTGACGGTGATTGCAGTCCTGCTGCGGCTGGGTAAGCGCAGCCTGTCCGCCGGGCGAAATGAGCGAATCAAGTACTCAACGGCGGGTTGCCGCTGCTGGCCGTTGTTACCACCAAGGCGCCAGCGATAAAGAGGTCGACGCCTGGTACTCCGCGAAGCAACCAGGCGTCCGGGGCACACGCAATTCCTGTCCGCCCCGGACGGCACTCCATGATGGGTGCCCGATGCCAGGCCGTGCTCGGTGCCGGACATCACCGCCGCCCGCCCACATTGCCTGCCGGCCCCGCACCGAGCGGCCGCCGCCGTGCTGCCCGTTCTCGCTCCACGCCGGCTGCCAAGGCGTCGGCACCGGCATCTGCCACCCGTTCAGCAAGCCCCGCAATGGCTCCCGCCCGGAGCTTCACCCCGGCGCCCGCACCTGCACCACGCTCTAAAGGCCGCCCCCGACCCTCAACAACGCCTGGCGACGACCTTCGTTGAGACCTTATTGGAGTGTTGCCTATGTAGGCTCCGGAGGCGTGACTTCGCCCATCGCCGGGATGGAAACCCTCAGGCGCCCCAGCGGGGCGGGACGCCGCACGTTGTCCCGGGTAGGGAAATCAGAGAGCACGGTCAAGACCACCGTTACTGCAGCCGTGAGTGGCGATCGCGGTCTCTGTGGGTGCGGCGCCACAGAGACTGGGCGATGGCGAGGGTGGCCGGGAGGGGCGGCGGGGGCAGGAAAGGCGGGGCCCGAGTGCGGCGCGCAGTTGCCGGTCCTGGCCGCAGAGGCAGCCCCCGCCCGCCGGCAGCGTTCACCCATCCGGCGGCCCAGTTCCGGCTTGGTCACGGCCTCCTTCGCACGCTGCCGGGGAATCCCCGCCGCGTGGCACCGGCCGGCGTCCCCGGCCCAGCTGGCAGGTACGCAGGCCACCCGGCCGGTCAGGGCCCGGCCGGTATCAGTGGCGTACGCGCAGAAAGACCATGACCTCCTTGCCATCGTGCGCTTCCTTCGACCTCGAACCACTGATCGAGGAAGCGTCCGTCATCGCGATGACCAGGACCTACTACCCGCCGCACCCGTCATCCCCCTGGGGAATTTCGTGATCGCTCACAAATACAAGCCCCGGTGATCCCCGCGTACTGAGGTGCCCCGAAGTTTCCGGACAGACGTCCAATAGGATTGCCTTGAACGGAAAAGAGGACGCAAGAAGTGGCACCACCGAGCAAGTACACCC
>NZ_JBWKJV010000121.1:0-5420 GCF_056432045.1 Streptomyces sp. NPDC045701 | reverse complement strand
TCATCCTCCGACAACACCAGCTCGGCCATCGGCCGCCCCATCTTCGCCATGGAGACAGCTTACTAATTCAACGAATTCCCGGCGCAGGACACTAGCGGTGCGGCTCTGCGCCCGGACAGTGGTGCCGGCAGACGCGGGTTGCAACGCGAGTGGGGGCTGGGGAGGACTGGGTTGAAGTACGAGCTTTTTGACTACCAGGAGCTTGCTGCTGCTGCTGTGGCTAAGTACCTGGTTAAGGCTGCTCGGGACTACGCCGATGATGCTGACGAGCAAACCGCCGTCGTACTGGCCGCGCCCACGGGTTCCGGTAAGACAGTGATTGCTACCTCAGTACTTGAAGCATCTTTGGACGGGGACCAAAGCAATGCTGGCCTAGAAGACGCCACATTCCTGTGGGTCACTGATGACCCGTCCCTTAATAGGCAGACCCTGCACAAGATGATGGCTGCCTCGTCGTCGCTAGCTCCCAACCGGCTGCTCACGATCGAGAACGACTTCGATGAAGAAATCCTAGCTCCGGATCGTGTGTATTTTCTGAATATCCAGAAACTCGGCTCGGCGGCAACGCTCTCTAAGTCGCGCGTTGACGGACGCACGTACTCATTGTGGGAAACCCTTACCAACACTGTGATGCGGCGCCCTAATGGTCTCGTGGTCGTCGTTGACGAGGCGCACCGCGGAATGGCAACTGCACGCAAAACGCGAGATACTATCGTTGCGCAGATTATAGGTGGCGGAACCACAGGGCGTCCCGCTGTTCCAGTGGTGTGGGGAATTTCGGCCACACCTAAGCGGTTCTTATCGGCCATGTCAGACCTAGGTCGTTCGACGAGATCGCACACCGTTCGCATCGAAGATGTCAGAGCCTCGGGGCTACTGAAAGACCAAATTATACTTGGGCATACGCGTGGTATAGAAGCGGCTGAAACAACGCTGGTGCGCCACGCTGTAAAACGCGTTCGCGAATATGATCGAAAGTGGACCGAATATACCCTTTCGACCTCCGAACCGGCGGTCTTCCCGGCGCTGGTGGTTCAGGTTGCGGACAAGCCAACCGGCAAAGAGCTGGGAGACTTGGTCAGTACAATAATCGAGGAATGGCCGGAAATTACGGCGGCCAATATCGTTCACACTTTTGCTGATCATGCCCCGGTCGATGCGGGCAATCACCAGATTGCATGGTGCCCGCCCGAGGACATTCAGGACCGCAAGGAACTGCGTGTAGTTTTTTGCAAGACGGCAATTACTACGGGTTGGGATTGTCCGCGAGCTGAAGTGCTGCTCTCGTTGCGGGTTGCCAAAGACTTGGACCTCATTACCCAGGTTATGGGTCGTATGGTTCGCACGCCTCTGGCTCGACGCGTAGCTACGGACGAGGATCTCAACGCCGTTCACTGCATTCTTCCTAAGTTCGACCAGGCTGCGGTGGACGCGATCGCGGACCGGTTCAGGGCAGGAGACGAGGAAGCACTGGCAACGGGAGCTGTGGTCATCAGCGATCCTGTACAGCTGACTCGGAACCCTCACCTAGCAACCGGTGCGGCAACCGAGGTGGCAGAGATGCGCGAGGAAATGACTCCTCGCAACTTCCTGCTTGACCCGCCCTCAGCCACGCCTCAGGCGTCGCCGTTGTCTGTGAAGGCGCCGCAAGTCCCTAAGCAACGCACATCGGACGTTCCTCCGGAGGGTTTTTTCGGAGACCAGGCTCCTGTTCAAGATCTCGCTCCCGCGGGAGGCAAAAGCGTCTTCGATGTCATAGCTGGGTTGCCTTCGTACACAATTCCGCGCGCGACGCTGAAGTCTCCCATTGCCCGCCTCACCGCCTTGGCTCTTCTTCTAGCAACAGTACATAACGGGAAAGCTATTCTTCCAAATGCTACGGCACAGGCCCGTAATGCACTTCTGTCTGTGATAGATGAGCATCGATCCGAACTTGCGGCTACGGGCGCGCTACAGAAGCTGGTGGACCAGGCTGCCAGTACTCGGCTATTCGAGCGCTCAGTCCGGTTTGCTAGTCCTAACGATGTGCCTATCGATACGCATACGACGATCGGACTGGACGGTCGAGGCATTGAAATCCTTATGGGACGTGCTAGAGCTGTCCTTCCCGAGGGCCTAGCTAATGCCTACGTGAATCGTATTGCCGAGAGCGATGAAAAAGTCACGGATGCGATGGTTACCACCATCGCGCTGGCCAGTGATTCGGCCTTGCCTAGCAAACTGGACAGGCGTGCTTCGCAGCTGATTGAGGAATGGTTTACTGTGCACGGCTCCTCGATCACTCGCCTGCCGGCCGTTGAGCAAGAACGATTTGATCGCATTAAGCGAGAGTCCGACCGACCGTTGAT
This sequence comes from Streptomyces sp. NPDC045701, assembly GCF_056432045.1. NCBI lineage: Bacteria > Bacillati > Actinomycetota > Actinomycetes > Kitasatosporales > Streptomycetaceae > Streptomyces > Streptomyces sp. NPDC045701. Next base: position 3,072 of record NZ_JBWKJV010000121.1, on the reverse strand, counting down.
CACCTCCATCAGCCTGCCGATTCGGCGTACGGAGGATGCGGAAGGTGACACGTGGGTACGCCACTTGCTTTCGGACGCAGATGGCAACTACCGAGTTAAGTTGCGCGACTGGGAAGAGCATGTTCTGCGCACTGAGCTTGACGCAGGCGCAATTGCCTGGTACAGGAACCCCACCAGCGGCCGGCATTCGCTGCAAATACCGTACGCCAACGGAAACTCAATCTCTGGGATGGCGCCAGATTTCATATTCATCAGCAGTGTAGAGAATCAGCTTGTCGCAGACCTGATCGACCCGCACGGCACTTATCTTGCTGATGCGGTGCCCAAGCTGAAAGGCCTGGCTGCTTATGCAGAAAAGCATGGCGAGTCCTTTCATCGCATACAGTCGATCGCTCAGATTGACGGCACGTACATGATGCTCAACCACCTTAATGAGACTGTAAGGGTTGCCATTAAGGATTTCCCAGGAACGGATGCGACGGAAGTATTTCGTCGGCACGGGATCAACTACTGAGGGCGAAATGGCGCACATCGATAACCTTATTTCTGCCGTCAAAGACCCTCAGTTGCGTGAGGCGCTGCGCATTGAATACGAGAAAATCGCGCAAACCCGGAAATTCGGCCTCGTCTTCGATCGGCACCAGCCCGAGTCGGTGCTGCTCCCCAGTTTTGCTGTGCGACCAGGCGACAAGGTGCGGGTGCTGAAGGAAGGCGTACAAGATCGCACGGCAGTTGACGAAACGGGTGTTTGGACGGTCGCTGCAATCACTGGATCTGATGTTCAGCTGCGAGATCCGGAGGGGAATCTTCGGAATGAGCAACTCGCCAGACTAGTTGTAACCCGGGAGTTCGGGGATTCGATTTACCCAGGACTCAAGTCGGTGGGTCGAGTATTGCGAGGCGGTGGAGTTTATGGTGATACGGGAGACAAGCCCTTCCATGCTGTCGTAAACGCTGAAAACTACCACGCGCTCCAAGCGCTTCTCTACCCTTATGAGGGGCGCGTGGATGCGATATATATCGACCCGCCATATAACACTGGTTCGCGGGACTGGAAGTACAACAACAATTACGTTGACGACAACGATCCGTACCGTCACAGCAAGTGGCTCTCTTTCATGGAGAAGCGCCTCGAACTTGCAAAGCGACTTCTAAACCCTGCGTCCTCCGTCCTAGTTGTTACGATCGACGAAAAAGAAGTTCACCGTCTCGGCCTGCTAATTGAGCAGGTGTTCCCCGGGCGTCGTATGCAGATGGTCACGATCGCGATCAACCATCGAGGGGTGGCACGCCTCAAGGAGTTCACTCGTGTCGAGGAGTACGCTTTTTTCGTTTTCATCGGAGAGGCGGGTCCCTCCCTCACTGCGGATGACCTGCTCACTTCAGAGGCGGAAGAGGTGAAGACGGTTGAGGTGGTGCGCTGGGAACGGCTCACTAAGGGCAGCAATAACGCGCTTCGAAGCGACCGCCCTAATCTTTTCTATCCTGTATACGTCGACCCAGAGCGTGGTCGTATCGCCAAGGTGGGCGATCCCGTTCCGCTGAGCGTCGACCGGAAGAGCGTTCCGGAAGAACCGGGACTCGTAACCGTTTGGCCTCTTAGCATGACTGGGGTAGAGAAACGATGGCAGTGCTCTGCGGATACTTTCCGAAGTCTCGTCGAGCAAGGCATGGCGAAAGTAGGCTCCTATGATCGCAAAAATGACAGGTGGAGTATCCTCTACTTGAACCGTGGTCAACGTGAGCGTATTGAACGAGGCGAGATTCGTGTCACAGGGCGAGACGCGAATGGCGTGCTTGAGCTCGAAATGAACGAGCGTCCTTTGCGTGCTGCCATGACTATCTGGAACCGATCGTCTCACAATGCCGGGTATTATGGATCCGGCATCTTGTCCGCGTTGCTCCCAGACCGCAAGTTCCCTTTCCCGAAGTCGCTCTATGCGGTCGAGGATAGCCTGCGTCTAGCGGTTGGTGATAAGCCGGACGCATTGGTGATTGACTTCTTCGCCGGCTCTGGAACGACTGCTCACGCTTTGGCGCTTCTCAATCGAGAAGATGGCGGACGTCGCCGCAGCGTACTTGTAACCAATAATGAGGTCTCCGTTGCCGAGGCGAAGGCCTTGCGGGAACAGGGTTTCAGCCCAGGCGACCCTGCTTGGGAAGATCTTGGAATATGTCGGTACATAACTATTCCTCGAATGCGAGCGGCTGTCACGGGTGTCTCCTCAACAGGAGAGCCGCTAAAGGGGGAATATAAATTCGGGCAAGTGTTCCCGATGAGTGACGGCCTCGATGAGAATGTCGAGTTCTTTGATCTTACCTATGAGGATGCCTCAATGGTGTCCCTGGGTCGGCGATTTGAGGCTATTGCGCCGCTGCTCTGGATGAAGGCGGGAGCCAGGGGAGTGCGAATCGACAAGATAAGTAACCAGGGTTGGGAAGTCCGGACGATGCCACTTACGGTGTCCTTTTCGATACGTCCAGCTGGCCTGGCTTTGTCGAGGCGGTTGCCAAGCGCAAGTCTGAGGTTTTGCCACTCAGTCACTTGTTCATCGTGACAGACTCCCTGGTGGAGTTTCAGCAGATCGCTGGCCGTATCGATCAGGGTATTGAGTTGGTGAGACTGTATGCCGACTACCTTCGTACGTTCGAGATCAATACACCGCGGAGGAGTCGTTCCGTGGGAGATGGGTGGCGGCGGCCTGCCGTCCCCAGGCAAAGGGGTAATGAAGAGACCTCTGTGCCCTAAGGGTTTCGGATTTGGCTGGTCGGCTGTGCTGTACCCGCTACCTTCTCGGCTTCGATATCGAGGTCGGCGGAGCGGGTTTGGCCGGTGGCCTGCCCGGTTTGGGGTCGAGCATGATCAGGGGGCCGTACGCTGGTTGGCAACTCGGGCAGGCTTTGGGCCTGACCGCAATTAGCACGAGTGGCCCCCTGGTCTTGCTCGACGTGGGACCCGGACCGGGGAGGTGGCTAAAGCCCAAGGCCGTGAAGTTACGGCTTTGGGGCTGGTAGCGAGGGGTGTCGATCTGACTGAGTGCCGGACGTAGGAAGCGGAGCCCCGGTAGAACT
>NZ_JBWKJV010000120.1:0-5512 GCF_056432045.1 Streptomyces sp. NPDC045701 | reverse complement strand
GTCACGCTCAGCCCCGGCCGGATCGGCGCCATCACCAAAGCCGCCCTCGTCCTCAACAACGCCTGGCGATGAATTTCGTCGAGAAAACCTCACTGGATGGAGTACGCCAATGAATAGGCGGCGTGCACGGCGCGGAATCCACAGGCATCGTCGTTCACGTGGGCGGCACCTGCAGAAGCGCATGCGAGACCCAGGTATATTGCCCAGTGAGGTTGGGGCGGCTGGCGGGTGATTTGGCTGCGAGCGCGGTGTGTTCGCGGTGGTGGTTGTAAGTGTGGAGCCACTGGGGGAACGCGTCGCGTTGTTCTTGTTCGGGCATTTGGAGGCGGCCTGCGGGGCCTTCACCGAGGAGATCAGCGCGAAGGTGCACCGGGAGACGAAACGGATACCGAACGTCATGCTGGCCGGGGAGCGCAGGTGGGTGCACGTGTTGCCCAAGGCGCCGTCGCCGTCGCCTTCGGCGAGACGCGCAGGGTGTGCTGGGATGCGACGGTCTCCGTCGAGGGCGTGCGCTACCCGGTGCGGCACCCGCTGATCGACACCAGGGTCTGGGCCCGCTTCCACGGCGACGAACTGGTTGTGACTCTGTCGGTGAGAATGGTCCGGCCGCGGTGGCCCGGCACGAGCGGTCCACTCCCGGCAACCCGAAGATCACGGACGAGCACTACCCGCCCTGCAAGGACCACCACGGCGTGCGCACGCCGAAGGCGTCCGGGCCTGGGGCGGCCTCCTGCCTGATGGAAGCCGACGCCACAGGGGCCCACCGGGGCGCCCGAAGACGGCCGGGGCGGTGTCGCTGGCCAGGCTGCACGGCGCCGCCGATGCCGCCCGGGCCCTGGGCACCGCGGCGGTCACCGGCCTTTTCGCCGAGGGCGACCTGTTGTCCCTGCTGTCCCGCTATGCCCAGGGCGGCGGGCTGACCGGGCCGATCCGCGCGTCGGAGACCCACAGCCTGCGGCCGGGCACCCCGGCCTGGGCGAACTTCGGCGGGATCCCCGTTATGTTTTCGGCGGCTCCGCAATGGGGTCGCTGGCCTCCGGGCCCGGCATGACTGTTGCCCCCTGTCGAAGGCATGACCTGGGGGGTGGTGTCACCGGGTCCGGGGGTGTTCGTCGGAGACGCTGATCAGAGGTCCGGCCACCGTCCGGTCCGGCGCAATGCCGGGCGGTTCGCGGGCGGCAGGTCTGCATAACGTGGATGCGCGAGTACGACACCCGAGCCGAGGCCGGCACCGTCAACACCCCTGAAAGGGCACGATGTTCGAGATCGAAGACGTGGGCGTGTTCCTGGGCCTGGACGTGGGCAAGACCGCCCACCACGGCCACGGGCTCACCCCGGCCGGGAAGAAGGTCTTCGACAAGCCGCTGCCCAACAGTGAGCCGAAGCTGCGGGCCGTCTTCGAGAAGCTGACCTCGAAGTTCGGCGTCGTCCTGGTGATCGTGTGACAGCGGACCTGGAAAGCTCCCCGGTGGCGGACTTCAAAAACCCCCGCTGGCGGACATGTGATCTCCCCAGTGACGGACAGCAAGGGTCCCCGGTCTCGTGATCGTGGCCTGCGTGTTCGCTGGCCTGCGTGAAGGCACGGAGGAAAGTACAGGGCGAAGAAACTGCCATGCTCGACGTTCCGCGCCACGTCGTTCAGATGCTGGCGAAACTGCTGGCCGCTCACCGGCGCCGGACCGCAGAATTGAGCATGTTCTGCTCCTTGGGTTCTAACGCTTGTCGCATGAGGAGATCATGGAGATTCTTGAGGCGTACGACCTCACGAAGAGTTATCGGGCGGCGGCTGAGCTGGCCGGGTGTGACCACCACACGGTGCGGCGGTATGTGAAGTTGCGGGGGCAGGGCTCGGATCCGACCCGGCGCCTTGAGCGGCCGAAGATGATCGAGCCGTTCCTGCCGAAGATCGGGGAACTGGTCGAGCGGTCCCAGGCGAAGATCGGTGCCGATGTGGTCCACGAGAGGATCACCGCGCTCGGTTTCGCCGGCACCGATCGCACCACCCGGCGGGCGGTGGCGGCCGCGAAGGCGTCGTGGCGGGCGGGGAACCGGAGGGTGTTCCGGCCGTGGACGCCGGAGCCGGGACTGTGGCTGCAGTGGGACTGGGGCGAGGGGCCACGGATCAAGGGCCGGCGGACCTGGCTGTGGTGCGCGTGGCTGCCCTGGTCGAGGTTCCGGGTGGTGATTCCGGTGCTGGACAAGACGCTGCCGGCGATCGTCGCGTGTCTGGACACGACGCTGCGGCGGATCGGCGGGGCACCGGCCTGTGCGCTGACCGGCAACGAGAAGACGGTCACCATCGGTCACGTCGCGCGCATCGCGGTGCGCAACCCGGCGATCGCCGAGGTCGGGCACCACTACGGGATGGCGATCCGTACCTGTCTTCCAGCGGATCGGCAGTCCAGGGGCGGCAGCGAGGCGACGGTGCGGATCGCCAGGCGGGACCTGGTCCCAACCGAGGTCAGCCTGCGTGCCGAATATGGCACGTTCGGGCACTTGGAGGCGGCCTGCCGGGCCTTCACCGAGGAGATCAACGCGAAAGTGCACCGGGAGACGAAACGAATACCCAACGACATGCTGGCCGGGGAACGCAGGCATCTGCACGTGCTGCCCAAGGCGCCGTTCGCCGTCGCCTCCGGCGAGACACGCAGGGTGTGCTGGGATGCGACGATCTCGGTCGGGGGAGTGCGCTGCCCGGTGCCGCACCAGCTGACCGGCACAAGGGTCTGGGCCCGCTTCCACGGCGGCGAGCTGGTCGTGACGGCTGTCGGCGAGGACGGTCCGGCCGAGGTGGCCCGGCACGAGCGGTCCACTCCCGGCAACCCGGAGATCACCGGCGAGCACTACCCGCCCCGCAAGGACCACCACGGCGTGCGCACGCCGAAAGCGTCCGCCGCGGACGAGGCCGCGTTCCTGGCGCTCGGGCCCGGGGCGGCTTCCTGGCTGATGGAAGCCGGCGCCTTCGGGGCCCACCGGGTGCGCTCGAAGATGGCCGGGGCGGTGTCGCTGGCCAGGCTGCACGGCGCCGCCGGCGCCGGCCGGGCCTTGGGCACCGCGGCGGTCACCGGCCGGTTCGCCGACGGAGACCTGTTGTCTCTGCTGTCCCACCAGGCCCAGGGCGGCGGCGAGTTGACCGGGCCGATCCGCGCGTCGGAGACCCACAGCCTGCAGCCGGGCACCTCGGCCTGGGCGAACTTCGGCGGCATCCGCCCCGAAACCGGGGAGGAGACCGCATGAGTACCCCCACCACACGCTCCCGCCGCCCCGCCCAGGTCACCGGCCCGGCCGGGGACGCACTGGACGAGGCGATAGAACTGACCCGACGTCTGCGACTGCCCCACCTGGGAAAGCAGCTGACCGGGCTGATCCCCACCGCGCGGGCCCAGCGGTGGGATCCCGCCGGACTGGTACGCGTGCTGCTGGCCGAAGAGGCCGCCGGCTGTGATGCCGCGATGCCCGCCGCCCGCCGCCCGCCGCAAGAAGGCCGGCTTCCCCGCCGGGAAGACCTTCGATGTCTGGGACGAGAAGAAGTCCTCCATCCCCCTGGCCACCCAGTCCGCCCTGCGGAGCCTGGAATGGGTCACCTGCCGGGAGAACTTCTGCGTGGCCGGCCCCTCCGGCACGGGCAAGAGCCACTGGTGCGAAGCCCTCGGGCACGCGGTCGTCGAGGCCGGGATGACAACCTGCTGGTTCACCATCGAGGACCCCGGCGTCCTGGTCCGCCGCCACCGCGCGGACGACTCCATGACCAGAGCCATGCAGAAAATCATGAGAGCCGACCTCTTCATCGTCGACGGCATCGGGCTCCTGCCCGTCTCCGTGGATGCCGCCGAAGGCTTCTACCGCCTGGTTGACGCCGCCTGCGAGAAACGCTCCCTCGCCGTCAGCAGCAACCTTCATCCCGCCGGATTCGAGGAGATCATGCCCAAGACCCTTGCCACCGCGACCGTCGACAGGCTTCTCCACCACGCTCATGTCGTGGTCACCCAGGGTGATTCGTTCCGGCTCACCCAGGCCACCGCCGGCGAGGGGGTGGTCGCCTTGAAGTAGCTCTCACCTGGGGAAACTGCATGTCCATCCGTGGGGAACTTTGATGTCCACCAGCGGGGAGGAGAGCAGTCCGTCACTGGGGAGATGCCCAGGTCCATTGACAATCGTGGACCAGCCCGCCTCCATCGGTGCCCTGCCGCTGACCGCCGCCCGCGACGCGGGCTGCCGTGTCGCCTGTCTGCCCGGCCTGGCCATGCGGCGGATCGCCGGCCTCTACCCCGGCGAGGCCAAGACCGGCGCGAAGGACGCGGCCGTCATCGCGGACGCCGCACGGACGATGCCGCACACGCTGCGCTCGCTTGAACTGACCGACGAGATCACCGCCGAGCTGACCGTGCTGACCGGCTCCGGCCAGGACCTCGCCGCCGAGGCCACCCGCACCTCCAACTGCATACGCGGCCTGCTCACCCAGTTCCACCCCAGCCTGGAACGCCGTCCTCGGACCGCGCCTCGACCACCAGGCCGTGACCTGGCTGCTGGAGCGATACGGCTCCCCGGCCGCCCTGCGCAAGGCAGGCCGCCGCAGACTCGGCGAGCTGATCCGCCCGATGGCCCCGCGCATGGCCGCACGGCTGATCGACGACGTATTCGACGCCCTGGACGAGCAGACCGTCGTCGTCCCGGGCACCGGCACCCTGGACATCGTGATCCCCTCCCTGGCCGGCCAGCTCGCCGCCGTCCACACCCAGCGCCGGGCGATGGAAGCCCAGATCAACAGCTTGCTGGAGGCTCACCCTCTTTCGAAGGTCCTGACGTCGATGCCCGGCGTCGGCGTCAGGACCGCCGCCGCCCTGCTGGTCACCGCCGGCGACGGCACCAGCTTCCCCACCGCCGCCCACCTCGCCTCCTGCGCCGGACTCGCACCCACCACCAAGTCCTCGGGGACCTCGGTCCACGGCGAACACGCCCCCCGAGGCGGCAACCGGCAGCTCAAACGCGCCATGTTCCTCTCCGCCTTCGCCTGCATGAATGCCGATCCAGCCTCCCGCATCTACTACGACAAGCAACGGGCCCGCGGCAAAACTCACACCCAAGCCCTTGCCCGCCAACGCATCAGCGTCCTGTTCGCCATGCTCCGAGACGGCACCTTCTACGAAACCCGCGAGCCCAAGGACGTCGAGCTCGCCACATGACCCCGAACCCACCCAAACCCGACAGGGATGCCTTGACGAAGGACATAGAGGCACCCCCCGGACCTGGCGGATTCCAGGGGTCGTTGCAACACACGGTCGGTTTGATCAGGCGGCGAGTAGTTATGCAGGCGCTCGGCGGGGGTCTCCCAGCCGAGCGTTTTGCGTGGGCGGCGGTTGAGCTGGTCGGCGACGGCTTCGAGGTCCTCGGCCGACCACCGGGACAGGTCGGTTCCTTTCGGTGCCTCTGTGTTTGTCAAGCCGCATGGGGTGGTGGCGTAGGCTCGCTTCTGGCGGGTCCAGGAAGTGACTTGTCCGAAGAGTTGGCCGTC
>NZ_JBWKJV010000119.1:0-5573 GCF_056432045.1 Streptomyces sp. NPDC045701 | reverse complement strand
TACCCGAGCCGGGAGATCGCCCGGCAGGACGTCACCCGGTACATTGAATTCTGGTACAATCGCAAACGCCTTCACTCGGCCATCGGATACCGGCCACCCCAAGAAGTCCGCGCCGAGTTCGAGAACCTGCGGCTCGCCGCATGAATTGATGGATCAGACCCTGTCCGGAAAACGCGAGGCCCCTCACATACCGCGAGGCCCTGGGCCTGGACGACGGACTGGACTTCCACTCGCTGCGGAGGGCCTACGTCACCCACCTGATCGAGGACCGGTGGGATCCCCGCTTCGTCCAGGAACAGGTCGGTCACGAGCACGCCAGCACCACCTCCATCTACACCTGTGTCTCGTCGGACTTCCGCACCCGGACCTTGCGCCGGCACCTGGACGACACCGTCGCCGCGGCCCTTCAGGCCCGGAGCCGGAGGAACGCATGAAGCGCAAGGTCGGCTACACCTGGCGGCTGCGCGAGGTGATGGCCCAACACCAGATCTTCACGGCCACCGAGCTGGTCCCGCTGCTGCGTGAACGCGGGATCGACCTTTCCGCCTCGCAGGTTCACCGTCTGGTCTCCGGGACCCCGGAACGGCTGTCGTTGCAGGTCATGGCCGCGCTCTGCGACCTCCTCGCCTGCACCCCGGCCGACCTGGTGGCCACCACCGCCGAGAACGCCGGGGTCCGCAAGACCGCCACCGGCGACCTTCCGGCCCTGTCCGCGAACGCCGCCAAGCTGCGGCCCCGCACGGCCCGCATCCTGCCCGACGCATGAGCCGGGCCTATGCCACCGACGAGCAGTACGTGAGGTGTCCTGGAGGTCTTGTTCGGCTACGGGCCGGGGCTGCGGCCGGTGAGGACGTGCAGCCCAGCCCTCCGCCCAGTGGGCCTGGTTGAGGATCCGCAGCACCCCATCGGTGGCCGCGGCCCGGCCGGCCTTCTCCTTGGTCGGCGTCAGCCGAGCGGCCATCTCGGTGACCGAGGCCTGGACTCATCCGTACGGCCCTCCTTGCCCATCTTCTCCTCGGCGGCGATGGCGCCCTGGAGGTGCTGCTTGGCCGCCCACCACCGCCATTCAGTCGCCAGCGGCGCGGGCATGTCCGCGGGCAGGGCGACGGCGTCCAGCAGTTCGGCCGCGCGGCTGTCCGCCGCCTTCGCGGCGTCGGACAGCTCCGCCTTCATCCGCTTCTCGTTAGCCTGCCACCACGTCTGGGCACACTTCCAGCACCGCCCCAGCTTCTTCGCCGCCGCCTCCGGCGTAACCATCGCGGTGTGCGTGACGGTGCCTCTCGCGAAGGCCCCTATTGGGACACGTCCCCTGCCCGGCGGCAGCCTGTGCCACCCCAGACAGCGGTCGGCAGATCAAACTCAGGGCACCACGGCCAGTCGTACCTCGGGCCAGACCGCCGCCCAAGGCGGCACTCCCACATCCTCACAGTCGTACCTCGTGGCTACCGCGCGGTGTCGTTTGAGTCGGTTGATGACCCTGATGGTTAATTCGTGCGGCTGAGGGTGCTGGTGGGAGTGGATGGGCAGCTTCCTCTTGTGCCGGTAGGGTCCGGCCGGGGAGGGGGGCTTGTTGTGTCGATGTCGCCGCGGTCGTGGCCGGAGGCTGTCGCCGGAGATCGCTGCGGCGGTGCGGAAGATCTACGCGCGCAAGGAGCCGCCGCTCGCGGTGGCGGTCCGGGACCGGTTGCCCGAGGTGTTCCCGGACACGGAGTTCTCCTGTGCGTTCGGCACACGGGGCCGACCGGCGTTCTCTCCGGGGCTGCTGGCGCTGGTCACGGTGCTGCAGATGGCGGAGAACCTCACCGGCCGGCAGGCCGCCGATGCGGCCCGCAAAGACATCACCTGGAAATACGCGCTCGGGCTCCGTGGCGGACGAGGGGTTCGACGCGTCGGTGTTGCCGGAGTTCCGCACCCGGGTGGTCGAGCACGGTCTGGAAGAGCGGGCCTTGGACCTGTTGCTGGCCGCGTTGAAGGAAAAGGGCCTGGTCAAGGCGGGAGGGAAGCAGCGGACCGACTCCACGCACGTGATCAGCGCGGTGCGGGATCTGAACCGCCTGGAGCTGGCTGGTGAGAGCGTACGGGCCGTGCTGGAGGCACTCGCGGCCGCGGCACCGGGCTGGCTCGCCACGGTCGTGGACCTCGAACCATGGTCAGGGCGTTATGCGGCCCGGATCGATTCCTGGCGGCTCCCCGCCACCGCGTCCAAGCGCGCCGAGCTGGCCGTCGCGTTCAAAACGGATGCGGTCACACTGCTGGAAGCGGTCTACCGCGCCGACGCGCCGGCATGGCTGCGACAGCTGCCCGCGGTGCAGGTGTTACGGACCGTACTGGTGCAGAACAACTACCAGGTCACCGACGTCCCCACAGGACGGGAGGTGCGGCGGCGGGAGGCGGACAAGGACGGTCTCCCGCCGGCCAGAGTCCCTCTCGGCTCCCCGTACGACACCCACGCCCGCTGGGCGGCCAGGGGCGAGGACCTGTTCTGGCTGGGATACACCAGCGTCTCCCGCTCATCGTCGGTCAACGTCACCTCGGCCACCGGCCGTCCTCTACGCACCACGAGGACAGCCTACAAAATATTCACCGCACTTCAGGCGCAGGACACTAGATGAAAAGCGTTCAGTAACGAGACTATAGTTGAGACACTTCTCCTGCTTGTCCGGTTAGCAGAGCGTAGGGGTTATGAGATGCGCAACGAGGGATTGGGATCGTGGCCCGTGCGGCGAGCCCGCAAGAGTCCGTTCCGCACCGCTCTAATAAATGGTGACGCCTCAGTCGACTACGGGACCTTATGCGCGCGGGCAACACGGCTTGCGCGTGCCTTGCGGCTCCGTGGTGTGCGCCGTGGTGACCGCGTAGCCTACCTGGGGCCGAACCACCCCTCATACCTAGAAACGCTATTTGCGGTGGGCATGCTGGGCGCGATTTTTGTACCGTTGAACACCCGTCTAGCCGAACCGGAGCTTGCGTACGAGCTGTCCGACTCCGGTGCTGAATCACTAATATATGCACCCGCCCATGCTGATCTAGTCGCGGGCCTGGCCAAATCCGCCGCCCTCCGCGTCCTCATCGCGGTCGGCAGTGATTACGAGGAAGCAATAAACTGCAGTACTGATACAGGGCTGGACGAGTTGGTCACCACCGACGACCCCGCGGTTATCATGTACACTTCAGGGACAACTGGCCGCCCGAAGGGTGCGATTCTTACCCACGGTAACTTAATCTGGAATGCAGTCAACGTTCTCGTCGATATTGATCTCACGGCGGATGAATGCGCATTGGTCTCCGCCCCGCTTTTCCACGGGGCGGGCTTAAATATGCTCACCCTGCCAGTTCTGCTTAAGGGTGGTTGCTGTGTCCTTGTCGATGCCTTCGACCCCCGAAATACCTTCGACCTGATAGAGCGCTACGGAATCACCTTTATGTTCGGTGTACCGATAATGTTCGACCAGATGCTTAAGCAGGCCCGTTGGGCGGAAGCTGATCTGTCGTCACTACGGCTTCTTATTTGTGGTGGCTCTCCCGTGCCCACTCCTCTAATATCCGCCTACCAGCAGCGCGGCCTGACCTTCCTCCAGGGCTACGGCATGACAGAAGCTGGCCCTGGTGCGCTAATTTTGGACGCAGCCCATGCGAACGAGAAAATTGGGTCGGTCGGCTTGCCTCACTTCTTCAGTGACGTTCAGGTGGTGCGGCCCGACCTGACACGCGTGGACGTAGGCGAAGTAGGTGAAGTTGTAGTGAGCGGCCCGAACGTTATGTCGAGCTACTACGGGCTGGTTGATGAGCCCGATACTTCCTTTGCGGACGGATGGTTTCGCAGCGGGGACGCGGCCCGCATCGACGAAGATGGCTACGTATACATTGCCGGCCGCACTAAGGATATGATCATTTCAGGTGGCGAAAACATTTATCCAGCAGAAATCGAGAGCTGTTTGCTGACCAATCCCGACATTGCCGATTGCGCGGTTATTGGCGTGCCAGACAATAAGTGGGGGGAAGTACCGCGAGCTGTTGTTGTGCCACGAGAGGGTGCTGTCCTGGATCCCGACGGGGTGCTGGCTTCTTTGACCGGACGTCTTGCGGCGTACAAGGTTCCCAAGTCAGTGGTAGTGGTAAGCGATGAGTTGCCCCGCAGCGCCGCTGGCAAGTTGCTGAAGCCTTTGATCCGTTCGCGATACGGGGGAAACTCGCCAACGGAGGTGCCCCCGCGGCAAGCGCCGCCGCCATGATCCAACGTCGCCTCGGTCGGCACCTCGCCGGCAGTGAGCCTTTCAGAGTGGAACTGATCAGGTGTGGCTATGGACGAGGTGAAGCGGCGGAGCTCCCCGGCTGTTGAGCAAGTCGCCGAAGCGCAACTGGTTGGCCTGGGGGCTGGGTGGTTTCCTGTCCTGCCCACTGCACCTTCTACGCTCTGGTGCGCGGCTGGCCCTTGCGGACCGCGTCCGCACCCTCATGCCGCAGAGCAGAACTGTCACCAGCCTCCCGGAGGCACGCGGTGCCGGCCCGGTGAACGGGGCTAGCCTAACAGGGCGGCTCCGAGGCCGTGATGACACCAGCCTGGTAATTATCCACGCCAGCTGCCAGTAGGGACGAAAATTGCATTTGAAAGGATGCTTGGCTTCCCGCTGTAGGCGGAGGTGCAGTTATCGGGCTCGGCTAATTCAATTAGCCACTTGACCACAGCGACTGTTAGCGCAGCTAGCTCCCGCGTATCGGGGTCGCCCTTTTCAACACGCAGAAGGGGGGAATGAACGTGCTGTACCATGACTTCTACCCTATTCCGTTGCCAGCTCGGCCGTGAAGCCGCTGCGGAGCGCCGAATTGCTACAACGCGCGCCATATTGACGCAAAAGCCTTCCCCCCCCTTAACGATCATTCAAGGTGCGCCGCTCCTCAATAAATCTACAGAAGTTGATAGTGCGCAGTAAGCCGAGCACATAGTCGCATCTCCTCCCGCAGCGAGCGCAGGTCATGACTCAAACGGTCCAGCTACACCACCCGTCTTGAACAGTTTACTGACTTTAGCTCGTCAGGGTGATTCTTTGTGAAGTGACTGAGGGGCTTGGCTCGGTGCCTGATCCCGTCGTGGTGTGTGAGGTATGCGGGGCGGATTCCAGGGGTCGTTGCAACACACGGTCGGTTTGATCAGGCGGCGAGTAGTTTATGCAGGCGCTCGGCGGGGGTCTCCCAGCCGAGCGTTTTGCGTGGGCGGCGGTTGAGCTGGTCGGCGACTGCGCGGAGGTGTTCGGGGGTGTGGAGGGACAGGTCCGTGCCTTTCGGGAAGTACTGCCGGAGCAGACCGTTTGTGTTCTCGTTGGAGCCGCGCTGCCAGGGGCTTGCCGGGTCACAGAAGTAGACCGGGATGTCGGTGGCGAGGGTGAACTCGTGATGCCGGCCCATCTCGATGCCCTGGTCCCAGGTGAGCGACCGGGCCAAGTGGGAGGGCAGATTGGTGACCGTGTCCATCAGAGATCAGAGCGTCCCGGACGGCTTCGGCGCCGTGGTCGGCAGGCAGGTGCAGGAGCATGACGTAGCGAGTGGAACGTTCCACCAGGGTGCCGATCGCGGAG
>NZ_JBWKJV010000118.1:0-5686 GCF_056432045.1 Streptomyces sp. NPDC045701 | reverse complement strand
CGTGCGGGCCCAGGTAAGCATCACAACTCACCCAACCCGCACGGACCTTCTCATGTCACGGGCCGGGCCGCCCCGTATTTCCCCCAAGGTCGTTACCCGTCGCACACGGCGGGCAAGAACACCCGCTCCGATCAGCAGTGTTGGCACTTTCACCGTCGGCAGGGCAGAGTGTCTACCCCAGGGAGCACCATTCCCGCGGTCCTCGCCCGGGAAGGCTCCACTGGGCGCCCAGCGGACCTCTGCCCAGCTTCACCAGGCAAGGCGCTCCGGGCCCCCAACGGGTACGCGCTGGCCTGCTCCAGGCCGCCTGCAGCAATCATCTGCCTGCTGCCCCGGTCCCGGTTCAGGGACCGCTCCAGCTGACAGGCCAGTGCCTGGACGGTTCCGGCCAGGTCACTACGACGAGCGCAGCGGTACGGTCCCGGGCAGGGGCAGCAGGGGCATTACCCAGCAGGCCGACTACAGCGGGAGTCCTTCTGGCGATTCGCAGTCTCTCCCGGCCGAGCGGCTACCCTGCGGGCTTGCCCCGGTACCACCGCCCCCGCAGCTCGCACATGAGGGCCGGAGGAGTGGAGAGAAGCGCGGCTGCCGGCTGCCGGCTGCTGGCCTGGCAGCCGGGCGTGCGCCAGGCACGGCCGTGCGCCCCGGGCGATTTGCGGGCCGGGCTTCCGCCGCTGCGGTACACCGCAAGGCTCACAGCTGCAGACCACCACGGCCGGGCTGCCGAGCGGATGCACGACGAGCCAAGTCACGGCAGTCCCGAAATGAGCTCCTGCAGGCGTCTTTGAGCAGGGCTGCGCCGGTCATATCCTCCCTGCTGGACCATGTGGAGGGGTGCATGCCGGTTTAATTGGCAGGGGCTCGGCTCTGTGTGAGCGGAGACAGGGATGACTGGTGCGTCGGGGGTAAGGGGAGTGAGTCGTTCCCGTCTCTTGTACCCCGCACCGCAAAGCAGGTTTTGCCCACAGAATGTTCAATCTTGGTCCGTGAGCGTGAGACGGTGCCGCGCTCCACCCTGCCGCCCGCCTGTGTATTCGCCCGCCGCCGGGCCATCGGCGACCAGATCCGCGCCGCGCGCCCGCAAACCTCACGCAGGAGGAAGTCGCGAACCGGTGCGGCATGGACCGGCCGACGTACAACCGGATCGAGCAGGCGCACAGCTCCGGCACTCCTCGACACTCTCATCCTCATCGCCGACGCGATCGGCGTACCCCGCGCCCGCCTCGTACGGTGAGCCCCGGCCGGCCGCGACGGGGACAACGGCCGGCCGGGGCGGTCGGAGGGGTCAGCCCTCCATGTGGCCGCAGCTGTTGCAGCAGTACAGGGACTCGTTGCTGGGGTCGCCGTTCCCGTCCGTCTCGACGATCTTGTACATGGTGCCGCCGCACTTCGAGCAGCCGCGGGTCTGGATGAGCTGTCCCATGGTGGACTCCATCTTGGAGAGGATCTGACGATCCGCCTCCCGCTGCACGGCCCGCTCACCGAGCGCTACATCGATCAGCGCGAGGGCACGCAGCCGGCCCGCCTCGTGCCGCTCGATGTCCGCCGGGGTGTCACCAGGATCGGCGTACCGCGGGCAGGAGGTGCACCACCAGCGGCCGGCGTCCACGTACATGGGGGTCGTGCAGTGGGGGCAGATCATGGGGCGTCCTTGACGTGGCCACACGAGGCGCACACCCACAGATCCCGCTGTCGCCACATGGTGCGCTGGCACTGTGGGCAGCCGGTCGTCTGGATCCCGTCTGGGCCCATAAGGGGCGGGTCGGGGGTGCTGGCCGCGTAGTGGAGTAGACGGCCGTGCAGCCGGGGGTCGTCGGTGGCTGCCATGCGGATCAGGCGGGCCGCTCGGGTGCGTGCCTCATCGGCGAAGTCAGTCACGTGGGCACCCTACGGGGCGCGCGGGGCGGGGCGGTGCGCGCGGGCGCACGTCACCCGTCCGTGTGCCGCGGGTCACGGTTGCGGGCCGCGGCGGCGCTGGTCCTGGTACCAGGCCAGAGCGGCGAGGGCGTCACCGGGCGGGGCGGCAAGCGCGGAGGCATGTTCCCGGCAGGCGAGGACGTTCCTCCCGTCCTTCACGTTCACGACGCGGAGCGTCTGCCTCGTGCCGCATTGGGCGCACCGGCCGGTCACTTCGCCCCATGGACGTCGGGCAGCAGCACGTACAGCGGCCGGACACCCCGCTTCTTGGCGCAGGGCCGGTGCGCGTACACCGGGCGGTCCGGCCCGCTGCTGGGCGCCACGGACCGGACGCACACGTCCGGGTCCGGCTTGTCGCAGTAGGTGCACGGGCGCACGGGGCCGCTCCTTCTGTTCAGTGATCCGTCTCACACTGACCGTAAGGGCGGCCCCGCTGGGCAGACGGGCAGGAATCCATACCCCTCGCTACGCGGCCAGCAGGCCGGCCTTCACCGCGAGGTCCGACGCCCGCTGACGCCGGGTCGCTACCCGGGACTCCGTCTCCTCCAGGATGATCGACCGCGCGTAGCCGTTGTAGCGGATCGTCTCCGGAGCCGCCTCGTGCGCCTGCGCCAGCGCGACGTCCGGCTGCCCGTCAAGCGGGAACCCGCGCGCCTCCTCGATACGGTGCCGGGCACGGCGCGGCCGGGACGGGATGGTCGCCGCGTCCGCGCGGGCCGCCTGCGAGCCGGCATGCAGCTCGACCGCGACCGTCACCGCGTGCGCGCCGATGATGGCCCGCGAGAAGGACGTCACCGGGTGGTAGTAGTCCTGCGGCAGGCGGTCCGCCATCTCCCGGGCGGTGCCCCAGAACCGCCACGCCGTACCCGTGTCGCCCCGCCGGGCCGCCGTGTACCCGGCCTCGACCGTCAAGGCCCCCGCGATGGCGAGGACATCGTCGCTCGCGTCCGGCAGCAGCGGTTCCAGGTAGGCCAATGTCTCGTGCGTGACCGCGTCCGCCGGGTCGAAGTGCCCGGGGCCCGAGTCGCGGTGAGCCTGCGCCAGCAGCCAGGCGGACACCCCGGCCGCGTGCGGGTCGCCCGACTGCTGCGCCGCCATCATGCTCCGCTCCGCGACCCGCCACAGCAGCGGCGAATCCGGCTGGTACGCCACGAAGAACTGCGCCAGCGAGTACACCTCAGAGAGGATCAACTGCGCCGCCCGCCAGTCCGCCGGACGTTCCGCCTGCCGTACGGCGAGCTGTGCGTCCCGGATCAGGCCCGGCAGCAGCGAGCCGACCACGTCGCGGTGGTCCGGCGAGGAGTGGCGTGCCGACCAGGCGCGCGCAAGCCGGGCCCGGAGGTCCTCAACCGGTGGCGCCTGTATGGCCGTCGTCAGCGGCAGGGCGTCCACGGCCGGCCCGTACGGCTGCCAGCCTCGGGTGTCCAGGGCCGATGAAAGGTCAACGTGTATATCCGGGCGGCCTGTCAGGTCGGCGAGGCCGCGCACGCGCAGCGCCTCGGCGATGCGGAGAACGGTGCCGGCGCCGGGCGCCTGGATCTGGCCCTTCTCCACCGGCTTCACCCAAGCGGGCGACCGCCCGGGCAGGCCGGCCAGCACGACGCGGCTCATGCCGCGGCGCTCGCGGAGGATTTGCATCCTCTGGCCGATGGCCGAAGACCAGCGGATCGGCGTACGGGTCCGGGGTAGCACCAGATGGCACGGCCTTGCCCCTCTCTGAACAGCTCGACACTGTCAGGGTATGGGGCAAGGCCATACTCATGTGAGCCCAGACCCACGAAAGCGCCACCTCCCGGCCCGCTTTAGTGCATGACTGATAACCCCCCAGCCTTGCAGCGCACACGGGCCCAGCCGACTATCTCTTCAGACCTTCACTTGGGGGAACCGCTCCAGCCGGCGCGGTCGTAGCGTCGGGGCATGGAAGAACGAAGCACCCCCTTCCGCGGACGCCGCCTTCCTGAGCGCCAGAAAGGGGGCCGGCAATTCCTCGTTGAAGCTGCACGTGATCCGCGCACGACCGGAGCGATGCTGCCCAGCAGCCGGCGGCTGAGTGCGCTGCTGGCCGAACCTGCGCACGAGCACGCCAGGCGCGCCCTGACCGTGCTCGAAGTCGGAGCAGGGACCGGGGCCGTGACGCGGGCGCTGATACCACTGCTCGGGCCAGGAAGCCATCTCGACGTGGTCGAGACGAACCCGCGATTCGCGGCAGGCCTGCGTCACCTGATCGAGACACACCCCCACCTGTCGCACACCGCCGTCGAGCGGGCACGTGTTCATCAGACGCGGATAGAGCACTTTGTGAGCGACGGGCGCTATGACCTGATCATCTCCAGCCTGCCGTTCGCCAACTTCAAACCCGGGCAGGTGCAGGCACTCATGAACCGGTTCCTGGCCATGCTGCACCCGACCGGGGTACTCACATACTTCTCCTACCGCGGGACCCGCACGGCACGCGCCCTGTTCTGTTCGGCCGCAGAGCTGGCACGCCACCGCGGCGTTGCAAAAGTGCTGGCCTCCTACCACCAGAAACATCACGGGAGCTCCCGGACGGTCTGGGCCAATCTCCCCCCGGCCAAGGTGTGGAAGCTGCATCCAGAGGTGAGAGGGGAAGTGCCCGCACCCAGCGCATTGTCACGCCCGTGAAAGTCTGCGGATTCCCGTGCTCGCCGGCAAAGCCTGCGCCGGGGCAGGCGGCACGCTCAAGGGACACGCCACCCCACAGCGAAACGACATCCGCAGACGGTGACGCAGCGCAGCCCGGCTGAGGGCCTCCCGCGCCGCTGCACCGGCCGGGCAGTCCTGTGACCGCTCCGGAGTATTCGTCTGAGCCTCCTTCCCCCCGGCCCGGCTCTACCTGCTGCGTTCGCGCAACCTGCGTTCCTCGGCAGCCGCCTTCCTCAGAGCCTGCAGCAGATGGAAGTCTATGCCTCTCATCACAGCCTGGTGGTGAGAAGGGGAGGTGCCGGCGTCCACGGGGGCCTGTCCCTGAGGTGTCCGGCCGCCCTGGCCGCCGAGCCAGGTGATGGTGACCCCCAGCACGGTCTGGAACACCCCCGCTTCGGCCCACAGCCGGAACCGGTCATAGACGGTGGACCACGAACCGTACTGCTCAGGAAGTTCCCGCCACGGCCGGTCTGTGTGGAACCGCCATATCACCCCGTTGAACTGCTGCCGTGCAGGCGCCGAGCTGGGGGGAAGACAGGGCTCAACCCATCCCCACTCCTCATCGGTGAGGTCTCCGCGCGTCATGCCTGTCCGTCACCTGGCCCGCCACGGCAAAACCGCAATGCCATGACCGGAACACCGCACAGACGCGCGCGCGAAGCCGCAGGGGCGGCCCAGGGCGCCGGGCGCTCGCACGCGCCGCGGCACCGCAAGCCGGGCCAGCGGCGCAGGCTGCTCGCCGATGCTGTGCGGTTACCCCCTCCGCCCGCTTCACCACGCCCCGGCCAGCACCCCCCGGACGGCACATGCTCACCGGACCGGCTGCGAAGGCGCACCGCGCCGGAACGTACCCCGGGCCTCACCGCTGTGCCCCGGCCTTGAGGAAGGCGTTCCAGCCGCCTGCCGGGGACTGGCCGACCTCCAGGGTGCGGAGCTTGTCCAGGATCTTCGGATCCTGCACGTCGAGCCAGTCGGTGAACTGCCTGAAGGACACCAGCCGTACATCCTTTTTCCCGGCCATGCCCTTGAGCGCCTCTTCGACGGCGTCCATGTAGATGCCGCCGTTCCACTGCTCGAAGTGGTTGCCGATGTAGAAGGGCGCGCG
>NZ_JBWKJV010000117.1:0-5929 GCF_056432045.1 Streptomyces sp. NPDC045701 | reverse complement strand
TCGGGACGCCGCGTCTTCTTCACCCACTCCTTCATCAGCTCGACGGCGCGGTCGCCCGCCTCGATGTCGACGCCCGCAGCCGCGTAGCTGGCACCGGTGGTCTCAGTCTCAGACATGACTGTGAGAACTTTCGTGTCGTACTGCAGGGATTGCGGGTGGTCCTACGGGCGACGGAGGGCGTCGGCCGCGGCCGTGGCGGCCGGTCCGGCGGCCAGCTCGGTCTCCAGGAGCTGCTTGCCGAGCAGCTCGGGGTCCGGCAGTTCCATCGGGTACTCACCGTCGAAGCAGGCTCGGCACAGCTTCTGCTTCTCGATGGTGGTGGCCTCGATCATGCCGTCGATGGAGATGTACGAGAGGGAGTCGGCGCCGAGCGACTTGCCGATCTCCTCGACCGTCATGCCGTTGGCGATCAGCTCGGCCCGGGTGGCGAAGTCGATACCGAAGAAGCAGGGCCACTTCACGGGCGGGGAGGAGATCCGGATGTGGACCTCGGCGGCCCCGGCCTCGCGGAGCATCCGGACCAGCGCGCGCTGGGTGTTGCCGCGGACGATCGAGTCGTCCACCACCACCAGGCGCTTGCCCTTGATGACTTCCTTCAGCGGGTTCAGCTTGAGGCGGATGCCCAGCTGGCGGATGGTCTGGGACGGCTGGATGAAGGTCCTGCCGACGTACGCGTTCTTCACCAGGCCGGCACCGAACGGGATGCCGCTGGCCTCCGCGTAACCGATCGCGGCGGGCGTGCCGGATTCGGGCGTCGCTATGACGAGATCGGCGTCGACCGGTGCTTCCTTGGCCAGCTTGCGGCCCATCTCCACCCGGGAGAGGTACACGTTCCGGCCGGCGATGTCGGTGTCGGGGCGCGCCAGGTACACGTACTCGAAGACACAGCCCTTGGGCTTCGCTTCCGCGAATCGCGAGGTGCGGATGCCGTTCTCGTCGATCGCGATCATCTCGCCCGGCTCGACCTCGCGGACGTAGGCGGCACCGCAGATGTCGAGGGCGGCGGACTCGGAGGCGACGACCCAGCCGCGCTCCAGGCGGCCCAGCACCAGCGGGCGGATGCCCTGCGGGTCACGGGCGGCGTAGAGGGTGTGCTCGTCCATGAAGACGAGGGAGAAGGCGCCCCGGGCCTCGGGGAGCACCTTGGCGGCGGCTTCCTCGATGGTCAGCGGCTTGCCGTCGTCGTCGACCTGACCCGCGAGGAGCGCGGTGACGAGGTCGGTGTCGTTGGTGGCCGCCACCTGTGTGGCGCGGCCGTCCGTCTTGGGGAGGTCGGCGACCATCTCGGCGAGCTGGGCCGTGTTGACCAGGTTGCCGTTGTGGCCGAGCGCGATCGAGCCGTGGGCGGTGGCCCGGAACGTCGGCTGCGCGTTCTCCCACACGGAGGCGCCGGTGGTCGAGTAGCGGGCGTGACCGACCGCGATGTGACCCTGGAGGGAACCGAGAGAGGTCTCGTCGAAGACCTGGGAAACCAGTCCCATGTCCTTGAAGACGAGGATCTGGGAGCCGTTGCTGACCGCGATTCCCGCGGATTCCTGGCCCCGATGCTGGAGGGCGTAGAGCCCGAAGTACGTGAGCTTTGCGACCTCTTCACCCGGAGCCCAGACACCGAAGACGCCACAAGCGTCCTGGGGGCCCTTTTCGCCGGGAAGCAGATCGTGATTGAGTCGACCGTCACCACGTGGCACGCCACCGAGTGTAGGCGAGATCGACCACTGGTCCGAATTGGGGACGGTCCGGGGTGCGGTACGGGGAAGCGGCGGTTCCGGTCGCGCCGCCGCCGACGGGTTCGTCCCACCACCGCCGGTCAGGCCCCGACCGACCGGTGGCCGACCGCCGATCAAGCGCTGACCTGGGGCTGAGCCGGGTCGCTCGGGGCTCGGCCGGGGACGCCCGGCGGACCGTCGGAGGATCCGCCCGCCGACCGGCCGGGAGCGGGACGGCCGCCGCCGGGCGCGGGCGGTGTGACGGACCTCGCAGCGGGCCGGATGCTACTGCTCGGCGGGAGCGGTTGTCGTCCGGTTTTCCGCGCCCGCCGCGAAGCCGGTCCCACCGGTGGCGGTGACCGTCAGGCTGCGGTGGTCGATCGCGTACCGGACCTTGCCCTTCATGGTCTTGAGCAGGGCTTGCTCCAGCTCCATCTGCGGTCCGGCGCACAGCCTGCGCGTCGTGGTCACACGGCCGAACGTCATCGTGGAGCCGTCGGTGGTGACGGCGGCGCTGAACTGGTTGCAGCCCAGGGTGCCGCGTACGGAGTCGTCCTTGCCGAAGACGAACGACGCCTTGCCCTCGGTGCCGGCCGGCAGAGAGGTCACGGCCTGCCCGGAGACCAGCGAGTTCACGGTCCACTTGGTGCCGGCGAGTGGCGCCGGGGGCTGCTCGCCGAGCCGGACGGTGTCCCCGCCGGCGGTGGTCAGCGTCAGCCGGCCGTCCTTCAGTGTGGCCTTCAACGTGCCGGTGAGAACCGACTTCAGCGCGTCCTCGAAGCTCTGGAGCGGCTCGGGACAGCCGATCTCGGTCGTTCCTGTGTCGCTGAGGGTGACCGTGTCGCCCTCGACGGTGGCCCGGGCGTCGAAGTGGTTGCAGCCGAAGTTCCCCCTGGCCTGCCCCTTGCTGTCGATCCGGACGTGCGCGCCGGCCGGGGCGGCGGTCTTCCGGCCGTCGACGGTGACGCTCTCGACGGTCCAGTGCACACCGGTGACCGGCACGTCGGGTCGTACGGAGGTGCTGCCGTCGCCCGCGCCCGATCCGTCCCCGGACTGGGTGCCGCAGGCGGTGAGGGCGAGGGCGAGGAGCGGGGCGAGGGCGGCGGCCCCCGTGGCGTACGACTGCTTCTTCGGCATGGTCGGCATGGTGATGGGACGGACCGGGCGCGGCCCCGGTTCCGTCACTGGGCCGTCCGGGGGCCGGGGTGCGCGGAGGGGCCGGGGGCGGCGGAGGGTCCGGCCGGGGCGGGCCGGGTCAGCCGAGGACCGGGAGGTGGGCCGTCAGGTCCGCCCGTTCGCCGCTGGCGCGGACCTGCGCCGTGGACAGGGCGTCCGCCCAGGACATGCGTCCCGTGGCGAGCCGCACCCAGGCCAGCGGCTCGGCCTCCACCACGTTCGGCGGCGTACCGCGCGTGTGCCGGGGCCCCTCGACGCACTGCACCACCGCGTACGGCGGCACCCGCACCTCCACCGAACCGCCCGGCGCCTTGCCGGCCAGCGCGTCGGCCAGCAGCCGGGTGCAGGCGGCCAGGGCCTGGCGCTCGTACGGGACGGCGAGCCCGGTCGCGTCGTTCAGGTCGTCGGTGTGGACGATCAGCTCGACGGTCCGGGTGACCACGAAGTCGGCCAGGCGCACGCCCCCGAAACGCGTGACGATCAGGCGGTCGTCCGGGGCCTCCAGGGCGCCGGCGAGCCCCCGCGCGGTCTCCTCGTACAGCGCGGCGAGGGCGGCCGGGTCCTGCGCGCCGGCCTCGGCGATCTCCCGGGTGTCGTGGTCGACGTCCCCGGCGTACCGCCGGGTGGCGAGCGGCCATTCCAGCAGGGTCAGGTCGCGGGTGGGCGGCGCGGGCGCGTCCACCCCGCGGATGACCGACCGCATCGCCATGGTGACGTGCGCGGCCAGTTCGCGGACCGTCCACTCCCCCAGTCTGGTCGGCTGCCCGAGCTGCTCGGGCGTGAGGGTGAGGACCCCTTGGCGTACGTGGTCGAACTGCGCGAGCACGGCGGCCCGGATCCTGGCCGGGTCGTAACTGCGGGTTCGCTGGGTGCGCTTGCTCACCGGTGGCATGGGGCGAGGTTAGCCCGCCGCCGCGTGGCACGGGGTGGACTCCGGGCGGACGATGGGAGTGAACGGCGATGACGGGTACGAAAGGCGGGACGGCCATGAGCGAACACCCGGACAGTGCCCTGGTCCGCCGGGGCTACGAAGCCTTCGGCAAGGGCGACATGGCGACCCTCGGCTCCCTGATGATGTCGGACTGTGCCTACCACCTGCCGGGCTCCAGTCAGGTCTCCGGCCACTTCAAGGGCCGTGACAACGTCCTGTCCCTGTTCGGCAGGCTCTTCGAGCTGACCGGTGGGTCCCTGCGCGTCGACCTCGACGGGGTCTTCGTCGACGGGCGCGGGCACGCCGTCACGGCCCACAAGTGGTACGCCGAGCGGGAGGACCGGGGGATCGAGATGAGGGGCGGCCTCCTCTTCACGATCGTCGGCGGCAAGATCAGCGACGTCGACGAGTGCGTCGAGGACATCGACCAGACGGACGCCTTCTGGGACGCGCCGGGCTAGGGAGTGTCCGGGCATCTGCGTCCGCGAGCCCGCGTGCGGGACGACGCGGGCCGGGCGAGACTTTCCCGAACACGACCTAGACTTTCGCGCTCTCCGCCGTGAACGTCTCGCCGCCCGCCGGCACGCCCACGCCGCGCCAGGTGAACGGGACACCGTGGGCGGTGCGCGGATCGAGGCCGTCCATCAGCTGGAAGTGCAGGTGCGGCTCGGTGGAGTTGCCCGAGTTGCCGCAGCTCGCGAGCGGCTGACCGGCGGCGACCCGGTCGCCCGTGCGTACGCGCAGCGAGCCGCGCCGCAGGTGGGCGTACATCGCGTACGTACCGCCACCGAGGTCCAGCACCACGTGGTTGCCGACGATGTGGCGCGCCCCTCCGAAGGTGCGGAAGAGGCCCTCCACGAAGAAGAAGTACGCCAGGGCGGGCAGCGAGTTGCGGCTGAGGTGGTCGCGCAGGCGGTCCTCGGCGTGTACGACGGTGGCGTCCGCGACCGCGAGCAGCGGAGCGCCGAAGGCCGGGAAGTCGCCGTTGCGCCGGGCGACGGGCCACAGCCACGCGAAGCCCGGCCTCGGGCGTTCCGCGGACGCGGCGACGATGTCGATGGCGTACGTCTGGCCCAGGGCGTGCGTGCCGTGGCTCGGCACCTTGTCGGCCGGGCTGTTCAGGGCGCTCCAGGTCCCGGTGACGGGCGGGTCCACCTCGACCGCGTCCCGGGTCTCCGCCGGGGTCCCGCGCTTGTCCGTGCGGTTCAGGGCGATACGGATGGCGACGGCGGCCAGGAGCGGCAGCCAGCCGAGCCAGTAGTCGTAGGGCGGGTCGACGAAGGGCGAGACGACCGCCTGGACGATGAAGACCCCCCACAGGACGCGGACGAGTATCGCGGCGGACTTTCGTACGGACATGCTGTTCCCCCGTGGTCGGTTACGGCCGGGCCGTGGCCAGCGCCACGAGCAGCGGCACCACGCGGCCCGGCGGGACCTCGTACCGGCCGCGCCCGGCGGTGTGGAGCCAGCCGGCGCCGGTCAGTTGGCGCAGGTGGTGGTAGATCTGGCCGGTCGTGCCGCTCTCTTCGAGCGCGGCCAGCTCGGCGGCGGTGCGCCGGCCGCCGAGGATCTCGCGCAGGAGCCGGAGGCGGACCGGGTGGCCGAGCGCCGCGAAGGGCTCGGCGGCCTCGGCCCAGTCACCGCCCAGTTGCTCTTCGGCGAGGGCGCCGTACTGCCACTCGTACCGTTCCCCGGTCGGCAGCGTCACGGCTCCGGTGAACAGCACCCCGCCGTCTGTCGCGCCCGCCTCGGTGAGCCGCGACTTGAGCCCGTCCAGGGCCCAGAAGTCGCCCCCGCCGGCCGGGGGCGCGGCACGGCCGTCGCCCGCCTGCGGGGTTTCCGGCGCCGCCGTCTCCAGTACCGCGGTCTCCAGCACCGCGAGGCGGCGCTCCAGTTCGGCGACGCGCTTTTCCAGCTCCATGCTGTCGAAGATACGTAGTTACGTAATACCGTGCAAGCGGTGAGACGAAAAGGCCCCTGCCGGGACCGTGAGATCCGACAGGGGCTTTTCGATCGACGTGTCAGGCGAGGAGGCCGGGGATGGTGGCTTCGTGGGCCTGGCGTAGTTCGTCGAGGGTGAGGGTGAACTGGTCCTGGAGGTCGATCCGGGTGCCGT
>NZ_JBWKJV010000116.1:0-5984 GCF_056432045.1 Streptomyces sp. NPDC045701 | reverse complement strand
CTACAGAATCCAGCGCGGCCGGCCCAGCCCCGACGGCCAACTCTTCGGACAAGTCACTTCCTGGACCCGCCAGAAGCGAGCCTACGCCACCACCCCATGCGGCTTGACAAACACAGAGGCACCGAAGGGCACTGATCTGTCCCGGTGGTCGGCCGAGGACCTCGAAGCCGTCGCCCTCGCGATCAATAACCGGCCCCGCAAGATCCTCGGTTGGAAGACCCCCGCCGAGGTCTTCGCCGAGCAGCTACGCTCACTACAACAGCCCGGTGTTGCAACGACCGGTTGAACTCGCCCAGTACAAGAGCCGGGCATTCACCGGAGCCTGCAGGCCAGCAGGGGTGATCCAAAGCATGGGAGCGATCGGGTCCAGCGCGGACAACGCACTCGCCCGGTCCTTCAACGCGACGTTCACACGCGAGACGCTCCAGGGCAGAAAAACCTGGTCCAGCGAGCGCGAGGCCCGCCTCGACGCCTTCCGATGGCTCCACCGCTACCCCACACCCGACGCCGTCACTCCCGCCTCGGACACCGCAGCCCCCCGCCTACGAAACAGCACTCCGAACAACATCAACTACGCTGGCCCAAGCCGCATAAACCGTGTCCAGGATTCGGGGTCAAGGCCCGTTGTGCACGGTCGGCCAGGCGCCGGACCGGTCCGGTATCTCCCGCCACTGCGCTCCCGAGCGGAACTTCCAAATCACGCTCCCGAACTGCTGCCGCAGCCGCTCGGGGCACGGGCCGTACTCGCCGATCGGCACGTACGGCTCGACCAATCCCCACTCATCGTCCGTCAGTTGCGCACGCGTCATGCGTACCGGACTGCCAAATCCACCCTCGCAGCGAGGGCAGACCCAACAAACCGATCACACACGGGGCACCTTTCGCTAACTCCAAGTCAGACCCGCTCGCCCGGCTGAATACCCGACGTCCGCCGCCCCGCGGACGGGACTTGAACGACGGCGGCAATGGGGCGGCCAGCTCCAACAAACCTTCAGGAACAACACCCCGACCAGCATCATGCCGCACAGACGTCACCCCACGTCAGACACCCTCTAACCTACCGGCGCGTAGACATAGAATGTGCGCTTGTCATCGCTATAGCCCACCATATTTGCTGTGTCTGAGCGGTACGCGTAAGAATGGCGATAAATGCTGGATTCTGGCACGAAGCTATACCTGCCACCCTTTCCGTCACTATAGTCGAGGGCAATGGCCTCTGAGGAGGGTCCAAGGTTTTCCCTGAAAGCCTTAAAATACCCCTTGCCATGCGCAGGAATTGTCAGAGCCGAGCGAACGTCGTAGACGTAGTCCCCTCCGGCTACCTCGCGCACATTCGTGAGCGTCATCTCCTCATTGGTCAGATTTTCAATGGTAAACCCCTTGCATTCCCAAGGACAATCGGTCGATCCAAAGTCGTTAGTAACTGCCTGCGATGAGAAGACGGGGGCTGATACAGCGTGCGCCGTGGACGTGAGGGCACCTAGCAGGATGGCCACCACGCCTGCAGTCGACACGATTCGTATTCGTTTAAGATTTATCACCATACTGCTCCCTATGCCTCGAATTAGATACAGGCGTTTGTGGACAGGTGGAAGATCTCCGCGACTGTCGGCTCAAAGGCGAGTTGCCCTAGCCACGTGAAGGGGGTGTGCCGCACGACAGACAGCCACGCCCCGTCACCCCTCTTCCGTTTTTGTGCAGGATTTTTCATTTCCCCTTCCAGTCTCCTACATTCCGGGCGGAAAGCAACCACCGATCAGCCGGTATCGCTCACGAAAATAACGCCTGATCGCAGGACTGCCCCTGTCACCCATGTAGTGGACACCGCTGAATCATGAAGCCCATTCTCCTGACGCTTGACATGTCCGGCGTGTTCGGGAAGACCCGCCGGCCGCAGTGGAAGCTGTTTCGACTGTGAGGATGGGTTCAGTGGGGGGATCATCGACGACCGGAACGAGTTGCTGGACTCTACGACTTTCCGGCCGAACGCTGGATCCACCTGTGAACCGCCAACCCCCATCGAGTCGACCTTCGCCACCGTCCGGCTGCGGACGGAGATCACCAGGGGAGCCGGCAGCAGGGCGGGCGCTCTGGCCATGGTGTTCAAACGGGTCGAGTCCGCACAGCACCGGTGGCGTGCCGTGAACGCGCCCCGCCTCGTTGGCCTGGTCCGAGCCGGTGGCCGCTTCGAGCGCGGGATACTCGTCGAACGTCCCACCCCGGAGGCAGCGTGATCATCCTCAAGCCCGAAGCCATCCGCACCGGTCAGCTGGACCTACTTCTCCTGCCAGTCGAGCACGCCGAGGAGGTGGCCGGGGTGCTGTCCGACCCCGGCCTGCATACCTTCATCGACGGCACGCCGGACGGTCCGGTCCGGGGAGACGCCGGGGGCCCCGCCCCGGGCAGCTGACTCCATCACCGCCGCCCGGACCCATGACATCGTGGTCACAATCTGTGAACGACTGAAGATCCCTGCCCTCACGGACAAGGCCTGCCAGGGCGCCGGCGGAACAGTCGCGACCCCGGTCAAGCGACCCACGCCGCGGACTCACCGTGAAGGAAAAGTCCGTCAACCGGGCACACGCCCGGCTCCGCTCACCTGTGGAACGGGCCTTCGCGCGGCTCACAGCCTGGCGGATCTTCCGCAAGCCCGTGTCAGCCCCAACCGACTCAGTCTATCGCCGGAGCCGGGCGTTGAGTTCCGCCACGATCGACCGTGGTGTGTGGCCGCTCCCGTCGGACTTGCTGTGAAAGTCGACAGAGATGTAGTTAGGGTCGCGTCCGCCTGCCGCCGGACGGCAGTGCTGCGCGATGCGGTTACGCAACTTGACGCCATTATCCGCCCGGGCGGTGAAGGCGGTCGGGACGTTTCGGTGATGACTCATCATAAAGAGTCGGCGGAAGGCGGGCTCCTGCTGGTTCAGTGGCAGGTTCGGCCACCTGCTCACGCAAGCCAAATTGCTACCGGTGTCTCCGATACTCCAGTGGTTCATTACCGTCCATGCCTGGTCGAACATGACACCCAAGTGTTCGCGGTCGCCTTTACTGGAAAATAGCAGCAACCTCTTGTCGGCCGTCACCATGTCCTTGATGAGTGGCCAACCGTGTTCCCTCACATGCCACTCATCGGGCCGGAACACCAGCTCCTGCAAGCCGTTCACTTTGTTCAGCGACCGCTCGAGCCTGTCGGCGCTGACATAGTCTTCCAAAAAGACAGTCACAACCTCTTGCGGATGAGTACGGAGGAAGTCCACAATAGCTTGCATTGTCTGGTGGAAGGACTGGCGTGGCAGCGCGTAGGTCGCACCAGCGAATGTCTTGCAGCCGCCGTGGCACAGATACGTGCCGCTGGGATAGCAGTCGCTACCAAAGCTGATGATGCAGAGCCAACTGCTGTACTCGTACCAGTGCAGGTCGAGGCTGAGTCCACGAACTCCCGCCTCCAGTTGTTCACGTACCGACTCTGCCTGATTGGCGGACGACCAGCGTGCTTCCTGGTAATTCGTGAACGAGTTGTGAGTGGTCAGCATGCTGACCTCGTCGAGCCGCCGGTCACCCCAGCGGTCGAGGAGCGACGTACCTGCCGGTGCGGCCTGCGGATCGGCAGAGGCATCGACCGCCATTCCGGCCGGTGCGGACAAGACAACCAACAATAAGGCCAGGCACACACCTACTGTTTGGATCGTTTGACGGATCACCAGAACCCTCCCCCTTTTCAGCATCCTGATGGAAACGCACTGCGCACTCGGGAGACTTGCCCTCTGCCCGAGACACGATAGGGGCCCTCTCTGCCGCCCGGAACCCTCCCTTCGGAGGGATGAAGGGGGGCGCCGAGTCTGGGGCTGCAGGGATCGGTGTCTTCCATCGCAGCAGAGCTCCTGTGACCAGCCGGGGGCCTGGATTGGGCGCGGCGAAGGCGCCTGTGGCAGATGCAGCCTGCGGACAGGGGTGATCTTTCGACTGCTTCAGCCAGGGACCGCGGTGGGTGAGCCGTGGGTGCATCCGGTCCCAGGCCCTCGCCCCGGCGGGGCCGTAGCGGGTGGTGTCCGTGGACGTGGTCGCCTCGGGGTTGTGTCAGGTCGGGCCAGAACACCACCATGCCGGCGCGGGCGGCCACCCCTGGCCCGGAGTGGGCCGGGCGGGTCGCGGAGCATCACCCGGTCCGGGCGCAGACGGCCGAGCAGCACGACGGGCAGGTCCGTCAGTGCATGCGACAGGCAGGCGGCGTCATAGCCGGAGTCCATGACGACCAGGATCCCGGGATCTCCGGTCTTCCACTGCCCGGCGCCGACCAGCCGCTCGACGAGTCACGAAGCTGGCCGGCCGTGACCGCGGCCGCGTCGTGGGCGGTGTCTGGCCTAATGCGCGGGGTCCAGCCTGCCGGCCGTGACGGGGCAATCGTTGCGCCAGTTCCCTTGCCGAGCCGGGGCTGGTGAGGCCTAGCGAGGCGGTTCTGCGGGCGCCCGGGAAGCCGGGGCGGGCGGTAGAGTGCGCTGCGCGCGCGGTCGTGCGGGGGCTTGCTGGTGGGGCAGCCGTTGTCCAGAGCCGGCCGATCGGCCTGGCGGGTCTTCCCCCTGTGGCCAGCGTTGTGGGGACAGTGCTGGGCACGATAGTGGGACTGCGCTGGCCGGTGTGCGGCGGCTTGACTGGTCTGGAAGCCTCCACGGCCACCGACAGCGGAGCAGGGGTATGGAAATGCGGCGCAAAAACAGGATGAACCTCGCCCTCGCGACGCTGCTGGGCACAACGTTGCTCGGCACCGGTGCAGCGGTGCCGGCCTATGCGCAGGAGGGGGAGAAGAACGGGGCGGTCGGCTCCGTATCGGCCGCTGGTGCCGGTGTGCCGGACGGGCTGGCGGTTCCCGAGCTGCGGCGGGAGGAGGTGGCCGGCGACTTCCTCGGTAAGGGGTATGAGCAGCGCGTCACTCTCACCGGCGGTTACCTCCACGTCTATGACCCTGCGCGGGGTGGTGCGCTTCTGGCGAAGTCAGCGGTTTCCGGCTCAGCGTGGGCTCTTGATGCGTTTGGCGGGTGGAGCAAGCTGTCCGGTGCCTACGGTCTGCAGCAGATGAAGCTCGCAGCCCATGGGCGTTACCTTTACGTCGCGGGCAGGGAAGGCCTCAGCAGTGTCGTATCCAGGTATTCGCTGAACCCGGACGGGTCGGTGAAGGCGGAAGGCCGGCAGATACTGGCCACGGATGCGTCCGATGCCACTCCGACCCGGAATCCCTACGTCTATGCCATCTCGGCTCTGAGTGCCGGCACCGCCGACGGGCAGGAGGTGGTCTCGGCAGCGCTGACGTCGAGTGAAGCGGGGGTTAACACGTCGTCGAAGGTGATCAGTCTCATCTCCGCCGGGACCGGCCTTGAGAGGGTCGGCCAGGCGCCGGGACCGCGCTCACAGCCGCCGTGGGGAGGGAACCATGTGGTTTCGTCGCTGGCCTCTGGGGACCGGGGTGACGGGACTACGGGCCTGGCGGTGGGCCTGCTGGGCGAGAGCGAGTCGCTCTATATGCTGGACGCGTCCCTGGGGACGGTGCACTGGAAGGCGTATACCGGCAAAAACGATGATTCGCGGGACGATTATATCGCCCCGACGGCGCTGGCGTTCGGCCAGTGGCAGGGGCGGCGGGCGCTGGCGGTGGGGTGGAACACCGGGCACACCACCGTGGTGGGGATGAATGCCGGTGCCAACGGCCGCGAGGAGCACCTCGCGCAGGACCGGGCGTGGGCGGATGAGCCGGCCAAGCCGGCGCTGCAGCTGGTGACGCGGATCGGGTTTGTGAAGGATGCCTCCGGCAACGACCAGATCATCGCGGGCCGGGAGAAGGGTGTGCAGGAGCATTCCAATGAGGTGCTGGTCGCCGCGCCGAACAAGGGCCTGGCGCCCGCGCCGCTGGCCAGGGGCGAGCTGGGCGCTAACGATGAGGGTATGCGTGCCTGGTTCCCCGGCTACCACGTCCAGCGCACCGCGGTGACCAACGA